>JAQIBX010000143.1 GCA_027858895.1 Desulfuromusa sp. | reverse complement strand
ACAACAAAACGGACTTCTGACTGTCCAGTCGCGTTGACCAAATAAGGAGTGACTGAATATATTGCGCTAGGGAAAGCCAAGGTATCGAATACCCTGCGCAAGGCGCGTGGTAGCGTGGTATTTTTTAAAGAAAATTGAATTTTGTTACCGTCGCGAATGGGCTTAGTCGCGGTAGCCTTGCCATTCACATTAATATAAAACTTAGATTGCCCAGCTTCGGAAGCAAAGTCGATTGCGGTGATTTTTGCACTCCCCACAGTTGCTGGTTCCGCAAGAGCGTTCGCTACCGTATCCTGTGAGGGATCCCAGGTAATGACCACCTGATCATTTTCGGTATTGACTTTGAAGGTTGGAAACACTGAACCCGTCACGTCAAAGACAAAGCGGGTTTTATTGTCCAACGCTCCTGCGCGCAGCAACTTAAAACCGTCACTCAGTTGGAACTCCTCATTGTGATTGCCTGGCTGGACGCCATATAAATCAACAACAAGCCTTTTGGGGGAGTCAAGAGTGAAATACCGAACCTGTTCAATTCCCACGGTCGCAGTTAATTGCACCCGCTTTTCAGCAACCGAAACCACAGAAAGTGAATCAGCTGCACAGAGTGGCGACACCCAAGCAATCGACAAAATCATCAATAACGTACCAAGGAGCACAACGCTTCTTCTCATATCATTCCCCTAAAAGTCATTCGTGTACAACGATGCTTCACAATTTAACAAATACAATTTACATGAATTTACATGGCGATATAACGGTTTTCTTTAATTTCTTTTCCCGTGTAACTGTCAATACCAACTTCTTCAATAACCATACGATCAGGACTTTCTTCGACCCGCAAGCCGTTTTTATCTATAGCAACAACTTTAGTCTCAATATTTTTGACAATACCGTCATTCATACCGATATATTCACCAACCTTGACAGTATAACTTTTGCCGTCTGGAGCCTTCACCATAGCTCGAGGAACCCCTTTGACCACAATAAGAGCAATTAAGCGATACTGGCTGAGTTCAAACTTTTCTAGCGGACCCTTTATTTTGTCTGGCCTTCCTTTTACTACTTTTGCGATCTTTTGTTTTTCCTGTATCAACGGTTTAAAAGGATCTCTCCGCCCTCTAGGACTATAGGCAAAGTCATCACTCTCCGAAGGATTGAGACCAGCGGCCAGGGTTTGTGCTTCTTCAGTCTGGACAGGATCCTGTTGTGCAAAAACATCAACAACAATCCCAGAAAGAACAAAAGAGATGGACAAGAAGAGAAGACCGAATGCTTTAAGGGATTTCAATTTCATTTCGCCTTACCGCCTTTCTTCTTATTCTGCACTGCAGAATTTTCAACAAAACGGAAGGTAATGGCACGGCAATCGACGCCTAAGGTTGTTTTACCCTCAACATCTTTGGCGCCACCTATAGTCAAGCCCTGGATATTAACAATCCGCTCCATTTTACTCACGGCATCAAAAAATGCAGCCGTTTGATGATACGAACCTGCCAATTTCAATGCCACAGGAACTTCAGCATAAAAACCCTTAACCGTTTCGCCAGAAGGCTTGAAGCGTAATATTTCCAGACCCTTCTCTTTTGCAAGATCGCCAATACTGGTCAACAAGCTCGGAATTTCTTTTTTCAACGGCAACTCCCCGAGAGCTTCGTCCAGCCTGACCTGCATTTTTTCATATTCGGCACGATAAACAGCCAAATTGTTAGCAATTTTTTGATTTTTTTGCAATTGAACCTGGTCAGCATCCCGCTTTATTATCAAACTGCTATGCTGCTCTAGTTGGGGTTGATAAAGAAGGTAATAAAATCCCGCTGCTAAAATTGCCATAATTATCAGAACAATAAGCATTCGCTGATAAGCTGGCAGATTTAAGACTTTCTCGACTCGTGAATTCATCGCTTAAAATCCCGTTTATTCAGGTAATGGTGCTTCAACGCTACAATTCAAGGTGAATTTTTGCATCTTTCTGTCACCAGCCTTGGTCTGTTCTGTCACTGCCAATTCAATATTTTTATAATATGGAGAAGCATCCAGATTCCGCATAAAAACAGCAACGGTATTCTCGCTATCTGCCACACCCGCAAGATTAACTTTGCCACCCTTTTCTGAAAATTTGGTCAACCAGAGTTTTTCAGGTAATGACGCACTCAGATCGTCCAACAGGCGCACCGGGCCAGACTTTCCATCTTTCAAGGTCTGTAGAACCGCAAGCTTTTGCTCTAAGTCGGCTTTTTTCTTTTCAAAGTCTCTAACTTGGCCAATTTTCTTTTTCAGTTCATTATTTTTTTGCGCGATAACGGCAATCTCATCTTTAACACTATTGATAGCAGTCATCTTTTGTGCATATAAAGCACCACAAGCTATACAAACCAGAATCATACTAAGAAAAAAGATTGACATTTGTGATCGCAGTTTCTCTTTTTTCTGCGCAGCCCTGACTGGTAGCAGGTTAATTCGAATCATTTGTCACCAACCTTCCTCATTGCCAAGCCCGCAGCCACAGAAAACATTGGACCAATCGCATCGAGGTACTCCGCATCAAATTCCTTTTCATTGATCTTCACGTTTCGAAATGGATCGACTCTTTCCGCAGAGATGCCAAGACGCTCTTCCAATGTTTCTCTAACTTTTTCCGAGTTGGACACCCCACCAGTCAAATAGACTTTAGTGACCCGATCCTCGCTGGAAGTTGCCGCAAAGAAATCCAAAGAGCGCTGTACCTCTTGAACCAGATTTTCAATCGCATCTGTAAGAATGTCGTCAATAGAGTCAGAATCAACATCAGCAATATTGCGATCCCCAAGCTTGGCTCGTTCGGCCTCTTCACTACTCACCCCAAGACGCTTTTGCAATTCTGCACTCAACAAATTCCCACCGGTTTGGATATCTCTATTAAATATTGAGACATTACCACTGAGAACGCTGACACTTGTAGCGCTAGCACCCATATCGATTAATGCAACAACCTCGTTATCAACAAAGCCATAATTGTAATCAAACATGTTTTCAACGGCAAAGCAGTCGATATCCATCACCACAGGCTCAAGACCTGCTTCAGCGAAAAGTGACGTATAGTCATCAACAAAATCTCTCTTTGCTGCGACCAACATGACATCCATCTGCGAGGGATCTTTTGCATCGGAGCCGAGAATCTGAAAATCGATATTGACCTCGGATATGTCGAAAGGAATATATTGTTCAGCTTCCCATTGAATCGATGCCTCCAACTCAGCATCAGTCATGTTCGGCAAACTGATTTTGCGGATGATAACAGAATGACCAGAAACTGAGGTCGCCACCCGTTTTGTCTTAATCTTCATCGCATTCAGCAGATTGTGTATAGAGTCAACAACGGCCGTTGAATCCATAATCGTGTTATCAACAATCGTTTCTGCAGCAAGGGGCATGATGCCAATATTTTCCAGATGGAAAGTCCCGCGAGACTCACGCAAGCGCACGATTTTGACCGCGCTTGAACCCACATCAATACCAACAATATCTTTTTTCGAGGCGAACATGTTTTATCCCGTTCGAATAGAGTCAAAAATATCAGCCGCAGCTTACCGGCCAGGAACTACCTACGCTGGAAAAACCTTGGTTTTATCAGACAGTTTGTATCCCAGTGCCAAGATAATTTTACGCATTGTTTCCATACGACAAGGGTATCCACGTTCAATCCGTGTCACTGTCAAAGGTGAAACATCAGCCTTACGCGCCAGCTCAGCCTTACTCATCAACAATGCTTCACGAATTTCCCTGACCTGATTATGCATTTACCTTACCTTCATAACAGCAAAAACAATCGAATTGTGCGTAATTATAGGTCACTGAACATCAGTGTCAAGCAATTTTAGATTAAACCAATAAATAAAATTAAAAAAAAGAAATTATAGCTTACTTCTCTTTCAGCCTATCCTTAATGAATCTACCGTAAGGTAAAGTTGTAAATCACTTATTTTTCACAATGCAACTCGGTTCAGTTCCCCAGTAAACTTAAATACCAAAAAACTAAATCACGACCCCAAAACAAATAAACCGTCGCGGCAAAAGCCAGAAACGGACCAAACGGAATTGCCAGCTTCGTATCACCTTTTTGCAACAACATCAACGGAACACCAATCAGGGAGCCCATTAATGACGCAATAAAAATGACTGGCAGCACCGCTTTCCAGCCAAGAAAAGCCCCGAGCATCCCCAACAGCTTGATATCGCCGCCGCCCATCCCCTCCCTCTTTGCCACCTTTTCATAAATCCAGGCGATTGCCAGCAAAGTACCACCGCCAACAACAATGCCCAGAACAGAGTCCGACCAGGAAAGCCAGGGGATAAAAAAGGAACAGATAAAACCAACCACAATTCCGGGTAAGCTGATCACATCCGGAATAATCTGATGATCCAGATCGATAAAAGTAATCGTCACTAAGGCAGCAAGAAACACCCAGTAGACCAACGTTGCAGCACTGAAACTGAAATAATACAAAACCAGAACAAACAGCAGTCCGGTCAGTGCTTCAATCGCCGGATAACGCAAAGAGATTCGCGTGTAACAAGAAGCGCACTTGCCTCCCAGAAACAAGTAACTGAGGATTGGGATATTTTGAAACCACCGGATACGGTGCCCACAATGTGGGCATGCCGATGGTGGCGAGACAATCGATTTACCTGCCGGGATACGGTAGATGCAAACATTGAGAAAGGAACCAATGACTGCACCTAAAATAAAGGCGGAACTGAGAAAAAAGTAAAATTCAAACGGCATACAGTTTATTCCTCATTTTCCAATGACCATCCAATCAACCATGGGGACGTTGCGGTTAATCACCCCCCCCTCAATTTAATTTGCAAACAATCATCTCGCAAGATGATAATCACTCACCCTCTATCCCAGATCAGGCCGAAAAACAAATTTATGAACCTGGGTGTAATAAACCTCAAAATCATCAAGATGATGCTTAATAATTGATTGCACGATCTCACCATTAATTTCCTGATATTCGTGAACAGAAATATTCCTGAAGCCAACCATTTTTTTGAGAATTCTGGTAATTTCAGCATCAACGATATGATGTTTCGCCAAGATATCAAACGATTGACCATAATCGCTGGGCAATCCTAAACCATATTTTGCGATAACCACATGAGCCAGATCTATTGCTGCCTGAATGGCTCGCTGAAGATTGAGAACCGATAAATCCTCCCTCATCCAGGGAACTAAATCTGCCGCCTGAATCTCAACGATGGTCGCAACACATTTCTTAATGATTGCAATCTTTGCCAGGACGACATCTTCCTCATTGCACATAATTTGGCCTCACCAGAATATTGTCCTCAATGATTTTTCTTGATTGTTTAAAATCGAGATATCGACTCATTACTTGTGCTCGATAGGCATCAAGTTGGGTTTTTGAGTGCGCAAAAAATACTTCTCCTGTCGCAACAATTTGCGACGCAATAATAATATCGGCCGTGTTTAAACACACGATATCCAGCTTTCGGCCAAGAGTATATTCAAAGTGTTCAGCAATATCAAAATATGACTTGTCGGCAACAATCGCCGGATGAAAAAACACCCCGCAGTCAACATCACTTTCGCGGGTAATTCGGGCCTCGTCTTTAGCCCAGGAACCAAACAGTAAGGCAAAGTCAGCTTTATCACGAAGAAGATCTATCAAGATTGCTTTAATTTTATCTTTTCCCATCAATCAACACCTTACGTGGCAAGTTCGCCGCACGAAATGCTAGAGACCTTCCGCGAAAGAGGAAACAGTCCGCCAGGAAGCAACCTGGTAGGCTTAATCTAACCTCAGCACAATGCAATGCAGTTCCTGGATAGCTCCATTATTCACTTGATCCTTTATCTCGGGAAGAAACAACACCGAACAGTTCACAATAACAGCAACGGCCCCTGCTCATCCACCTACGATGTACCAAACGTATTCATCAGGTCTCCGATTTGAGAAAAGCTGACTATCCGTAAACCACTACTACGATCCTGCTGTTCAGATCCACCGTAAACAACGACCCCCGGGGTCGCTTTTTGATTCAATGAACGATAATATTCAATACCTTTCCAGGCATCCCGCTGGACGGTGGCCCCCGATTTAATCTCTATTGGGATAATATCATGACCAGATTCATGTAATATATCCACCTCATGCCCCGCATTATCCCGCCAGTAGTACAGTCTCGCCTCGCGCACCCGGTTCAGGCGCTGCTTCATCAATTCAGTGACGACAAAGGTTTCAAAAAGTGACCCTACCAGCGGATGGCTTGCAACCTGTTCAGCACGCTCGATCCCCAAAAGATGACACGCAAGACCAACGTCCCAGAAGTAAAGTTTTGGCGCTTTGATTAACCGCTTGTTGAAATTATTAAAGTGAGGCTGCAGCAGGGTAATAATAAAACTGGCCTCCAACAGCGACAGCCAGGAACGGGCAGTGTTGTGGTTAATACCGGCATCAACGGCAAGCGAACTAGCGTTCAGTATCTGCCCCGTCCGTCCGGCACATAATTTCAGGAAGCGAGAGAAGGCAGCTAAATCCTTGATTGCCATTATTTCACGTACGTCTCGTTCCACGTAGGTCGTGATATAAAATGAAAGCGCTTCGACAGGATCAAGATGATCGGCAAATATGCGGGGATAGAAACCGTGAAACAAAAGATGCGGGATGTCTACAGGAGTGCCGACGAATTCAGCACGTTCTGAAAGACTGAACGGAAGGAGTTTCAGGATTGCTGTTCGGCCGGCAAGAGACTGCGTAACCGACTCCATCAGCAATAACTGATGACTGCCGGTCAATATATAGGCCCCTTTCAACTCTGGGCAAGCGTCAACCCTCACCTGTATTTCGGATAACAGACTCGGCACTCTCTGAATTTCATCCAGGATAGCGCCATCCTTGGCGTGGGTGTTAAGAAACCCCACCGGATCGGACAGGGCAAAATCCCGAAGCGAAAGCTGTTCAAGGGAGACATAAGGCTTGTCTGGAAAAGACATCCTCGTGAGAGTGCTTTTTCCAGATTGACGTGGCCCGACAATGGTTACTACCGGGTATTGCCCTGCCAAACGGATAAGATCGGCTTGCATAGTTCGCTGAATTAGCATGGAAAGAATGCTACAACTGGAGCATACTGATTGTCAATACAAACAGAAATATGTATGGATTTTTATTTCTATTCAGATTTAAGTTCTGTTCTGAAAAATTTGGGGGGGTAAATTCACAATAACAGCAACGCCCCCTTCTCTTCACATATTCACAATACAGAATGTCCTCCCCAACCTCCTCTATCATTGCAAAAAAACAGATCCATGCAAATTGTCAATTCAATTCTCAATCTGAATAGTTGGTGGGAGGGGTATCACTGATCTATCCCTTCTATCAGCCAGGAGGAAAAAGCTTATGCGACTCGAAGACCGTCAGGATCTCGACAATCGATGAATTGACGCGGTACACAATCCGGTAATTGCCTTCAATCAACTCACGTAGATCTCGGCCAGGCACTTCAGGAACAAAACGACCAGAAAAAGGTTGATCAATAAGAACATCCGTACGACGGATCAGTTTTTCAACAAAAACTACAGCAACGGCTGGATCATCCGTGGCGATGTACGCCTCGATGTCCACCAAACATCGTAACGCCTGTTCAGTCCAGACAATCTCCATCATGCTCAGCGTAATTTTCGCGCCGTTGCAAGGCGGTTCTTAAGGGTTTCCTCGTTCATCACTCTGCCAGCATGGACATCATTCATCCCCGCAGCAATCGATTCAAGAAAACTTTGCTGCTGCCTGATCTGATCATATTCTGCCGGAGAAATTAGCACCCCTGCTGGCCGACCATTTTGGGTAATAATAAGCGGACCATCCAGATTCTTGAGATATCGTGGCGCATGAGATTTAAATTCACCCAGCGGGATCACTCCATCGGACACACTGATATGCTTCATACATCCTCCAAGTCTATATTTAGATCAAATATAGACCCATTAGCCCTAGATTGCAACTCATTTTTCTTGGAGGGGACGCTCTTAAATAACTAAACTTATTTTTTTATCCTTCGCAATCTTCTCTCCCCTGACTACGGCATAACCTATTCCAGGAGCACTCATCTTAAAGGTTCGAGCCAATTCCGACAATGATATACCTAGCTCCCTCGCTGCCCAAAAGCAAACGAGACTTCTGGCACGAACGATGGGACCCTGACGACTGGGAGAGAAAATTTTATCAATATCTATTTGAAAAATATCTGCAGCCCGTGTAGCAAGTTCTTGCAGATCACAGCCTTTTGCTTTGAGTTCATAGCGCCGACTCAAAGCTTCACCTGCGAGTGAGAGGGTCGCGTTGACAAAGTCACTATCCCCCAAAATCCGCTCATCACTCATTCCGTGACATTGATCTCTTTTCACCTCCGACCAACCACCCGCACTTCTCACCAGACCACCGCCAGCCAGTTCCTCCCTGCGACCTTGCTCAAGACCCTCCTCAACAAAACGGCGATAGGCATTTCTGGCACTATTGGTGCTTTTACCAAATATCGACAGAACTTCATCGACCTGCAACCATCGACATTCAACGTTGCCCATCATCGCCTTGTGACCACTGTATGAATAAGTATCCAACCCTTTAAGCCCGTTAACCAATCCCGCCCGGATAGGATTCAAATGAATATAGCGAATCAGTTCCTTGAGGTAAGCATCCTCCTGGCACACAATAGATTTGAAACGATTTTGAAATAACTGGCCATGCCGTTTGTGGCGACGATTAAAGCCGACGACGTAACCAGTCAATAATCTGCGCATTAATTGCGACAGAGGAAGGTGACCTGTTTTAAATAGAAAATGGGCATGATTTGAAAGAAAGGCCCAGCCATAGCAAATTGTCCCAGTCTCTGGAATTAGTTTTGCCAACCGCTCCAGAAAATCGTTACGATCTTTATTGTTCCTGAATATGTTGCGCCGCTCTATTCCTCGAATCATAACATGATGCAAGATTCCGGGAGCGTCAAGTCTCGCTGTACGTGGCATGGAGCGATAGTAACGAGTAGGATGCAGCATGTCAACTTTGTTATTTAAGAGCGTCCCACTTCTTCCAAGGGATGGTTACCACGATTTTAAAATAATGGTATGATTTCCTTCATCATACTGGGTCCCCATTTTCACGAGGATGTCAACTCATTTGTAATAATTACGAAGGTTCAAAGGACCAAATTATGTTCCCAGACAGTGTTACCATCAATAATATTGCCGTAAATGCCCTTGATTTTCCGCAAGATGAGAAACGATTTCTTTTTTTGGCAAAAAAAGACAAAATTGATTTCATCTACAATACCGCCGCCCTGGAAGGCAATGCGATGACCTATCCAGAAGTTGCGACACTGCTGGAAGGTATTACCGTTGGTGGGCATAAATTGAGCGATGAACAGCAGATTTTGAACCAGAATCGCAGTGTTGAATTGTTGTTTGAGCTGATAACCAGCAAGCATTTCTCTCTGGATAAAAAGACGCTCTGCACGTTACACGCTCAAGTCGCAAGAGAAGAAGCTCTGAGCTGGGGGCAATTTAGAGATGGAAATGTCAATATCGGCGGCACCGAATACCGGCCACCATCCCCCGCTAAACTGGATGACATTTTTAACCGTGGGGTCGCGACCATAAGCGCAATCAACCATCCTATTATTGCCGCATTAACCTACTTTCTGTTTGGATCAAGAACCCAGTTTTTTTTCGATGGGAATAAACGCGTGTCACGGTTGGTAATGAACGGGATGCTTCTGTCGCACGGCTATCCGGTCCTCAACATAAAAGTGAAGGACAGGCTTGAGTTCAACCAACAGATGATCATGTTTTACAACACGGGAAATTTTGTTCCTGCGATAGAATACTTAAGAGATTACTACATCCGACATAACTCGCACATTAGGTCGTAAAATCGGTACGGTTAATCACAGTTCCCTGGCTACCCAAAAGCAAACGAGACTGCTAGCGTTAACTATGGGGTTCTGACAGCCGAGAGAGAAAATTTCATCAATATCTATTTGAAAAAAATCTGCTACTCGCATAACGATATATTACATCATCGCCTTTTGCTTTGAGTTCATAGTGTCGGCTCAAAACTTCATCTGCATGAGAGAGGGTCGCGGTGACAAAGTCACTATTCCCCAGTATCCGTGGCATGGAGCGATAGTAACGAGTAGGAAGCAGCATGTCAACTTAGTTATTTAAGAGCGTCCCCCCCCCTTGTCCTGCTTGAAATGGGCAACCCACACTGAAGAATCGACCAGAACAAACATCAGAGTTACAGAATTTCACGCCGGCGAGAAACAAGCTCAACATCAGGAGCCTGTCCGCCGAGTGCCGCCAGACGGCGTGCCGCTTGACGCTCGACAAACGCTTTTACACACTCCCTGAGAAGCTCCGACTTCTCGATGCCGGGTTCTGCCAGGGAAAGAGCTTTTTCATAGAGATGATCGTCAACCGTCAAAGTTGTGCGCATAAGGGATCCTCCACATATATTGTGTCATCACAATACATCAATATTGATGTCCTGGCAAGAAACCGATCCAGCCGCAACCTTTTAGACTCGGATCAAAGCATAGCACTTCTGCTCACAATAACAGCAACGTCCC
>JAQIBX010000142.1 GCA_027858895.1 Desulfuromusa sp. | reverse complement strand
TGGTTAAATAGCTGATGCACTTGCGCGCGTCGATCGGCTGGCCGGATTGGATCGCTCCGGTCGGACAATTCTTCACGCAAGCGTGGCAGGTAGCGCAAGCAAACGGCATCTGAGCCTCGTGGATAACTTCCGGCAGTTCGGCATCGACAAAGAGACAGCCGATAAAAACACGTGTATCCCCCGAATCGGGCACGCGCAAAAGATCGTTGTCTCCCACCGCACCAAGCCCGCCAACAACAGCGAACAGACGCTCATAGACGGCGGCAGTATCAACCGTTGCTTCAGCATGGATATTTTTGCCAAGCATCTCCGTCAATTCGGAGAGCATAGCCCGCCCGGTTGAGTGGTAGTCGGCCTCCTTGGCATATGCCGAAATATAGCCAAGCAGAGCATCGTTTGCAGGTACGGGGAACGGGTGCGTTGCTGAGGGATCGCCCCAGCGGTTACAGAAAGCGAGCACGATTACAGATTTGGCGAAGGGAAAAGTTTTCCATGGATTGGCTTTTTCGGCAAGCATCCGTTCGAGATAATCCATCTCACCGTGCATCCCCAGCTTCAGCCAGTTAGCTACCTGCGCATTGTTTTTTACGATACGCAGCCGCAGAACCGGGTTATCCATCCGGATGCACGCCGCCGAGTGCGCCCCGATTTCCCGAGAAGCATCCGCCAGCCATTCACTAAAGTTATCCAGATTCATCTTGTTCCATTGCTGAAATTATCTAAGGAATAGGCATCAGTCGTAAAAGAGGCATCTGGATTTTGTTTTTGACCGTCATTTCCCGTGTGACGTAGCCGGAAACGGATGATGGTGTTGCGATCAGGGTGGCAAATGTTTGAGCGTAGCGAGTTTTTGCCGACCCGCATAAGCCATTGTCCCTTTCCGGGAATCCACCAACGGTGGACAAGGAGTTCGGGTGCCTTTTTCTGCTTACTCTTTTGTGGCACGACAAAAGAGGAAGGCGGCGAGCGGGGCCGCAACCCCGCAGTCCCTTGGTTTGGTTAGTACTTTTCATGGGAATACGTATCAAGTTCATGCCCCCATCAAATTCAGAACTTAAATCGCCGCATACTCACATTCATCAACAATCCCACCCCAATCATTGTTGTCACCATACTGGTGCCGCCGTAAGAAAAAAGCGGCAGAGGCACACCAACAACCGGCAGCAAGCCAATCACCATCCCCAAGTTAACGACGATATGCCAGAAAATCATAGCTGTGACCCCAACGGCGAGAAATAACCCGAATCGGTCAGCAGCCCGCCTGGCGACATATAAGCCCCAGACAATTAAGAACAGGTAGAGAAACAATAACACCAAGCTGCCAGCAAATCCCCACTCTTCTGCAAAAACTGAAAAAGCAAAATCGGTATGCCGCTCGGGTAGGAACGAAAGCTGGGACTGAGTTCCCTGGATAAAACCCTTGCCAAAGAAACCGCCACTGCCAACAGCAATTTTAGATTGGATAATATGGTAACCGCTCCCCAATGGATCGGCCTCAGGATTCATAAAGGTGCGGATTCTGGCTCGCTGATAATCGTGTAGTCCAAACCAACCAACCACTGCGGTCAAAACTCCGATGAGTCCCAAACCAATCAGCGTTCCTCGTTTAAGACCAGCAAACAACAACATTGTCGCGGCAATAGAAACAACCATAGCTGCTGTCCCCAGATCGGGTTCTTTTAAGACCAATACGACCGGCAACAATAGCCAGAGGGTTGGTTTCAAGAGTTCAAACAAGCTGTAGCCGAACGAATTTGCCGTTTTACCAAAATATCGAGCCAACAGGAGAATAACTGCAATCTTAACAACCTCTCCGGGTTGCAGATTAAAAAAACCAAGGTCTATCCAGCGAGTCGCTCCCATGGTGGTTTTCCCCATAAACAACACGTAAACCAACATACCAATACTTAAGCCATAGAAGTGGACAGCAAAATATTCCAAGTGCCGATAATCGAACAAGCAAATTATCAGTGCAATAAGAACACCACCAGACAACCAAAGAAGTTGCTTCAAATACAGCGGAGTCGTAGTAGAATTCCAACTGGCAGTAGCGCTGAACAGGTTGACGATGCCAATCCCAGCCAGTAAAAGCACTGTCAGCAACAACACCCAGTCAAAGTGAGACACCAGACGTCGATCAAACATCGATCACTCCTTCCTCCCCTGTTGTAACTGCCCCTTCTGTTCCCCCTGCAGCTCCATATACCGTTGGATAATCTGCTTGACAATCGGCCCGGCAGCACTTCCACCCGACCGCCCATGTTCAACCACAACTGCAATCGCTATTTCTGGTTTTTCCGCCGGAGCATAAGCAAGAAATAGTGCATGGGGACGAAAACGGTAGGGAGTCTCACCTTTCTCATCCAGCTCTTCTTCTTCATCCGACTTACGCCGGATAACCTGTGAAGTTCCAGTCTTCCCTGCCACTAGAACATCCTCAAGATAAGCCGCTCGACCGGTTCCCCTAGGCTCGTTAACCACAGCAACCAAACCATCCTGAACCGCTTTCCAGGCTTCGGTAGAATAGTTAATTTGACGAACAACCTCGGGGTTAGCCTGCAAGAGCAGATGACCTTCCCAGTCTTCAATTTGTCGAATAACCTGAGGCTTCAAAACCTTACCACTATTTGCAATAGCAGCCATCATCACTGCTAACTGCATTGGTGTAGCAAGGACAAAGCCCTGTCCAATGGAGGTTATAACAGTTTCACCGGCATACCAAGGTTTGTTGTAGTGTTGATGTTTCCATTCCTGAGTAGGGATAACACCTGAGCGCTCCCCCGGCATTGGATAACCAACAGGAAACCCCAGACCAAATTCTTTAGCCGCCGCTGATAGTTTATCAATGCCCAGCTCCAGCCCAACCTTGTAAAACCAGACATCGCAGCTCTCCCGCAGCGCTTTTTTGAGATCACTAAAACCGTGACCCGATTTTTTCCAACACCGATAGCGGGAGCCACCAACCTCAAAGGCTCCATCACAATCAATGCGCTGCGTTGTACTAATTGTTCCGGCACGCAAAGCCGCCAAAGCCACGACCATTTTGAATGTTGACCCCGGTGGATATTGCCCCGCAATGACTTTATTCTGTAACGGATGGCGACTGTCCTGAACTAATTCACGCCAATCTTCACTAGCAATCCCCCGTGCAAACAAAGCTGGATTAAATGTTGGCCGACTGGCCATCGCCAGAACCTCTCCCGTATTGACATCCAGAACAATTGCGGCACCAGATTGAGAGCCAAAAGCATCATCTGTTGCGCGCTGCAGATCACGATCCAGAGTTAAATAAATTTTGTTCCCAGGCCGTGGAGGCTCTACCTTTAACTGCCGTAGCAGTTTCCCCTGGACATCAACCTCGACGAGACGCTGGCCCTTTTCTCCGCGCAAGTAGGGATCAAATGTTCTCTCTACGGCCGTTTTGCCAACATAATCTCCGCCACTATAATTATTAAAATCTCCACTCTGTAACTCGGCCTCGGTAATTTCACCAAGATAACCGGTCAGATGAGCTGCCGATCCGTGCTCAAGGTCATCGCGAACCGGGCGCACTTCGGTCAACACTCCCGGCAAATCAACACCATGTTCCTGGACTCTCTCCATGATCTCGCGGCTGACATCCTCTGCCAGAGGAACCGGGCGATAAATTGGAAATCTTCTCCCTTGCTGCCAACGGAACTCAAGCTCTGAAATCTCAACATCCAATAACGGAGCTAACCGTTCGAACAACAAAAACCGGTTTTCAACATCCTGCCGCATAACAGAAATCTTGAATGAAGGACGGTTATCAACCAGCAGCAACCCATTACGATCAAAGATCGGCCCACGTGGCGCCTCCAACGCCAAAATCCGCGTACGATTGCGAACAGAGCGTTCTTGAAAATCTTCGTAACCAATAATTTGTAGGTACCAAAGACGCAATAGCAACAGTAAAAACACCGTTGCGGCAGCTGCTGAATAAAACAAAAAACGCCGCTGTACGGCCGGCAGTTCTTTCCATTTCAGATCAAGTCCCATGGCGTTTACTCTGGTAATTCAGACCAGCCAGACCGGAACGATAGCCGAATCGGCGCTGGAAGCGAAGCAACAGGAACAACAAAACTGCCGTAAACAACAGATTGGTCAATAATTGCTGGGGAATTGCAGGTAGCAGGACATGCAGCACTGGAGCGGTTTCAGCAAAAACTGTCAAATAAAACCCGATCAACAGATTTTGTACCAGCGTGCCACCAACAATCAACAACAGCAATAGTGGTGGACTTTCGGTATTAAGTTGTTCAGAAAGCACCCGGGTTGCCAATACAATGACCAGATAAACCGAAACATACAGACCCAGGCTGGGACCACAGAAACTATCCTGAATGGCACCCAACAGTAGACCAGCAATTAGTGCACGGGATAAATTCTCACTGAGTCCCAAATACAGAATCAGGATCA
Source organism: Desulfuromusa sp. (assembly GCA_027858895.1). GTDB lineage: Bacteria > Desulfobacterota > Desulfuromonadia > Desulfuromonadales > Geopsychrobacteraceae > Desulfuromusa. Next base: position 12,079 of record JAQIBX010000142.1, on the reverse strand, counting down.
GGATCAAATTCGGTCGCCAATTGGGTGGAAGAAATAACGGCAACACACTACTCTGTAACAACGCGAACAACATTCCAGTAAAAAGAATCAGGAAAAAACCTCTCATCGATCCTCCCCGACAATCACCATAACCTCCTCAAGGAGAGAGAAATCGATGGTTGGCATTGCCGTGATCTGCTGGAACAAGCCAAATTGATCCTTTTTAACAGATTCGACCAAAGCAAGGGGCAAACCCTTTGGGAAAACTCCCCCCATACCCGAGGTCACCAACAAGTCCCCTTCCTGAATATTGGCATCACGCAAAGCATATTCAATCGACAAATTATCGCCCCGACCACGGGCAACCCCACGAGTCCGAGTTCGTTGAATCAGGGCGGCAATAGCTGAAGAGGCATCGGTTATCAACAGCACCCGTGAACTGTCCGGAGCAATTTTTATAATACGCCCCACAACTCCTTGTGCAGCAACGACCGGCAAACCGTTGTGCAGTCCAGCCCGAGTTCCTTTATCGATGATAATAGTCCGCGCCCAGTTACTGGCATCCTCACCAATAACTTGTGCCGGCAACGCCGGGAGATCCAGATCATCAACAAAAGCTAGCAGTTTGCGTAGACGTTTATTTTGCAGAGATACTTCCGTGACTTGTTGCAATTGGGAGCGCAGTTGCAGGTTCTCTTGTTCAAGCGCAAGGTTGCGTTGCCGAGCATCGACCAACCAGAGATAATTCCTCCAAGTGTCAGTAATGCTATCAACAATACCATCAATGCTGAGCTGAAAAGGGGCGGCAAGAGTGAGAACGGAACGTTCAAAAAAGGTCGTAGTGGTTTTCTGGCGAAGGTTATAGGAATAGAGAATCACTGTTGCCAGCAGTAGAATAATAGCCAGCAATAAAAATCGATAGCGAATTAACAGCTCACGCACTGACTGCTCCAAGCAGATCCTGAAATAACATTAAAACCAATCCGGGCAACAACACTAAAAAAGGAGGATCGGCTGATCCTCCCTGAAGAATAACACAAGATAATCAGCTCTTACCCAGATATTAGGAGGAAATAGCGACTTGTCTCAGCAAATCCAACTGATCCAGAACAGCACCGGCGCCCAGGACAACACAGGACAACGGTTCTTCGGCAACAACAACGGGCAACCCGGTCTCTTCACGCAGCAGAATATCAATGTTTTTCAGGTATGCACCGCCACCAGCCAGAACAATCCCCTTATCGACAATATCTGCTGCCAACTCAGGCGGAGTCCGTTCCAGTGCAATTCTAACCGCCTCAATAATAGTGTTGACCGGCTCTGTCATCGCCTCCCGTATTTCATCAGAGTTAACTTCCATGGTTTTAGGAATACCGCTGACCAGATCGCGCCCCTTAATGTCCATGGTTACAGGATCTTCTCCTGTATCAAAAACATTGCCGATACCAATTTTTACCATTTCAGCGGTCCGCTCACCGATCAATAGGTTATATTTTCGCTTCATGTACTGAACAAGTGCTTCGTCCATCTTATCGCCACCAACTCGCACACTCTTTGCGTAGACAATCCCGGCCAACGAAATGACTGCGACCTCTGTTGTGCCACCGCCAATATCAACTATCATGCTGCCCGATGCTTCGGTAATCGGTAGACCAGCACCTATAGCAGCTGCCATTGGTTCTTCAATCAAATAAACTTCCCGGGCTCCGGCTGACTCGGCAGATTCCCGAACCGCTCGTTGTTCTACCTGGGTAATCCCGGAAGGGACACAGATCACAATCCGCGGGCGAATCAGATTCTTACGATTATGCACCTTGCGAATAAAATAGCGCAGCATCTCCTCGGTATGGTCAAAATCTGCAATCACACCATCTTTTATCGGGCGGATAGCAACAATACTTCCCGGCGTGCGGCCAAGCATCTCTTTAGCGTCCTTGCCCACTGCCAGCACTTTACGTTGACCGGCGTTACCGGTTTTGACTGCAACGACTGAAGGCTCACTAACAACAATTCCCTTCCCCTTCATAAAAACAAGGGTATTGGCCGTCCCCAGATCAATCGCCAGGTCATTCGAAAACATGCCCCATATAGAATTGAAAATATTAAACATATACCATCCTGTCAACGCTGCAAGCAGTTTAGAATATCAAGTTGAAGTTATGCTCAAAAGATCGGCTACTCTAGCAAAGCAACCATTTTTAAGCAAGAGTTAAGCTGGCAAAAAATGATTGCTTTTCAGCAAATTGCTGGTCTAACATGCGACCCTGTTTTTTGTCGCCAATCAACCAAAAAAATGAGGAGTTTCACTGTAATGCTTCAATTTGTCAGATCAAAACAAAAATCGGTCTTGATCAAAATTGCCTTCGGCGTGATCATTCTGAGTTTTGTCATCGGCTATACCATGCTTACGGCACCATCCGACCAGAGCGCCAATCAAGGCGGAGATATTGCTGCTCGCGTCAATAGCGATGAAATCAGCTATGACGCATTTCAAAGTAGCTACAGCAATCTCTATAACCTGTATCAGAATATTTACCAGGCTAATTTTGATGCCAAACTGGAAAAACAGCTAAATCTGCCCAAGCAAGCATTGCAGCAACTTATTGAAGAATCGCTCCTGATTCAGCAGGCTCTTCAACTCAATCTAGAAGTCACCCAGAAGGAACTCATCGACAGTATTGCACAGTATGATGCGTTCCAAATCGCTGGTGAATTCAATCGAGATCGGTATCTTGAAGTCCTGAACTATCAGCGCATGAACCCGGAACAGTTTGAGGCTACCCAGCGGAGACAACTACTGTCACAGAAAGTTCGGGACAACCTGCAACAGGGTGTCAGCGTCAGTGACGAGAATTTTAAAGCTGCCTTTCATAAAGAAAATGATAAAATCAATCTCAATTACGTCTGGCTGACTCCAGCTCTGGTTGAATCTAAGGTAAAAGTTACTGAAGATGGCTTAAAGCAATTCTTTGAACAGAACATTGAGAAATTCAGGGTTGCAGAAAAAGTATCACTGCGCTATCTGCAGTTTGATCCCGCCCGCTACGAAAACGAGGTCGGCATCTCCAGTGATGAAGACCTACAGCGCTACTATCGCCGCAATCTTGATCTGTTTGAAATCAAGGAACAAATCAAAGCAGCGCACATTTTACTGCGTGTTCCTAAAGATGCTGACGCTGAAACGATTCAGAAACGGCGTGATTTTGCCAACGAATTGCTGAAGCAACTGCAGGATGGAGCTGATTTTTCTCAATTCGCCAAAACCCACTCCGATGACAAAAGCAATGCAGCGCAAGGTGGGGATCTTGGTACTTTCGGTCGTGGCACTATGGTCAGTGAATTTGAAAATGCCGTCTTTGCTTTGCGCCCAGGACAATTGAGCCAAGTGATCCAAACGCCCTTTGGATTTCATATTGTTAAGGTTGAAGAATATAGAGAACCGGGCGTAAAACCTCTTGTTGATGCCATAGAGCAGGTCAAAGCTGGCCTAACATTGGAAAAATCACGCCAACTGGCCTACGAAAAAGCAATGGATGCCTATAATATTAATCGTAAAATCGGAGACCTAGATACTGCGGCAGCAGACAATGACCTGGGGATTAAAGAAACCGGGTTTTTCGCTGCAAACACTGCAATTGACGGCATTGGCAAGGTTGCTGAGATCAGTCAAGTCGCTCTTACCTTAAAGGATGGTGAGCTGGCTCGACCGGTGCAAACGACTCAAGGAGTTTTTCTGTTCATCCTGAAGGAACGACAAGCGAGCCACCTGCCAGAGTTGACCAAAGTGAAACCTGCGGTTGAGCAGGCTTATCGAACCGAACAGGCTCAAACTCTGGCCAAGGAGTTGGCGGACAAGCTGCTAGATCGGGCCATCGATAAAAAAAGCCTGACAACTGCCGCGCAAAGCTTAAAATTGACAGTTGAAGAATCGGGTGAATTCAGCCGCAATTTTGGTTTTTTCGTCCCCCGGATTGGTACCTCACAAGAACTCGCCGAAGCGTCTTTTTCATTAACTGAAGAATCTCCTATCGCTACCAAAGTTTATACCATTGACAACAGATATCTGGTTGCCAGCCTGAAGAAATCTGAAATTGCAGATTTTGCGGCTCTGCCCGACGCGGATCGTGACCAACTGAAAAATCGGTTACTCGCAGAAAAAAAGGAGCAGGTTGTTGCCGACAAGGTAAAACAACTGTTGCAGCAAGCCACGGTTGAAATCATGGTCCCTGAATTAATCAACGCTTTTGAAAATGGGAGCAACAAATCATGACACCAATCATTACTCAAACCAACTGCCCTGAACTTAATCTCGTCAACCGTGGCAAGGTCAGGGACCTTTACGACCTGGGAGAACATTTGCTGATTGTCACCAGCGATCGAATGTCTGCTTTTGACGTTATTATGAATGAAGGGATTCCGCAAAAAGGCTATGTTCTGACCCAGATTTCTAAATTCTGGTTTGAACAGATGACCGATCTGATTCCCAACCATTTGATTTCAACAGATGTCGATGACTTTCCAGCCATTACCCATCAATACCGGGATCAGCTGGAAGGGCGCAGCATGTTGACAAAAAAAGCACAGCCGCTACCAGTTGAGTGTATCGTTCGAGGCTATCTTTCGGGGAGTGGCTGGAAAGAATATCAGCAACTCGGTTCCGTCTGCAGTATTCCGCTACCAGCTGGCCTGGTAGAGAGTGACAAGCTGCCGAAAACTCTGTTCACCCCCTCGACAAAGGCAGAACTTGGCGAACATGACGAAAACATTTCTTTTGAAAAAACAATTGAACTCTGCGGCCAAGAGTTAGCTGAGCAGATCAACAATATCAGCATCAAAATTTACGAACGTGCCCGAGTGCTGGCAGATAAAAAAGGTCTCATTATTGCTGATACCAAATTTGAATTTGGCATTGTGGATGGTAAACTCATCTGGATTGATGAAGCCTTGACCCCAGATTCATCGCGTTTCTGGCCTAAAGATCAATATCAACCGGGGGGTGCTCAACCAAGCTTTGACAAACAATTCTTACGCGATTACCTGGAAACTCTCGATTGGGGAAAGCAAGCACCAGCGCCAAAGCTGCCCGAAGAGATTGTCCGCAAAACCGGTGAAAAATATCTTGAGGCTCTCAAGCGCCTCACCGCTTAACCCAACCAAGTTTTCTGCCTTTTCAAAAAGCCGTTGTGCCACCGCACAACGGCTTTTCTATTGGCTCGAAAAATAAAAATAACAAAAATACAACAATGTTTGCCATATGTACTATTTTGTCATATATTTGTTTTGATTCTTCGTGAGAAAAGAAAAGTAATAAGGGTTAAACATCTTGATCAAAGACATACCAAGCCTAGCTGCACATCGGTCATTACATAGAACAGCGGGAAGGTTTCTCCTCTAATTCACAGTACAGGTTTTTTAATTATATGAAGCCTAGCTTTAAATACTGGATTTTTCTCGGTGCAATCTATTTTGCTCTCATCAGCATTATTGTTGCCAGTCTGATCGGTTCCTGGGCCAGCGTCAACGAAGCCCAGCAAGCTGCCTTGGCCGAAATGCTCGGCAAGTTAGTTCCCTTTCCCCTGCTGGGGACAATCACCATCCTCTTTATCATCGGGGCACTGATCAATCTTTTGTTTAATGACTACATTGTTCCGATCCTCAAACTTGCTGAAAGCGCCAGAATAATTTCATCTGTCAACCCGGAACATCGGGCGGAAATCAAAAGTGCCTCGAAAGAGATTCAATATCTAGCGGAAATCATCAATCAATCAGCAGACGCCTTTACTGATTTGCAGCAGGATGTCGCCGGAAAAATTGCCGTAGCTCAAGCGGCGCTGAATGAAGAACGCACTCGTCTTGCAGCATTAATGACAGAACTTCCACACGGGGTTATTGTTTGCAATACCGATGGTCAGGTTCTGCTCTACAACCAACAAGCTCAAGAGTTATTCAAAAAAGACCCGGGCGCTGTAAAAGGAAAGACCTCAACACAAGGGATCCTTGGACTCGGTCGTTCAATTTTCAGTATCCTCGATCGGGACCCAATTGTGCACGGATTGGAAATGTTGCATAAGTGCCATATGTCCGGTCGTACAAAAATGGTTAACAATTCCATACTAACCCTGCATACAGGCCTCTGCCTACGAGTCAACATGGCTCCCTTCTTTACCGAACAGGAAAACGTCAAGGTCATCTCTGGTTTGGTTCTCACCTTAGAAGATATGACTCATCAGATTATATCTGACAGTCGTCGCGACACGCTGATCCAATCCCTGATTGATGAGCAGCAAAAAGACCTGGAAGAAATTCGTAATTCAATTACCAACATTCTTGGACGACCTAAACTTGACCCAAAAGAGCTGTATAATTATAGAAAAAAAATTGACCAGGCATCCCAATCGCTACAAAATAAAGTTAGTGAAGCAAGGGCTAATTATGCTCATCATCTGCACGCACTGAGTAAAAATGAGAATGTCCTGGCTGATAACCTTCTTGACATTATTAGCAACAATATCAGCGAACGGTTCTCAATTAAGGTCACACCTCTGGCTCCCAAGGGGGTCTGGTTGCAACTTGACAGTTACTCGATGGTGCAGGCAATTTCCCATCTTGCCGGGCTACTGCATACCCATGCCAGGATACCGGAGTTGTTGATGACATTAACCTCCGACGAAGAATCTGGTGCGGAACTGGTCGTTGCCTGGCCAAAAGCAAGCACCACTCTGGATTTACTTGAAACCTGGCAACTGAAACCATTAATCACTGACGCAAAAGGGAATTTACTTAATTTTAAAGATACAATCGAGAACCTGGCAGGGAAAATTTCTCCGATATCTAATGCAAATGGAGAATATACAGGGGTCACAATCAACTTCCCTCCGATAGACCAAGATCCTCGTCTGGCCATGCAGAGTGACGTGGAGCATCGCCCGCTTTCTTATGAATTTGACTTATTCAATCGAGGGAACTGGAAGGAACTAGGACAAACCCCGTTGAGAAAACTGACCTATGTTGTTTTCGACACAGAGACAACCGGATTACACCCCTCAAAAGGGGATGAGATCATTCAACTTGGAGCGATCCGGATCGTCAACGGAAACCTTCTTTATCATGAAGTAATCGACCAGTTGGTTGATCCAAAACGGTTTGTACCAAAGGAATCAGTTGCCATTCACGGTATCCAGCCTGCGCTACTGCAGGGACAACCAACAATTGACAAAGTGCTGCCACACTTTCACGCATTCGCTGAGAATTCAGTGTTAGTCGCCCATAACGCCGCTTTTGACATGCGTTTCCTGCAGCTGCAGGAAGAAAAAGCCGGTATTGTCTTCGACAATCCGGTTCTCGATACGCTTTTGCTCTCGTCAATCATCCACCCAAATCAGGAATCCCATTCTCTAGAAGGTTTAGCGAAACGGCTGAATGTCACAATCGTTGGTCGGCACACCGCTCTCGGTGATGCCATTGTTACCGGTGAAGTTCTGCTGAAATTGATTCCACTTCTCGAAGCTCACGATATATATACTCTGGCTGATGCTATGTCTGCAGCAGCACAATCACCTTTTGCCAAAGTTGCTTATTAGCTGTTACCAGTGTTAACACGCAGCTTATTGATCTGACACTCTCCACATTTATGCGTCAAAACCTTTTAAATTCCCCTCAAAAAAAACCTGGACAACCAACCAAATTTCCGTTTTAACCGCTGACTAAAACCATGTAATCGCCCCATTTCACGAGCTGCAGCGGGCAGGCTACCCAATCCAAACAATGCGGTCACCAAAACTCCCAACAGAAGCAATTCCCAAAGACCAAGACCGAGAAGCATTAAGTCTCCAGCAGCAAACGGCCAGCAGGACCGGGAATAACTTCACCAACCCGATAAACAGGGACAGCACGATCAGTCAGCCGTTGTTCCAGCAGCTCGGCTTTTTCTTTTGCGACAGCAATCAGTAATCCTCCCGATGTTTGCGCATCACTGAGCAAATCGAGGTACAGAGGATCACAGCTTTCATGCCCGGCCAGGTTGTGGAAATAAAATTCACGATTGCGATGGGATCCAGCCGGAACCAATCCCATTTCTGCCATCTCAAGGGCATGAGGATACGCAGGAAGATCATTGACGAAAATCTTGATTCCAACACGACTGGCCTCCGCCATTTCAGAAGCATGCCCAATGAATCCAAATCCGGTAATATCGGTGCAGGCAGAGACACCAACTTCCAGCATCACTTCAGCAGCCGCCTTATTCAACATCACCATCCCCTTAATAGCTACCGAGATGTCGGCTTCAGTGAGTATCTCCCCTTTCAAAGCAGTGGTCAACAAGCCGGTTCCAAGTGGTTTGGTCAAATAGATTTGATCCCCGGGCTGACACCCGCAAGTAGTCACCATCTTGCCAGGATCAACCAGACCCGTCACACTCAGACCGTACTTTGGTTCGTCATCCTCGATCGAATGACCACCGGCAACCACCGCACCTGCGGCGTGAACGCGTTCGGCACCACCTTGAAGAATTTTGACCAGGATATCGGCATCGAGACAGCCAACCGGAAAAGAGACAAGATTCAAAGCAGTTATAGGGCGTGCTCCAACGGCAAACAGATCAGACAGGGCATTGGCAGCCGCAATCTGGCCATACTTGTACGGATCATCCACCACCGGGGTGAAGAAGTCGACCGACTGCACTAACGCCAGGGAATCATTGAGGCGATAAATGGCCGCATCGGCAAATGGAATCTCCTGGGACAACAGGTCAGGATGATTAATATGTGGGAGCTGACTCAGAACCTGAGTCAGGGTCTCGGGACCAATTTTTGCCGCTCAACCAGAGCTGCGCGACAGAGAGGTCAAACGTACACTCATCTCTATATTTCCTCTTTCTTTTGTTTGTTTCTGTTCAGGAGATATTCAAGACATCCTCGGCAATTGCCAGGCAACTCTATTTTCTCCGGTTCTGCGGGTGTATTTCTGACTATCAAACAGTTCCAGCAACGCCTGAATCAACTTGCGGCCACTGCCTAACTTATCCCTGAATTCAGCCAAGGTCATGGTTTCCTGCTGTTGAAAGATATCAACCAGTAACTTTTCAGCCATGCGATAGCTTTCCATGTGTAAGGAACTTTCCTGGTTCAAGCGAACCAGAGAACCTTCGAGAACCAGATAGGAAAAGTACACATCGCTGTCCAAGCCATCCAAACCCAGCTGGATCAAAACATCTTTGTTGTTTTTGACTTGAAATCCGCTGGCACGAAAATACTGTTCAATATTTTTTAGAATTTTCGTCTCATCGGAAGATGGTTGTGGCTGCCAGTCCGGTGTCGCAATTAAATCGCGATTCAGCACAATCAGATTTTCACCAAGCGCCCATTGCAACAAAACTTCGAACCCTTTAGGTGCCAATTTCTCCGCCAACCTCGATTGTAAAGTAGCCCGAGGTATTCCATGGCGTAAGTGGTGTTGCTGTTGATACCCTGCAACGATCTGAGGCAGTTGTTGTTTCCAGCTGCGCACCCGATCAGCAATCACCCACTGTTCAGCAAACAGTTCAACCTGACCGGCTTGCTTAAGTTTTTCCAGCCCTTGCAGTAACTGCTCACGACCGGTACCGGTCTGTTTTTCCAGATCCTTGATCCTGGCAACTTCCAGTTCATCCAGCTTCTGCAGCCAGAAACCCAGATCACCGGAAGCAAGATCACTCAAACGTTGAGTCACTTCACTGCGAAAACGTTTATGCTTCTGTGGCTCGGCATCGATCACCACCCCGCCGCCGATCGTGATCATAGGGGAATAGGAGCGGATGATAAAACGATCACCGCGATGAGCCAACAAAGGCTGATCGAGTGCCACCTGCACCAGAGCTTCATCCCCGGGAGCCATCTCTTCGCGATCAAGCAGTACCACTTTTGCAACACTGCGCCCAGTTCCCAGATGAAGATGCACAGGGTCACGAAACTTGAGAACACGCGGTGCATCTTTAAGGAGCTTCAAGCGGACATCAATCCGCTGGCTCGCCCGGAACAACCCGGGCGTACCAATGATTGATCCGCGCGGCACCTGCTCACGAGTGACCCCTGAGAGGTTCAATGCCACCCGTTGGCCGGCAAAAACGGTCGGAACCTGCTTGTCATGAACCTGAGCATCACGAACCCGTGCCATGACAGCCGAAGGAAGGATCTCCAAGGTATCACCAGGCTTGATCTGCCCGCTATTCAATGTTCCAGTAATAACTGTCCCAAAGCCACTGATACTGAAGCAACGATCAACCGGTAAGCGCACGGCGCCGCTAGAATCACGAGGTGCAACCTGACTTAGTTGCTCACGGATCACCTCCATCAAGTCGGTCAAGCCCTCTCCTGTGATCGCGGAGACCCTGCAGCAAGGGGCTTTCTCCAAAAAGGTTCCAATGACCTGATCACGGATTTCCTCTTCGACAATATCGAGCCAATCGGGCTCCACCAGATCACACTTGGAAAGAACCAAAATACCCTTTTTTAACTGCAGCAATTGCATGATCTGCAGATGTTCGCGGGTCTGCGGCATCACCCCTTCATTGGCATCAATGACCAATAATACGAGATCGATCCCGGCAATACCGCTGAGCATTTGTGGAATGAATTTTTCATGCCCGGGGACATCAACAACCCCGGCAATCTGTCCATTGCCAAGATCGAGAGGAGCAAAACCAAGTTCAATCGAAATACCACGCTTTTGCTCCTCTCCCAGTCGATCAGTTTCTACCCCAGTCAGAGCACGGATTAAAGCCGACTTGCCATGATCAACATGTCCAGCTGTTCCAATAATAAAGTGTCCCGGTTCTGCCACTAAGTTAATCCTCTTTCCTGAGAACTGCGATCAAAATCTGCGCCAGCAATGCTTCTTCTTCCTCAAACACAGCCCGCAAATTAACCAGTAAGCGATCATTCTGCACCCGGGTGACAACCGCAGGAGAAAAAGTTCGCAACTGTTTCGCCAAGTCGGCGGTATGACTCGCCAGCGGATTAATTTCAACAGCCCAGTCTGATAACTCGGTCAACGGCATGGCTCCACCGCCGACCTGGGAAAGATCTTCAACCAACTTGATTTCTGCCGCTAAGGGTTCAGCTTCCAACCGCTCAAGCAAACGTTGACAACGTTGCCTCTGTTCTGCGGGTTCAGCAGCAAACATTTTCAACACCGGAATATCCTGCAGAGCCTGTTCCGGCTGCAGATACAACCGCAACGTCGATTCCAGCGCGGCAAGGGTTAATTTATCAATCCGTAACGCCCTTGCTAATGGATGTTTGCGAATTTTCTTGATCAAATCAGCACGGCCGACAATAATTCCAGCCTGCGGTCCGCCAAGCAATTTATCACCGCTGAAAGTAATCACATCGACCCCAGCCTTAACCACCTCTGGAACCGTCGGCTCCCTCTCCAAACCATAGCCGCTGAGATCCAACAGCAAACCACTACCCAGGTCTTCCATCAGAACCAGATTGTTCTCCCGAGCCAACGGTAACAGCTCTCTTGCCGGTACTTCTTTAGTGAAACCGACAATCCGGTAATTACTAGTATGAACTTTGAGCAACAGCGCTGTGTTTTCGTTAATTGCCTGCTGGTAATCGTGCAGGTGAGTGCGGTTTGAAGATCCAACTTCACGTAAAATCACCCCACCCGCTTCCATCACTTCAGGAATCCGGAATGCTCCACCAATTTCTACCAGTTCTCCGCGGGAAACAATCGCCTCACGCCCTTTGCCCAGTGCGGTCAATGTCAGCAGAACCGCCCCGGAATTATTATTGACCACCAACGCCGCTTCGGCTCCAGTCAACTGCGTTAATAAATTTTCGACATGGGAAAAGCGTTCGCCACGGCAGCCACTATCGAGCTCAAATTCCAGGTTGGAATAGCCCGCAGCAACATCATTGATAGCTCGTAACGATTGTGAGGAAAGTGGGGCCCGGCCCAGATTGGTATGTAAGAGAGTCCCGGTTGAATTGATGACTTTACGCAGTGATGGCTGCAGCAGCATGCGACAGTTCTGAGCTGCAACAGCAGCAATTTCTGCCGGATGGAGTCGCTCAGAGGGGACAATTTGACCAACCTCAAGAATTTCCTGGCGTAA
>JAQIBX010000126.1 GCA_027858895.1 Desulfuromusa sp. | reverse complement strand
AAGGAGAGTTATCTTGTCTTATGAATTGTCAATTCTTCTTATTGCAGCCGCTTCAATAGGTTTTTTCCATACCCTCTTTGGTCCAGACCACTATCTCCCTTTCATTGTGATGTCGAAATCTGGTAATTGGTCATTGCGTAAAACTACATTGATTACATTTTTCTGCGGGATTGGTCATGTACTAAGTTCAGTTTTGCTTGGCACTATTGGTGTTGCATTTGGTATCGCAGTTACAAAATTAGAAGCACTGGAATCATTTCGGGGAAATATTGCGGCATGGGCTCTTATTGCTTTTGGTTTGGTTTACTTTGTTTGGGGGGTGCGACAAGCCTTGAGGAATAGACCGCATCAACATTTTCATTCACATGAAAATGGAATCAATCACGAGCATAACCATACTCATAATAGCGAACATATACATGCCCATATTGAAAAGGAAAATAAAAACATTACGCCATGGATATTATTTACGATTTTTGTTTTTGGACCATGCGAACCTTTAATTCCCTTGTTAATGTATCCAGCGGCAAAAGGTAGTTTTTGGAGTCTGATATTTGTCACAACAATTTTTGGTGCGGTCACGATTATAACGATGATGAGTATAGTTTTAATATCAACATTTGGAATAAGTTTTGTTCCTGTTTCAAAATTAGAGCGATATACTCATGCCTTGGCTGGTGCAACAATATTCTTATGTGGAATATCAATTCAATTTCTTGGTTTATAATATACAACGAACCAGTATCAAAATATTTGCTCCGAACAGCCCGACTTAACACGAAATATTATTCAGCAAGATTGTCGTCCATTAAAAGAATATGCCGGTGTTGTTCACGAATAGTTCAGTGGTTCTCGAATGTTGCGCCGCCGCCGCTTATCACTATCGTTCGGCAATAATCATCTCAAAAAGGCCATTCAAATGACACAGTCAATTTCACCGACCAAGAATCGACAAATGAGCAGTCTGTTTGAGCGATACCTTACATTATGGGTTGTGCTATGCATAGTTGGCGGTATCTTCCTGGGAAAGATAGCTCCCAATTTAGCAAAAACACTCGACAACATGTCTATCTTCGTCAACGGAGCGCCAGTCGTTTCCATCCCCATCGCCATTTGCCTATTTTTCATGATGTATCCAATCATGGTAAAAATAGATTTCGGCGAGGTCATTAAGGCAGGCAAAAGCGGTAAACCTGTTTTTCTAACCCTGTTTATTAATTGGGCCGTCAAACCATTCACCATGTACGGCATTGCTCTTTTATTTCTAGGAGTTTTGTTAAATAAATTTATCGGCCCCGATGCCACAGACTTGGTAAGAATGCCTTTTGGACTGGACTTAACTGTAGGCGCTCAATATGGGGCCGGAACAGTGGTTTGGTCTGAAGGGGTGAAAATGTTGCAGATACCGTTATGGCGCAGTTACCTGGCCGGCTGCATTCTTTTGGGAATTGCTCCCTGTACGGCAATGGTTTTGGTCTGGGGGTATCTGGCGAGAGGGAACGATGGATTAACACTGGTCATGGTTGCCATCAACTCTCTGGCTATGCTTGTGCTTTATGGTGTTTTAGGAGGTTTTTTGCTTGGGGTTGGCAGACTTCCTGTGCCTTGGCAGGCCTTGGGGCTCTCCATCTCTATTTATGTCGCATTGCCACTGGTGGCCGGATACATCTCACGAAAATGGATTATCAAGACAAAGGGCATGGAGTGGTTTCAGGAAAAGTTTTTACATGTTCTCACCCCGCTGACCATTATCGCTCTGCTCACAACTCTTGTTCTCCTGTTCAGCTTCAAGGGGGATGTTATTCTGCACAACCCATTGACTATTGTCTGGATTGCTATTCCGCTTTTCATCCAGACGATCCTCATTTTTGGTCTTGGTTATGGTGCCGCAAAAATATTAAAACTTCCGTACCAAGATGCTGCCCCGGCAGCAATGATCGGTGCATCAAACCATTTTGAAGTTGCAATCGCCACTTCAACAATGCTGTTTGGTCTCTCATCCGGAGCAGCTTTAGCAACCGTTGTCGGCGTACTCATCGAGGTGCCACTCATGTTGATACTGGTGAAATTTTGCCTCAGAACACAAAATTATTTTCCGGAGAGTGTAAATAAGTCTTGATAGAGGGGACGAGTTCGGAGTTCCGGGGACACCATAGAATGGCGCTATTTAAGGGAGTATTCGGGGGACATGTACTTGTTACCTGTCCCCCGAATACGGTTAACAACCCACAAGGTCGCGGGGTTGCGACCCCGCTCGCCGCCTTACTCTTAATCAGGGTACACGTAACGCTTGCTCGATTTTGCTCCGCCTATGCTCCGTTATGTATTTATGGGGGAATCAATGTTAGTGACAAACATACTGTGAGAAATCAGAGCCAAATCAATCCAATCTACATTCAAAATGATCTATTGAGAAAGCTGTCCGAAGTTTCTGCTATATTGGCAGCTGAATTTTTCGGAGGAGTCACGAAGGGCTTTTTCTACACACTCGTTAGATGGCAATAAAAAATGCATATTTACACGATCCCCATAATTTTATTCTGTTTCATTGTCTCAATAGTATGTTTAATCCAAATGTACGTTTATCTAAAAGGAAAAGAAAGAAAGGGATTCAATACATTTCTTCCGTATGTTTTTGCTGAGTACCTTGCAGCAACATTAGAAGAAAAAGGTCGGCCTGGTATTTGGTTGATAGCTTTTATTTTATTTGCTTTTTTATTTATTTTTCTGACGTTTGCCCAATTTTTTTGGTCAATAAAAGCCATATAGAAAACTAATGAAGATGAAGATACTGAGAGGAATCAGAGCCAGAAAAAACCAATATCCATTAAAAATGATCTATTGAAAAGGCCATCATAAATTTCTGTTATAATGGTCAGCCGAAATTATCGAAAAAGCCTCAATGGGCTTTTCTTCCACACACGTTAGTCCGCAGGAAAAGAGCAAATAATGAAAATCAAATATGAAGTAGGATTAGAGGATTTCTTTGTCTTTAGTAATTACCTGATAAATGCATCACCTCTGATGCTTAAGACCATCCGCAAAGGGCAAATGTGGTGGGCCTGCGGACCGCTTGTCGGTGGCCTTATGTTCGCTATGCTCAGAGGGTACTCTCCAGAAAAAACGTTGATGGTTCTTTCTATGTTGAGTGTGGCAATGTCTCTCCCGATGTTTTTTATGTATAGGCGCTATTTCGAATATCGCAACCAAAAACAGATAAAGACATTATATAAAAACGACAGTTATAAAGGGGTTGTCGGCACACATGAAATGACTATCTCCGACGAGAGCTTGACCGATAAAACAGAACATAGCGACAGTCAAATTCAGTGGAATTTAATAAATAAGATCGCAACAACAGCTGATCACACATTTATTTTCACCGATGATGTGACTGCGTATATAATCCCTCATAAAAAAATCAAGGGAAGCAAGGTCCCTCAATTTCTCACTAAATTGGATGATGTCTTTAAAAAAACCGCGAACTGAGTTAAGTGGAGACCAAATATATCTAAGGCGGGACAAGTAACGCTTGCTTGGCTTATCTGCCGTTATCTATTTATAAATCTGGAGGATTCAAAATGAGTGCTTATCTGATCGTCGATACAAAGATCAATAATCCAACTGAGTATGAAGAATATAAAAAACTGGCCAAACCCATCGCTGAAAAATACGGCGGCATTTATCGGGTCAGGGGTGGAGCAATGGAGGTCCTAGAGAATTCTCTTTGGACGCCAACGAGAATTGTGATTATAGAATTCCCTGATATGAAAAGCGCAGAAGCCTTTGCAAACTCAGACGAGTATGCGCCAATTAAACCTATGCGTCTGAATAATGCCGAGTGCACCCTATTTATTGTGGAGGGAGCTTAGATCGTAAGGTTCAATTCTACTTCCGACAACTTACAGCAGAACCTTTTCCAGACTTTCAATCAGAAAATCAAGTTCATCATTATTGATGTTCAGCGCTGGAGAAATGCGGATTGTGTGCCCATGACTATCGTTGACAATCAATCCAAGGTCGAGGAGTTGCCGACAGAAATCCATGGCATTGCCTTTGACAACTTCTATCCCGATAAACAACCCTTTTCCCCGTACTTCTTTGACATGCGGAGACTTTTCGGCTATTTTTTCGATTGCAGCTTTCAGCTTTTTCCCTTGCCGGGCTGAACTTTCCACCAACTTCTCGTCAACAATCACATCAAGAGCAGCAATCCCGGCAACACAGGCCAATGGAAAGCCACCGAAAGTTGAGCCGTCAGAACCGACAGTGAACGCCATATCCATCAGCTCACTATTGGTCATAAAAATCGACAGCGGAACCAGTCCACCCGACAGAGCTTTGCCCAGAACCAGACCGTCGGGGACAACATTATCATGCTCAAAACAGAACCTCTTACCGGTGCGCCCCAGGCCAACCTGGATTTCATCAAAGACCAACAGCAAGTCTTCTTGATCAGCAAGATCCCTTAATCCCTGCAGAAATCCAGCTGGAGGAATCTGCATACCGCCCTCTCCCTGCATCGGCTCGACCAGAATTCCGCAAGTATTTTTATTCACCAGTTTTTTAGCATCGTCAAGATCGCCAAACTTTGCCGAGACAAACCCCGGGGTTAGCGGACCAAATCCTTCACGGGATTTCTTGGTTGAAGAGAAGGAAATAACGGTAATCATGCGGCCATGAAAGTTATTGTCAAAGATGATGATTTCCTGCTGACCATCCTCAATTCCCTTTTTCTTCCAGCCATAATAACGCATCATCTTGATGGCAGTTTCAACCGATTCAACACCACCATTTTTAGGCAGCACCTTGTTGCCATTAGCACCAAAGCGTGGAGCCAATTGTGGAGCAAAATTTGCCGCCTTCTCAAGGAAAACACCAAGCGGATCGGTATAGACAACGTTTGATATAACTGAAGCATAATTACCCAACAATGCTTCAGTCATTGCATGAACTATTTTAGGGTGATGATGGCCGGGGTTAGCTGCAGAATAAGCGGCTAGACAGTCGAGGTATTTACGTCCGCTCGCATCGGTGAGCCAACAGCCTTTCGCTTGACGCACAACCAGATTAAGCCGATCGTAATGATGTGCCCCATAGGTATCCTCAAAATTGATAATTTTGTCGTCCGATACTGTTGAGTATGCAGACATCAAGTTTATATTGGGGTTATACACGGCAGCTCCTTTAGGATTGATTCTTTCAATAAGTGCATGTTGCTATCTAAGTAACAACATAACTTCTAAATGAGTGGATGTCAAGATTCTGCACAAATATGTTATGTTGCAAAAGTTAAATTTCTAACGACTGATCATCATCTAGCTGGTTGCTATAATCGGGAGGTCTGAATGCTGGAATCATATATAATGACTGAGTTCGGTTTTTCACAATATGAAACGTCCTGCTATATGGCGCTTGTGGCTCACCATCCAGCAAATGGATCTCAACTCAGTAAACTTTCGGGGATTGCCAGATCCAGAATATATGATGTCTTAAACACCCTGAGCCGCAAAGGACTGGTCTTTGAAATAGAACCGGGAAAGTTTGTGCCATTGCCGCCTCAGGAACTAAAAAAACGCTTGAAGAGCCAATTTGAATCCAATCTCCATAGTTTTGAACAGGAACTGGAAACTGTGACAACAGTGACAGAATATGAATACATCCTGACCCTCAAGGGGCATGATGAGGTCATGCGGAAAGCGGTCGAAATTATTGACCACGCAAAGACAGAACTCTATATCAGATTATTCCCCCCCTGCGGGAAAATGCTTGCTTCTCATATAGATAAAGCCGCTGCGCGTGGAGTCGGCATCCGCTATATCTGCATGGGATCGATGCCGCATAAGTTTGAAATCCAGATTGAACACCCTGACGCAGACAATTTAATAAAAAAAATTGGTGGGGAATCGGTCGACATTATCGCCGACAAGGCAGAAGCACTGATAGGGATTTTTGAACTGGGGAAAGAGGACCTTTCCCCGTTTATCTGGACCAGAAATAAATGGTTTGTTATCGGCAACCGTGACAGTTTAAAACACGACTTTTACCACTACTTTCTTAACAAAACCTACGACTGCAAGGAACAACTAACCGCCGCTGAAGAGCAGATCTATGAATTCATCAAGCAAGACGAATGATGGCGTCGCAAAAAGTACGACCTCCGATGTTGCAGCAGCTTAATACTCTTTTATCCAGTTTACCAAACCTTTAGCGGCAAAGATTGCCATGAGTTCATCCGGCAACGGAGCAAATTTAAATTCACTCGCATTGACCTTAATCAGTCCACTTTCCAGATCCACGTCCACGGTATCACCTACCCGATAAGCCTCAACAACTTCCGGCAGGACGATGATAGGAAGCCCCTGGTTAACCGATGAACGGTAAAAAATCCGGTTCACCGATTTAACTATGACCGCTTTGACTCCAGCATGAGCAAGTCCCACGGCAGGATGCTCTCGGGAGCTGCCGCAACCGAAGTTTTCACCAGCGATGATCACGTCACCAGACTGCACATTGTCACTGAAGCTTTCATCAAAACCTTTAAACAGGTGTGGCATGATTGCTTCCGGGTCAGAACTCAGCACTTGGTAAGTCAGATTTCCGGCAAACATCAGATCGGTATTTAGGTCATCGATATCAGCGTAGTTCCAGATTTGCTTGTCATAGCGATTTTCTGCTGAGTTGAGTTGTACGGTCGATCTTTGCTCCTGCTGAAACAGAAACTTGTCGTTATGGACTGTGCCCCGAGGATCGGTAATTTCACCGCTGATGGCAGACATCGCCACACAAGCAGGTGATGCCAGGTAAATCTGCGCCTTGGGGTTTCCCATCCGCCCTTTGAAATTACGGTTTGCAGTTGAAATAACCGTATATCCATCAGCCGGGATGCCTTGCCCGGTTCCCAAACAGGGACCGCACGAAGCCGATAAAACACTTGCTCCAGCATTAATAAGCTGGGTCAGCAAGCCTGCTTCCAGGGCTTGCAGGTAGATTTTCTGTGATGCTGGAATCACCAGCAGCTGGAAGCCATCGGCTACCTTTTGACCCTGCAGAATTTCGGCAGCAATCTGAATATCTTCCAGGCGACCATTGGTACAGGTGCCGATCAACCCTTGATGAACTTTAGTACCCTGAACTTCAGAAACAGCTTTCACATTATCAACCTTATGTGGAGCAGCCACCAGCGGAAACATTTCATCCAGATTAATCTCTATTTCGCGGGCGTAAGCAGCATCCTCATCGGCCCAGATGGGATGTTCAATTTCTTCACTTAAAAAGTCGGCCAAAACTTCATCAGTCGGGAAAACCGCATTTTTTGCCCCCATTTCAGATGCCAGGTTCGTCAGAGTCATCCGCTGAGCCATAGAAAGAGTTTTCACCCCTGCCCCGTGGTATTCGATGCTCATATAGTTAGCACCAGCTGAGCCAATCATACCTATAATCCAGAGCGAAATATCTTTGGCATAAACGCCCGGGCGCAGTTTGCCATGCAGTGTCACTTTCAATGATTGGGGAACAAGAAACCATGTTTCACTCCGTTTCCAGAGCCCTGCAGATTCGGTTCTATCTATTCCCGCAGCGAGAGCGTTGAAAGCGCCAGCTGTGCACGTATGGCTATCAGAACCAACAATGATCATGCCCGGCATGGCATAATTACTCATCAATTGGTGGCAGATCCCCTGCGACACATCGTGAAATTTGTTGATCCCCTGCTCTTTCACAAAATCACGAATGGTCTGGTACTGATTAGCCAACTTGGCATCGGTAGGCGGAGCATTGTGATCGAGTACCACCAACAGTTGATCGGGATTAGCCACCCTGCTGCCGCCCATTTGTTCAAAAGTTTTTTTTATACTGGCGGTATTATCGTGCGTTAAAACAAGGTGCGGTTGACGAAAAACAATAGTTCCCTGCTTTGCGCCCAATATTTTTTCAACGAATGTTTTCCCCATTTTTCTCTCCAATGGAAATCATAAATCAGCCCAACAATATTATTAATTCAACAGTCCGTCGCGTTGATAAATTTTCATTTGTACATTTGAAAATTTATTGATTTGCGCAGTCTTACCCGTCTCAAGATTGGTCATAACCCCAGAGATGAAATCTATCTTTACTTTATCGCGTGATTTAAGTCCCAAATCAGAAATATCCGCAAAAGTCAAAATGGGGAAAGCCGCATTGATTGCGTTGCGTTCGTAAATTGCACCAAACGATTCTGCAATGATCGCCTGAATCCCCAGGGACTTAAAGCAATCGACAGCCTGCTGACGTGAACTTCCAGCACCGAAGTTTTTGCCTGTAATGATGATATCACCCACCTCTGCTTGCTGCGCAAAATCTTCCCACCCGGCGAGATTATCAAAAGAATATTGGCCCATTTCGTTAATATCGGTAATTGTCAGATAGCGGTTGTGAAAAATCATGTCGGTATCGATATTATCCTGCTCGATGATCCAGACTTTTCCCTCAATCACAGTCGGAAGTTCCTGAGTTGATAGTTTTTTCTTTTCAGTCGGGTTTTCAAATCCACCCTTAGCAACAAAAAGAGCAGGGTTTTCCGGGATTTCATCCGTCGTTGTAATGTAACCAGCGACCGCTGAGGCGGCGATATCAGCCGGAGAACCGAGATAGACCTTTCCTGCACCTTGCTTGCCAGCAAAGTTGCGGTTGCCGCTACTCACAGTCACTTCATCTGGCCCGTTCATGCCAACCTGTCCGGCAGCACAACCCGCGCATCCAGCATTACTGACCAAAGCACCGGCATCCTTGAACACCTTAATGAAGCCCTCATCAAGAAGTTGGTTCCAGACAGCATCGGTTGAAGGGACTATTTTCAGTACGACACCCGGAGCAACTTTACGATTTTTCAAAACGTTCGCTGCTGCAACCAGATCGGAATAACGCCCGTTGGTACAACTTCCAATAAAGGCGGAGTCAATTTTGATCTGCTTTACCTCATTGATATCAATAACATCATCGGGATGACCAGGACGAGACATCATGGGGACGAAGGTGCTGAGGTCAATCTCGAAGGTCTGAGCGTAAGTTGCATCGGCATCGGCGGTGATTTTTTCAATCCTGCGACCAGAATGCTCTTCAGCATAAGCCATAACTTTGTCAGAGGGGGTGAAAAGAACGATAATGGCACCCATTTCAGTCGCCATAGAGGAAATGGTAATCCGCTCGTCCAGACTGAGGTTATCCACCTCTTCGCCATACAATTCCACAGAAAAACCGAGCAGTTGACTGGCACCAAATTTATGTAAAAGATTCAGAACAATATCTTTTGCTTGAATATCTTTCGAACGACGTCCCTCCAACAATATTTTTACTGACTCCGGGACTTTAAACCAGCTTTTTCCACTCGCCCAAGCTGCTGCGATATCCTGGTCACCCATCCCCTGCCCGAAAGCTCCGATTGCACCAAGAATATTGGCATGGGAATCGGTCGAGATAACCGTAGATCCAGGGACAGCAATCCCTTTTTCAATTACCAGGTGAGTACCAATACCTGCATCAATATCAAAAATCTTGATCCCTTTTTCACGGGCAAAAAGACGGCAGTACTGCTGATTCGCTGCATATTTCTGGTCTGACCCGGTCGGGTTACAGTCGAAGGTAAAAAATGTCTTCTCTGGATCATTAACTGCCAGACCATTATCCAGCAGATTTTTGACAACACTGGCTCCGCCAAAATCTCGCGCAACACGCACATCGATTTCAATATCAACAATCTCACCTGGTTTGACCACATCCTGATCTGAGTGATTCGCCAGAATTTTTTCTATTAATGTCTGTCCCATTGGTGTCTCCATCTATATATTTTTGTTCAAAAATTCAGTTTTTTTTACAGCTAATTACCAGTGTTACTATCAAACCTGTAATCTTGATTTAAACGGCAGAAAGGTCATGAAATCAGCGTGATGCACCAGGTAGGCCTCGGTGGTGCGCTGAACCATATCCCCTTCCCCCGCATGAGTAGCTACGATATGGCAAACCTCCGCAGGAACTCCGAACTCTTCAGCAAGCGAAACTCCGCTGAAGGGGTGGCGCAGATATTTTCCATAAGTGCCCTGGACAGCTTTGCCCTGGACATCCAGAACATATTCAAGCAACTTGCCCACATCGGCTAAAATGGCACCAGCAATGAGAACATCCATATTGACCGGCAGCTCGCCATGAAAAAAATCATTACATTTATTGCCAGCATCTTTTGCAATATGGACGACTGCGCGTTTGTGATCCATAAACGTCACTTTTAAATCAGGTCCACAAAGCAGAGTAAAAGGAATTGTGTTGAGATCGTCAGCGGAAAGGACGCTTCTTTCCAATGCGGCTTGCCAGACCTTTGCGACCTTCTGCCGTAAGTCAGTATCATCAATCCAGTTAATTTCTGGCCAAAGCTCTAAAATATCCATCATCAAAAATCCTTAAATATATGAGTTAGAGAGCTGCGATAATAGCATCAGCCATTTGGTCGGTTGTTGCTGCCCCCTGCTCAATAACTTCCTGGCAACCGCGCAACTTGAGCATATCGTAGGCGCGAACCTTACCTTCTTCCACAACTGTGGCAACTGCAGTGCGAATCTGCTGGGCTTTTTCTGTTTCACCAATATGATCGAGCATCATGCAGGCACTTAAGATCATCGCTATCGGATTGACAATGGAAGGGTTGAGATCTTCATATTTGGGAGCAGAACCGTGAGTTGGCTCAAAAATAGCGACTTCTTCACCAACATTTGCACTACAAGCAAATCCAAGGCCACCAATCAGTCCGGCAAAGCCATCGGAGACAATATCACCAAACATATTGCCGGCAATAATGACCCCATACTTTTCCGGATCTTTAGTCAACCACATCATCTGGGCATCAATGTTGGAATAATCGAACCAAATATGTTTGTACTCTTTTTCCACCTCGCGGCAAATAGCCAGCATCATCCCAGACGTTTCGCGCAGGACGTTAGGTTTCTCACACAAGGTTACCCTCTCATAACCAAATTTCTGCGCGTACTCAAATGCCGCACGGATAATCCGCTCCGAATATTTTTTAGTGAAGATACGGGTTGAAATAGCCAGTTCTTCTTTCGGGCACCAGCCAAAGTTCTTGGCAAATTGCGGATGTGTCATCATTGCCGCATGGACTTGCTCCGAAGGATTTGTCCATTCCACGCCGCCATACAATCCTTCAGTATTCTGACGGAAGACCACAACATCAACTTCCGGTTCTTCGATAGTATCTTTCGGCCCCTTGCGGATAAAATTCAGCGGGTTTCCAACGAATGACTTGCAGGGTCGGGCACAGATATCGAGACCGAAATGCTGGCGCAGGCCGACGATAGGACTGAAATAGACATAGCCTTTATCGTGAAGTTCGGGAGCTAATTCTTCCAGAGCCTCTGTTTTTGGTTTAGAAGTAATGGCTCCAAAAAGGGAGATTTTATGCTCCTGCAAAAGATCGAGGGTACGCTGCGGAAGTGGATTCCCTTCCTTGCACCAGAAATCCCAACCGATGTCAGCATGGACATATTCAGCATCAAATCCCACCGCATCTAAAACACGGATTGCTGCGGGTAACACAGTTTTGCCAATTCCATCACCAGGCATGGTCACAACGGTTCTTTTAGCCATTATTTTCTCCTCTTGAGTTCGTATTTATTAGTAAACTCGGGACTGTCCCCAGGGTCATCGGGGGCTGTCCCAAGAGTTTACGAGCCATGAAACTGTGGTGGTTCGCGCCGCAAAAACCTGAGACAGCCCCCGTTCTTCTCCTCTTGATCTGATATTTATTAGTTTTTTATTTTTCGAACCACATCAATCACCGTGCCATCCACCCACTTCACCGCAGAAATAATTTCATCGCTAAATTCAGGTTTAGTTGGGATACCACAAATACGCTCGGCTTCTTCCTTTAATTCTTGAATAGTTTTTATCGGCAGGCTGGTCTCTTGCATTTTTTCTATCAGGTCTGTGCGCCTAGGATTGATGGCAATGCCGCGTTCTGTCACGATGATGTCAATCAACTCACCTGGCCCACAGATTGTTGTCACTTCGTCACAGATGACAGGAATACGATTACGGAACAGCGGAATGGGAAGGATGACATTTTTACCAAACAGGCAGTTCTGCCAACCCCCGATACCATGCAAGAGTTTGCCATCCGAATGGGTCACCACATTGGCATT
>JAQIBX010000106.1 GCA_027858895.1 Desulfuromusa sp. | reverse complement strand
CAGACTGCCGATGATAAATCTATGGGGTTTGAGGATATGTGCAGCTTGCAAGCGTTGGGAACGGCACAAAAATACCGGGGAACCTATGAGCGGGTGGCCAAAAGCTTAAAGGAGTTTGTATCAGGTGAGTTTTTGTTTGCTGCCAGACAGCAGTTTTTTGCCACTTTGGTGCTCTCGTCGATGGTCAAAAACGGAGATGCTCACCTGAAAAATTTTGCTGTAATGTATCCTTCCTTAACGGGTCCCATAAAAATGGCACCGGTATTTGATATTGTGACCACTACGGCATACTTGCACCACGATGTTCCCGCATTGTCTCTGGCTGGGACCAAGAAGTGGTGGCCGCGTAAGATGCTGGAACGTTTTGCCATGGCTCATCTTTCGTTGCCGATTGGCGAGATTAATCGAATCATAGAGCGGCTTGCCGATGCTGTTATGGATACCCGTCGTTTGATCCCTGAATATATTGTTGATCATCCTGAGTTTCGTGATATTGGAAAAAATATGATGGAAGCCTGGGAGGAGGGAGTTGGTGGGTTTTAGTCTTTGTCGGAGAACAAGGAGAAGTAGCAGGAGTAACGTAGGGCTTGAAATCGCCTTCCCAAGACAAACCCTGTATATGCATGATATGGATGGGGAAAAACAGAAAGAGCAGCTATAATGGAAGCGTTGAATCTAAAGTTATTTTTTTGGTTGAATCAGGGGTCGGGGCAACAACCGTTTGTTGATACTGTCGCTATTTTTTTCGGTGAAGGCGGTCCATACCTATTGATGTTCGGACTAGTGATTTTCTGGTTCATGGCTGGAGACCGGCACCGTCACGCACTATTGGAAGCGACCGAAGCAAGCCTCCTGGGTTTGCTGATCAACCAACTGCTTGGAATGCTCCTTTTTTATCCGCGCCCCTACATGGTGGGGCTAGTACAACCGTTGATTGTCCATGGTCCGGAAAATTCCTTTCCCAGCGACCATGCGACCCTAATGTTGACGGTCGCACTTTATCTATTGTGCTGCGAAAAATGGAAAAAACAAGGCGCCATACTATTACTGCTGGCTCTGACAACTGCCTGGGGGAGAATTTATGCCGGGATTCACTTTCCACTTGATATGCTCGGTTCTCTGGGCGTTGCATGTTTCAGTTTTTGTCTGGTTCTGTGGCAACATTCACTGTTGAAACCTTTTAACCGACGCTTGATACAATACTATCAGCAGATCAACAACAGACTATTAAAACATCACGGCAACTCTGCCAGATAACGAATTTAATATGGATTGGACATATTTCTGGAATCATATCCTGCAATGGGTCACTCTGCACCCCATAACTGCCTACCTGGCAATTTTTCTGATTGCTCTGTCTGAATCTCTGGCGATAGTCGGTCTGCTGGTTCCGGGAACCGTCATGATGGTTGGCATCGGAGCATTGGCAGGTATCGGAGCGATTTCATTAAAAATCACCCTGCTGGCTGCGCTGTTCGGTGCAATTGCCGGAGACGGTATCAGCTACTGGCTGGGCTATCATTACCATCAGAGGATCAGAGAATTCTGGCCGTTTCGTAACCATCCACGGTTGTTATCCCACGGCGAGGAGTTTTTTCATCGTCACGGCGGTAAAAGTGTCTTCCTCGGCCGCTTCGTTGGGCCGGTGCGGCCGATCATTCCAGTGATTGCCGGAATGCTCGACATGTCGCCGAAGCATTTTGTCTTCGTCAATGTTCTGTCTGCCATTGGCTGGGCCTTCGCCTACATTATCCCCGGCGTGATCCTCGGTAGTTCATTGACCCTGATCGGTGTGGTCAGTACCCGGCTCAGTTTATTGCTTTTGTTGTTGTTACTCCTCCTCTGGCTGACATTCTGGCTGAGCAAAAAAGTATTTGTTGTGTTGAGCCGACTCGGACCGAAAAGCGAACGGCTGTTACTGCCGCTACTCTGTCTGTCTCTGGTCGTGGCCGGGTGGGTTTTTCTCGGAGTATTGGAAGATGTCCTGACCATGGATCCGCTGGTACGGGCTGACCAATCAATCTACCAGTTTCTTCAGTCTCTGCGAACAACCTGGGTGGATCAATTAATGGTTGCGGTCACCGAAATGGGTGATGCCGTTATGAATATATTCACGGCAGCTACCATACTGCTGATTCTGTTGTTCAAGCGTAACTTTCGTGCTGCGATCTACTGGTTGCTGGCCGTCAGCGGTGGTGCCTTATTAGTAGAACTGTTCAAATGGCTGCTCCACCGACCGCGACCGATTGATATCTATCAGGGCATTTCCAGCTGGGGATTCCCTAGTGGGCATACCACTATGAGCGTCGTTCTGTTTGGTTTTCTGGCGATTCTGTTGGTTAGAAGTTTTCCCCCTCGTTGGAGTTGGATACCCTTTGCCGTCGCCATCGGGACGTCATTACTGATCGCTTTTTCGCGTCTCTATCTGGGGGTTCATTGGCTTTCTGATGTCCTCGGTGGCTTTTCACTCGGTTGGGCCTGGGCAACTCTGCTAGGGATTTTCTACCTGCGCAAACCCACGGGACCTCAGCCGACAAAGCTCCTGCTCATCAGCCTGACCGTGGTATACCTGCTGGTCGGTGCCTGGCATATTCAACAACGCCACAGGCAGGATATGTCCCGCTATCTTGTGCAGCATCAGGTGCAACGTTTCAGTTTCTCTGACTGGCAAACTAAAAGCTGGCAGCAGCTGCCGGCCTGGCGCATCGATTTTGGTGGAGAAATGGAGCAACCGCTAACCCTGCAGTGGGCTGGAAATCCCGAAATTCTTGCGACAAAACTTCGCCAGCAGGGCTGGGTGGATGCTGCTGGGATTGATTACAAACAACTGTTGAATTTTTTTGTTCCAGATGTCAGCGTGCAACAATTGCCCCTGTTACCACAGCTGACCAGCGGCCAGCATGAACAGTTGCGCATGGCTCTGGATCAGGGGGAACAACGACTGGTGCTGCGTCTCTGGCCGACCCGATTTCAGCTCGACAAGTCTGCTGCACCGCTTTGGGTTGGTAGCGTGGAAACAGAACAAGCCATCGCCACAGCCGGGCTGCTGACGCTACCAAGAGGCCGCAGAAACTTTACTGCAGCCTTACAACAGCTGGAACAACGGCTTGTAGCAGATTTGAGGGTGGCAGAGGTCCGCCGTTCTCAACAAGAATCGGAAGACAGCCCTGGATGGACTGGTCGAATAATCCTCATCTGGGATGCTTCTGAACTATCAGTAAAAGAGCATTAAATCTACTAAACCTCTATCATATGAATTGTTCCATGTCTCAACAAAGGATCAGTTGAATTGTCGGTATCGTCATTTTCTGTCCTTGCTGTTGATTCCTGGTTATATTGCCATCAGCAAAAAACAAGCGACTCGCTACGCAGAAGACGATGCTTGAAGTGGAGAGGATGATAACGCAAATGCAGGGACAGCAGCATCCGGTAGAGTCACAACTCCGTATTCCGCAAACCGTCTGGGCTCTTGGTTTTGTCAGTCTGTTTATGGATATTTCGTCAGAGATCATCCATAGCTTGCTGCCAGTTTTTCTGGTCAGTGTCCTTGGCGCCAGTGTCGGGATGGTCGGTCTGATTGAAGGGGTCGCCGAAGGGACGGTGATGGTCACCCGGATCTTTTCCGGCAGTCTGAGCGATTGGCTCGGGCGGCGCAAGATTCTTGCTCTGGCCGGTTATGGTCTAGGGGCACTGAGCAAACCGCTGTTTGCTCTGGCACCGGGGGTCGGGGTTGTATTTATTGCACGGTTTGTGGATCGGATCGGCAAAGGTGTGCGTGGTGCACCGCGTGACGCACTGGTTGCCGATGTCACCCTCCCGGCACAACGTGGCGCTGCTTATGGACTGCGCCAATCTCTCGACAGCGTCGGTGCCTTTGTCGGGCCGTTACTGGCTATCGGACTGATGCTGCTGACCGGAGATCAGTTTCGTACCGTCTTCTGGATTGCCTTTATTCCTGGAGCTCTGGCAGTCTTCATGCTATTTAAGCTGGTCAAAGAACCAAAGCGTGAAAAAGATAGAAATTTTGTCTCCCCCTTCAACCGTACAAGCATTGCTATGCTCGGCAGGCGCTACTGGTTGGTGGTACTGGTCGGGGTGCTTTTTACTCTGGCTCGATTCAGTGAGGCTTTTCTCCTGTTACGGGCAGAGGATATTGGCTTGCAAGTCGCCCTGATTCCCCTGATCCTGGTGGTAATGAATTTCAGTTATAGCGTGACGGCATTCCCCGTAGGAAAACTATCAGATCGCATCGGGCGCAGAGGATTAATGACGAGTGGCCTGCTGGTGTTGGTCGCTTCTGATCTACTCTTGGGGATGGCGGGGACACTCTGGCAGGTGTTTGTCGGAGCAGGATTGTGGGGGCTGCATCTGGGTCTGACTCAGGGGCTTCTCTCGGCCTGGATTGCTGATGCTGCAAACCCCCAACTGCGTGGTACGGCCTTCGGTGTGTTTGGCCTGTTCAGTGGCATTGCAATTCTTCTGGCAAGCGTACTGGCAGGCTGGTTATGGCAGCAATACTCCCCCAGCATAACATTTTTCAGCGGCGCGTTCATTGCTGCTTTTTCCCTGTTAGGGTTTATTATAATAGGGAAAAATAGCCCTGTGGACAATAGCAAAACTGCAGTCAGGTAGCTTGTAGTGAGCATCTAACCAGTGCGACACGAAGGCGAATACTGATTGAAAGGATATCTTCTATGTTGGTCAAACTAAAAGGAAAAATCTTTTACTGGGGATTACGCTCACAATATCTGACCTGGCGGATCCAAATTCAGGGACGTGAACACTTGGATCAGCTCTACACTGATAAAAAGCGATTTCTCCTTTGTTTCTGGCATGGCAAATATATTCCAATATTTCCCCTGCTGGAAGGTTATGAAGCCTGTGTGGTCAGCAGCCAGTCGAAACGAGGAAGTATTATTACAGAGATCTGTCGAAATTTTGGTTTTCAAAGTACCCAGATCCCTGATCAACCCAGGCGGGATTCGCTCAAACTTTTCAACAAAATTTTGACTGAAGTTCATGCTACAGCAACAGCAGTAGATGGCCCCTTAGGCCCGCCTGGCCGGGTAAAAACCGGAGTTATAAAAATGGCATCCGCTCATAACCTTGTCCTGTTACCAGTATCGGTAACAAGCCGCTGGAAAATAGTTCTGGCCAAGCGCTGGGATCGGATGGAAATTCCTTTACCTTTTACTCAAATTTTTATGGATTTTGGCGAACCCGTCACTGTGCCTCTCCATATCGGAGCCATTGAGGCCAAAAACTTTGCAAAAGTTCTTGCGCGAACCATCGATAATCTGGCTCACAGCTAACAGGCTTTATTTTGTCCAAATTATCATCACAAGACACCCAGGCTTCTTTCTCCCAAAGGCTACTGAGCTATTTTGGATTGGCCGGGATATTCTTTGCCCTATCTTTTACAACGATTTATTTTGTTCATTACTATTTCTCTGAAGGGCAGCTGAACATCCCTGATGCCCTGCTCTCAGCCCCTGTCATTATCAGCCTTCTGCTTTTATTGAGTCTTTATTTTCTAGCCGATGGTTTACGATTGTATTCTGTGATTCGAGCAATGGGTTTCCGAATTCCCTTTTTGTATATTATGAAGCTTGTCTTCATCAATATTTTTGTCTCCAATGTGACTCCCCTGGCAACCGGAGGTGGTGTGGTTCAGGTCTATTTTATGAAACAAAAGGGGATGCCCATTGGCGAGGCAACAGCTGCGACATCAATTCGGACAATCTTGGCAGCCTTGATTCTTTTCATCCTGACACCCATCATTATCTTGGCTGAGCCCAGTATGTTCCAAATATTTTCTCACGGAAAGTTACTTTACGGAATCACCGCTTTTTCCTGCATGTATCTTGCCGTTTTCTGGATCATCCTTTTCCGTATTCGCTTGATCAAACGCTGGATGTTTCTTGGTTTGTTGTTACTCAGCCATCTGAAAATCATATCAAAGTTACGTTTCAGGTCCCTTTACCTGAAAGTTTCCCAGGAGACAGACCGGTTTTCAGCGGGTTTTAAGCGCTATTTCAGAGGCAATCCCGGCTGGGTCGTCCTCTCTATTGTCATGACAACACTTTTTTTGCTGCTGCTATTTTCCTTTTCGGTCGTCCTGATTAGAGCTCTGGGATATGAGGTGCCAATATTAACCGTGCTAGCCTTTCAGGTCGTCGTGACCTTTTTTATGTATTTCGCTCCAACGCCAGGTGCCGCTGGAGTTGCTGAGGGTGGATATGGCCTGCTATTTGCGCAAATGGTACATAAACATGATATTACCCTGCTTACCCTGTCTTGGAGGTTTTTAACCATTTACGTTGGAGTTGCGGTCGGTATCATGATTGTCTACAGGGAGATTTTCAGCCGTAAAAAGGTGGCCGATCATGCATAGCAAAAAAAGATTAAGACTCTACCTGATTGCGATTCTGTTGGTGATGACATCCCTTATTGTCTACAAGGTTTATCTTTTTATTGCTGAAACAGATTACCAGGCTCTCAATGCTGATCACATAGATCAGATTGAAACCAATCTCCACGCGAAAAGCAGCTATCAGTTTGCCGTTGTTGGCAATATCAAAAACTCTATGCGGAATTTTGAGGATCGGATTGCTCCTCTTTTCAAAAAGAATGATATTGATCTGATGATATCCGTGGGGAATGCCGTATACGACGGAGCAGAGGGAAAGTACCGTTTATTGTACCGCGGACTCAAAAAATTGGATATTCCTTACATACTCGCCACTGGTCACAATGAATTTGAAGATTTTGGAGCAGGGAGATTCTACCGACATTTCGGACCTTATTTCTTCTCATTTCCGTTATCCAATGCGTATTTTATTTTTTTGGACTCCTCGGGTAAAACTTCCTGGAAGTGGCAATTGCGATGGCTGAAAAAGGAATTGAAAACTGCAGAAAAATACCCCTACCGATTTATAATTTCTGCATATTCTTTGATCCCCATTGCTGATTTTGATGCAGGTGATACTTCCTATCTTTTGCCTACAGATATCAGCAATAAATTGCAAACCCTATTTTCTCAACACCGTGTCACCGCCGTTTTTTCAGCGGGGTATCCTGTATATCATCAAACGATTTCTGGAGGGGTGCGCTATATTGAGTCGGGCGGAGGCGGCGGGTTGTTGCTTGACCGGAATGAGCATTATCAGTTTGTAAAGGTTGCTGTGGGTGTGAATCAACCGAGTTATGAAAATGTGGTTGTGCCACACCGTCTGGGGCTGTTTTCTGAGAAGCTGGAAACCCTGAAGCTTTTTCTGCATTCACTTTTTTATATGAGCCTTTTAAATTTGCTGCTGATCTTAAGCATCATCAGTCTTGTGGCTCTTTGGCTTTATTCACTGATTATTCGTCAGGAACATTTGTACCGGGACTTCAGCGTTGACGAAGATGCCTTTCCAGATTCACCACTTCGTATTGCCATGTTCACTAATAATTATCTGCCATTTATCGGTGGAGTTCCTCTTTCCATCAATCGTCTTTATCGGGGACTTATTGAGCGAGGAGCAACGGTAAAAATCTTTGCCCCAGCATATCGTCAAGGGGGGGAGAATCCCGAGAATGACAATGTTTATCGCTGCCCCGGATTGTTTGCTCTTCGCATGAACAATTTTCCTGTTGCCAATATTTTTTGCCGAAAAATTTTAACAGAATTCAATGCTTTTGATGGTGATTTAGTGCATGTTCACCATCCTTTCTGGATGGGTAAAAAAGGAATGCGGCTTGCCAAAAAGCGTGGCATCCCAGTGATTTTAACCTACCATACCCGACTGGAGCGCTATACCCACTACGTTCCCCTTCCTAGTCTTGCTCTTAAAAATCTCGTTGCTCACTTTATCATCAAACACTTCGCTAACAAGTGTGATGCGATTATTACCCCAACATCTTCGACGGAAGAGTATCTACGCAATCTTGGGGTTAGTGCCCTGATTGAGACAATTCCTACCGGCATCAGTGTTGGTGATTATAAATCCTGGTCGGAGCAGCAGGTTGAAGATTTGCGTAATCAATACATCGGTTCAGCCAAGCACCTCTTGATCAGTGTTTCTCGAATGGCGCGAGAGAAAAATCTCGATTTTCTGATTGATGGATTGGCAAAAGCAAAAAACCGGGTCAACTCGCCATTCAAGTGTTTACTGATTGGAGATGGCCCTGAAAAAACACGTCTGGAAGCAAAAGTCTCCACCTTGGGACTGGCTGAGGATATTATTTTTACTGGCAATCTGACTCCAAATGAGGTTGTCCGCTGCTATCTTGCAGCTGACCTTTTTGTCTTTGCCTCGACCTCGGAAACCCAGGGAATGGTTTTGCTGGAAGCCATGGCAGGCGGATGTCCCGTTGTGGCGGTCCGTGCGAGTGGCGTCTATGATGTCGTTAAAAATGGCTACAATGGCTTCAAGGTTGCAGAAAGTACAGAGGAGTGGGCGGAAACTGTGGCCAAGTTGTTAGCTGATCCTCAACAGTTGTCAACCCTGTCTGGGAACAGTAAAACTTTTGCTCAAGATTATTCTGTAGAAACAATTACTGAAAAAGTATCTAAACTCTATCAGCGTGTAATTGTCCTGAATCCGTGACCAAGAGAGGTACAGACCAAGTCCTTCCGCCCGGAGGCGTTCCTTTTACAATTTATAGAGCGCTGACAGAAAAACAGGCGTCCTGAGCGCTGCAGTGATCGACGT
>JAQIBX010000182.1 GCA_027858895.1 Desulfuromusa sp. | reverse complement strand
GTCGTCAACCTTGACTATGTTTTCAACAACGTTCTCAGGGGTAAAGCCAAATTGTGAAAGAATAAAAGCAGGGGATTTATCGAGCTTAATGACCCGCTGCAGAGAAAACACCACATCTTTGGCAGTGAGCTGGTTTCCTGACGCAAATTGGATCCCTTTTCTGATTTTGAAGACATAGGTCTTGCCATCAGGAGAAATTGTCCAGCTTTCAGCCACAACACCATAAATATTGCTGACGTTTTCAACATCATAGCTAATCAGTCGGTCATAGGTATTGGCAGCATACTCGGCGCCGGTGAACTCAAAAATTTCAGCAGGATCAAGAGTAATGACATCGTCAATACTGTTGGCCATAACCAGAGTATCTGCAGGAGTTGATGCCATAACTGTTTGAACCGAAAAAAAGATCAAAACAATCGCAAGAAAACAGAGTCTTTTCATAATATTCCTCCTTTGTTAGTGGTTTCACTTAGCTGTGAACACCCGATGAATTGAAACATGCACACAAAAGACTAAGCAAATCGCTAATGAGTCAAAATTTTACTGATAAAATCGGCAGCTCTTTCCGTTTTAGGATTATCAAAAAAGTCTGTCGGCTTACCCGTCTCAATGATTTTTCCTTCATCCATAAAAAGAACCCGATCAGCCACTTTTTTAGCAAATCCCATTTCATGGGTCACAACACACATGGTGATACCCTCCAAAGCGAGACTTACCATAACATCCAAAACCTCACCAATCATCTCTGGATCTAAAGCGGAAGTTGGTTCATCAAAAAGCATAATTTCTGGAGACATGGCAAGACCACGAGCAATCGCCACCCGCTGTTGCTGACCACCAGAAAGCTGCGCCGGGTAAGAATCAGCCTTTTCAGACAGACCAACTCTTTCTAATTTTTGTCGGGCAATTTTTTCAGCTTCTACTTTTGTGATTTTCTTGACGTTGACTGGAGCCAACATAATATTTTGCAATGCAGTCATGTGAGGATAGAGGTGAAACTGCTGAAAAATAAACCCGATTTCAGCCCGAAGCTTGGTCAGATTTGTTGTTGGTTTATGGACAGACATCTCATTGACAATAATTTCACCCTTTTGAATGGGCTCAAGCTTGTTGATACACCTGATCAAAGTAGATTTTCCTGAGCCACTCGGGCCACAGATAACCAAAACCTCACCTTTTGGAATCATTAAATTAATTTGATTCAACACATGAAGCTTATCAAACCACTTGTTTACACCTTTAAATTCAATCATTTTACCATTGGATCCTTCCTTCTTAACTGCAATCAAGCTGTTTAGACTGAAGGCAAGTGGACTGAAGGTTTAAATCAAAAATTCTAAACACTTGTCAGCCTTCCTTTAGTCCTGCCAGTTTATCGCAATTTTCCGCTCCAGATAATGAAGATTAAATCTGAAGATCTAAACACCTTCAGCCTTGTTTTGCTGTTTTTACCTTTATATTGCCATCCTTCGCTCCAGATAATTGGATAGCAAAATCAGAGGGTATGAGATGGAAAAGTAGAGAACTCCTACCAAAGCAAAGACCATTAAGCCTTCTGGAATTCTGACGACAGTAACCCAGCCCACCCTGGTTAATTCCATCACTCCAATAACCGACACAACTGAAGTGTCTTTGATCAAAAGTACATACTGCCCCACCAATGGCGGGACAATAACCTTCATCGATTGAGGTAAAATAACCAGACGAAGTTGCTGCATCTTAGACAATCCTGAAGAAGCGGCAGACTCCCACTGACCCTTCGGAATTGAATTAATTCCACTTGCAACAATTTCGCAGACAAAAGCCGAACCCATAATAGCCATCGCCAGCAGAGCTGCCGGGAAGGCCTCTAGTTGAAGACCCCATTCAGGAAAAATAAAAAAGACGATAAAAATCTGCACCACAAAAGGAGTGCCGCGTGCAAAGGCGACATATATGCCGACGAGGCGCTTCAAAAGGACATTGTTACTCGCCCTGATCATCCCGAGAATAAATCCAATCAGGGTGCAGGTAATTAAACTAATAAATGCGACCTTAGTGGTCATCCACAAACCCGTGAGAAAAAAGGGAAAGATCTCCACCAGTCGGCTGAAATAGAAGGCCATCATATTAATAAGCCTCTCTAAAAATCAGCTTACGCTGAGACCAATCCGCCAGAGCTTTGAGGCAGAAATAAATACACATGTAAAAGAAAGCAACAGTCAGAAATGCTTCTGAGGGCATGAACCGCTCGGAGGTCATTGTCTGACCACTGCGGGTTAATTCCACGACCGATATCAGCGAGAGCAGTGATGTATCTTTAACCAGAACAATGGCCTGACCCAGCAAAGGGGGAACAGTTACTCCTAAAGCCTGAGGGAGAATAATAAACCGCATTCTCTGGACGTAATTTAAGCCCGAGGAGAGACCTGCTTCAATCTGCCCTTGATCGACAGAATTTATCCCGGCGCGGATAATTTCCGCTATATAGGCTCCTGAATTCAGCATTAACGCAATAATTCCAGTCTGGATTTCAGGGACTCTGATACCAAGGGTTGGAAGGCCAAAATAGAGAAAATAGATTTGAACTAAAAGAGGGGTAGAACGGATAATCTCAATATAGGCAATCACTGGATATTTTAAAACTTTTATGCTTGAAATCCGGCAAGCACAGGCAATAATTCCCGTGATAAGAGCGAGAAAAAGAGCCACGAGAGAAATCAAAAATGTAAACTTCAGTCCATTTAAGAATAAGGGCAAGTATTCAAAAATAATTCTGAAATTGAAATTATCAAGCATGTGTCAACCGTTTTTATGAGAAGAATGCGGAAATTTCCTTCCGCACTCTTCTGAATTTTTACTTTTTATGTCTATCAATCTGAATCGTTGGATTCTTTACGGATTTAGACAGGATCAATGGTCATTTTTCCAATCAGTACCGTCCATCCAATAAGCGATGTTCTTGGCATAGTCACCATTAGCTCTGACTGTTCCAAAGTAGAGGTTAATCCACTGCCATAAATTGACAGAATCTGGACGCACAGCAAAAGCAAGTGGGTCTTTTCCCTGACCAAGGCGCTTGTCGAGAAGACGAATGGAATTTGGTGGAAAGTCTGGAAGCACGGTAAGAACCGCCAAGTCATCATTGACGCCTGCATCAACATGCCCTGCAGTCAGAGCCTGAACGACCATCCGGCCGCCACCTTTATAAGATTTGATCTTGGCATTGGGCAGATATTTTTTAGCAATAACTTCACCAGTAGACCCTAGGAGAACTCCCACTGTCACCTCTGGTTTGTTCACGTCTGCAAGAGTCTGATAACCAGCACCAGTTGTAGTAAAAATACAGGGCTGCACATGAATCCATGGGTCGGTAAAAGTAACTTTTAAAGCTCTCTTTAGAGTGGGTGTCATATCGGCAGCCAAAATATCAGCTTTGCCAGACAGGAGAGCCGGAATCAGACCATCCCAATCGTAATCAAGAACTTTCAACTTGACTCCCATGGCATCTGCCATTCCCTGAGTAAAGTCGATCATGGAACCGGCTTGATTGCCGTGTTTATCAACAAATGCGTAGGGTGCGGCACCAGACTGAACGGCAACTCGAAGCTCACCGCGCTTGACAATCTCATCCAGATTACTGGCAAAACTGCTACCTGCAAAAAAGACAGTGAGCAGCAAAGCAAGAAGGACTGATACAACCTTTGTCTGTTTCATCTGTTTCTCCTCTTCTAGGTTTTGCTTGTTCAAAACAAGCGGTTGATGATCTGCGCTATTTTTTTTAATCAATCAAATATCAAACTTAATTCCCTGGGCTAATGGAAGAGTTTTGCCATAATTTATTGTATTGGTCTGGCGGCGCATGTAGGATTTCCACGCATCGGAACCTGATTCTCGACCACCACCGGTCTCTTTTTCGCCACCGAAAGCGCCGCCGATTTCTGCACCGGAGGTGCCAATATTGACGTTGGCAAGGCCGCAATCGGAACCAGCACAGGAGAGGAACTCTTCAGCTTCGAGGAGATTCTGAGTGAAAATGGCAGAAGAGAGTCCTTGAACAACGCCGTTGTGGAGTGCGATGGCATTGTCGACTTCACCTTGGTATTTAATCAGGTAAAGAATTGGGGCAAAGGTTTCTTCCTGAACAATTTCGTAATGGTTCTCTGCTTCTACTACGGCCGGGGTGATGTAGCAGCCCGATTCATAGCCTTTGCCTTCAAGCAGGTCTCCACCACAAATGACTTTCCCACCTTCTTCTTCTGCACGCACCAGAGCCCTTTTGAACTCTCCGACAGCGGTTTTGTCAATCAGGGGGCCAACGTGATTATTTTCATCAAGGGGATCACCGATCTTCAGGCCGCTATAGGCTTTAACAATCGTTGCTTTGACTTTGTCGTAGATTGATTCATGGATAATGAGGCGTCTGGTTGAGGTGCAGCGTTGTCCGGCAGTTCCGACAGCACCAAAAACGATGGCTGGCAGTGCCATTTTCATATCGGCATTGGGGGTCAGGATAATAGCGTTATTCCCGCCGAGTTCAAGGATCGACTTGCCGAACCGTTTGGCAATAATTTCGGCTCCGTGACGA
The DNA here is from genome assembly GCA_027858895.1 of Desulfuromusa sp. GTDB lineage: Bacteria > Desulfobacterota > Desulfuromonadia > Desulfuromonadales > Geopsychrobacteraceae > Desulfuromusa. The sequence continues at coordinate 2,073 of JAQIBX010000182.1, read as the reverse complement.
CCAACTTCGGTGGAACCGGTAATTGAAATCAAGGGAACCCGTTTGTCGTTGAGGAGTTTTTCACCAACGGATGATCCACGACCGACAATGAGATTGAAGAGTCCTTCAGGGAGATCGTTAGCTTTGATTACGTTAGCCAGAATATTCTGAACGGCAATGGCAGTTAATGGAACCTTGGATGATGGCTTCCACAAATTGGTGTTGCCACAAACGGCTGCCATCATGGCATTCCATGACCAGACAGCGACAGGAAAGTTGAAGGCACTGATGGTACCGACAACTCCCAATGGGTGGTATTGGTCATACATACGATGCAGCTCACGTTCGGAAGTCATAGTGTTGCCATAAAGCTGGCGGGACTGACCGACGGCAAGATCGCAAATGTCAATCATCTCCTGAACTTCACCCTTACCTTCTTGAAGCGATTTACCCATTTCATAGGAGACAAGAGTTCCAAGGGCGTCTTTATGTTTGCGTAGTTGCAGTCCAATCTGGCGAACTATTTCTCCGCGTTTAGGAGCGGGAACCATACGCCATTGTTTGAAGGCTGCGTCTGCTTTGGCGACGATTCTATCGTAGTCCTGCTCTGAGGCAAGATAGACTCTGGCAATTAGCTTGCCATTGACGGGGGAAACTATATTGAGCTCACCCTGATCAGTTGTTTCATTCCACTCGATACCGGTCGATGCGCCAAAGTTTTTCTCTTTGATACCGAGTTCTTTTAAAAAATCCATTTTTTCTCCTTTAGTTTTGTAAAAAATTTCACTTAAAGACTCGCCACTTTCAGCCATCTGTACACATTAGTGAAAATATCTAAAAAGCATAATAGTGTTTTACTTTACGGGGTCAAGGAATAGCCTATACCTTCTGTCGGTATTGAATGCTGAGGATTTTTCATACTACCTGAAAAACATTAAGCACGTAAAACCTATACTCTATATGCATGTGCGAGTACCAACGGAAATCTTAACTATATGAAATAATGGAATATATCAATTAATGAGAGAATTAACAGGGTATCCCCTGCGGAGACTATAAGTCAACTTGCTCTTCAACAAATCTGACGCCAAGTTTATCCAATTCAGATAAAATGGGATTATAAATTTCTGGACAAGTCGGGATTCGAACACCGATTGGCTTAATACTGCCAGTAGCAATCAATTTCACAGCAATAGCCAGCGGGATTCCTACCGTATAAGACATCGCCGTTTTTTCACTATTTTCCCCTTCGTAACTCATGGATGAGATAATCCGCTTCCGCTGTCCATTCAGCTCAAATTCAAACTGATGCTGCATCACCAGCAAATCACGATCTTGAGCAGACATCGACCACTTCTGTTCCAGTACTTTTTGCATAATTACAGCGGGAGTTGCATCCTTGAGCCCAATGATTTCATCTGAGAAAAACCCCAGCCAAGCAATTTTAGCCATCACTGGTGAATCTTGTGCAAGACCGGTGAATTCAGCCAATTTTTTCTCGACACTTCCGCCTTGATATGAAGGAAGAAAACTTTCCAGATACTGACGATAGTTGAGCAGGTGTGAATCTTTCATAATATAGGTATCGTCGGTACAGCCCAATTTGACAAAAACATTCCAGGCTTCACAGAAACCGGAACGACGCATTGTCCCTCTGAGTATGGCAGGAATATCCTCCAAGCCATACAATTCACAGTATTTAAGCGAATCACGGTTAGGATAAACTTCAAAATCACCATATTCCGGCATTTCCACCTTGCTGATTGTGGAAAATAATTGATGGTAGGGAACGTACCTGTATTGCCCATCCTCTTTATATTTTGCAACGCCCTGCCCGGCAAGAACTACGTTACGCGGGTTCCACGAAAACTTATAGTTCCACGGATTGTCATCGCAGGCGGGAGCAACAAGTCCGCCACAGAACGATTTAAAAGAGAGTAATTTTCCACCTTTACTCTTAATTTCATCGATAATGCGCATTGCCGACATATGGTCGATACCGGGATCCACTCCCATTTCATTCAGGAAAATCAATCCTTTTTGCTTGACCTCCTCATCCATATTTTGCATCTCAGTTGTTACGTACGATGGAGT
>JAQIBX010000173.1 GCA_027858895.1 Desulfuromusa sp. | reverse complement strand
CTACATCAATTGAAATGCCAGAATATTGATAAACCCGATCAGAAACCCGAGCAGGGCACCAAACAGGTTGATATATTTAAACTGTTCCCTCATCACCCCCATCAACAAATCTTCCACCTGCAACAAATCGAGGCTATTCACTTTTTCTTCAACCATCCGCCGAACATTGAGGGTTTCTACCAACCGGGGCGCTTCTTTTTTCAACATCTCTTCAATCAACTGGCAGGCGCCGCTTTCAATTTCCTGACGTAGATCACCAGGCAACCGTGCAGACAACAGTCCAAGCGGTTTATCGTAGAGCCACTGATTGCTTTGCTCAATTAAAATTGTTTCCAGCGCTGCCCGGGCCTGGGGTGAGCGGATTGCTTCCAATAGTTTATCTGCCAACCGCTCCCGACCTAGATCCAAACTATTTTCTGGCAGAGCCCTCGTTAACAACTCAGCAAAAGGGCGATCTTTGAGGCGATCTACAGCACTTTCTGTCAAAATAAGGGCGGTATCGATGGTTTGTCGCGACTGAACAGTCACGACAACCTGTTCCTTTATAAACTGGCGAACTCCCGTAATCTTTTCATAGGGCATTTTCTCAATATAACTGGCTAAAGAGCGATCCAATAAGCTATCGGCGCGCTCACGCAAAAGTTTTGCCAATTGTTGCTGAGTTCGCTCCTCTTTCAACCAGTCCGCGACTTCATCCCCGGCCTTATCTAAAAACTCTGGAATTTTGTCGTAAATTTTATTCAGGTCCATAAAGCCACTCAGCACACCGGCTAATCCTCCGAGAGAATCGAGGAATGAATCGATGGCCTGCTTCCCTTTTTTCACCAGCCGGGAACGAAATGCCGGGTCATAAAGCATCCCACCAAATTTTTCTGCCAATGGCGGCATTTCTTTTTCTAATTGTGTCAGGAGCAATTCAACCAGATCGTTAGGAAGCAGTTCACGCAGTGGTAGATCGGTTGCCAGTAGTTGCCCGGTTTTGCGATCAACATAATCTCCGACCATCCCAGCGGTTTTGGGTGACTGGAAAAAATGACTGTATTTATCATCTAAATGTTTTTGCGCCGCTTGGTACTGCTGAGGAGTTAAAAAACTGGCAAGGTCGCGTGATAATAGTTGGTCAGCTTGCTGTTGCAGGTAATCACGTAATTTCCGTTCGAATTGTTCACTTTGGAGGTAGTCAAAGATTAATTTGACGATTTTCGCCTGAAACAGGCTGATTATCTCACGAAAACGCGGGCGAAAACGGCTGGGCACTAGCGATTCTAGAGAGCCGAGCTGACGATCCAGAAAAGAACCGAGCTTGTCGGTTACGGTTAAGCGCAGTTCCCGCTGGATGGAATCCTTGGCAAAGGCGCGGCCGACATCATCAGCGGTCAATAAATGTTCGCCGACCATTTCCCCCATTCTAACCGCCAACTCCCCCCGTTTGGCAGGAATAATACCCGGAGTCAACGGGACCCGGACTCCCAGAAGCCGCCAGGCACGGAGTGGCCGAAACAGCATCCGAATAGCGATATAGTTGGTTACATAACCGATCACCCCCCCCAGTAGAGGTGGGATGATATATGGGAGATATTGCTGGTAATTCATCTTTTACTACTGATCCATGAAAATATGTGAATGATCGCCGATATTCATTCGCCGTGGTGAGCCGATCAAATTGACTGAATCGCCCAGCAACGAATGATCGAGAATCAAATGACGGACAATATTATCAGTATTGATAATCGAGTTACTGATGACACTGTTTTCAATCACACTTCCGGCAGCGACAGAGACATCCGGTCCGATAATTGAATTTCTGATCACCGCGCCCTGTTCCACATGAACCGGTTCAATCAAAACACTGTCATAAACATCGCCATGAACATGATGTCGCCCTTTGAGCAGAAAGCGGTTGGTTTCAAGTAAAGTTTCCGGTTTGCCACAATCGAGCCAGGCATCGATTTCCGGCGCCTTAAACTTGTGTCCTGCACCGATCATCCGCATAAAGACGGAAGGAAGGTAATATTCACCTTTGACGGTTTCCCCAGCGGCAATGGTCGCCTCGATAGCGTCAATAAATCCCGCACCATCTTTCAGATAGTACAGCCCAACCTGAGCCAGCCGTGATATTGGCGTGTCAGGTTTTTCCACCATATCGACAATAGTGTCACCTTTCAGAACATTCACGCCGAAACGTTGATAGTCTTCAACCTCTTTCGAATAAATCAAGCCATCAGCATTGCTGCAAAGAGTTGGAATAGCAGTCAAATCTGTCACAAAAATCGTATCGTTAAACACCACCAGTAAATCATCACCCTTCTGAATTGACGGAGCTCCCAGGGCAACGGCATGGGCCGGACCAAGGCGTTCTTGTTGAACGTAATAGCTACATTTCAATTCGGGGAATTTTTGACCCATAAAATTGGTAATCTGCTGACCATTTTCATCAATGATGAAAATATATTCCTCAACATTAATGCTCTGCAGCCGTTCGATAATATGTTCAAGGACCGTTTTCCCAGCAACACTGACCAGTGATTTCGCTTTTGTGTGGGTATGGGGGCGCAGGCGTGTTCCTTTTCCCGCAACCGGCAAGATAACCTTCATGTTCCCTCCTCAGATTTGTATGTTTGCAATTCTCTATGTGTCTGACTCTTTGCAGCAGCATACTTTTCTTCCAGTCCGGCAAAAGCAGGATGCTTATACAATGAAGCGAGCAGATAATCGGCTGCTAATCCGTTAACAATACCACTTATCAAAGCAAAGAGTAGAAAGGACGGCAACAACATCCAGATAGAAGGATGACGGATAACCACCGGCCAGGCGATCAGCAGCTGTCCAGTTACATGACCTAACGCTCCAAGAACCGAGATCCCGACCGGACCAATTTTACTTAAACTTTCTATGAACAAGAAGAACTGGCAACCACCCGAGCCCCAGCGGTCTGACTTAACGGCAATAAAAAAGAAAGAAACACAAGAACTGCCACAACAATCAGCAGCTTACAATCGAAAGGAATTAATCGCTTTGTCCAACCAATGGCTTTCATCCGTCGCCAACTACCAGTCCGCAGGATTTATGTATACAGCCAGCAGTTGCACCATTCTCAGTCCGCAACAATCTCACCCAACAGATCATATTCGGATGAGTCGGTGATCTTCAGTTGAACATATTCACCGACATCTGCAAAACCGGAGGTAATCAAATACTGTCCATCAATATCGGGAGCCTGTCGGGCACTGCGCCCCTTCAACAATAAGTCGGTTTCTTCACTGTACCCTTCCACCAGAACCAACTCGGTGCGGCCAATCAGAGAACGGTTTTTGTTAAAAGAGACTCGTGCTTGCGCTTTCATCAGTTTATTCAGACGGCTTTTTTTCGTCCGTGCTGGAACCTGTTCCGGTAATTTTGCCGCCACAGTTCCCTCTTCACGGGAATAATGGAAAACTCCAACCCTCTCAAAATGACCTTCTTCAACAAATTTAAGGAGTTTATCAAACTGTTCACGGGTTTCGCCGGGGAAGCCAACAATGAAAGACGTTCGCAGGGTCAAGTCGGGGATTCTGTCACGTAATCGTTGCACCAGGTCGCGTGTTTGTCTTTCATCAAGATGCCGATTCATCTGCGTCAGGAGCTGGTCATCGATATGTTGCAGTGGCAAATCAAGATAGTTACAAATTTTCTCTTCCGTAGCGATCAACTCAATCAACTCAGCAGAAATACCATCTGGATAGGCATAAAGCAGGCGAATCCAGACGAGATTATCAACCTTGACCAGCTCTTTTAATAATTTTTCCAGCGTTGCACCATCGTTGCGATCGACTCCAAAGTCGGTAATATCCTGCGCAATCAGGACAATTTCCGTCACCCCCTGCGCTGCCAGGTTGTGGGCTTCCTGCACCACCGAAGCAATACTCCGCGAACGTAATTTCCCGCGTAATTGCGGAATGATGCAATAGGAACAATGGTGAGAACAACCCTCAGCAATTTTGACATAACTGCTGTAGGTCGGTGACGAATTGACCCGGGGAGTTTCGTGATCATAAAGATAATCGGGAGTACCGATTTTCTGGACGGGGGCATTCCCTTGCAACTGTAGTTCAAGCAACTCAACAATTTGTGGTCCTTCCGCCGTCCCGAGAAACAGGTCAACTTCTGGCAATTGCTCTTTTAAAACATCCTGATAGCGTTGCGGCAGGCAACCTGCAACCACCAGCAGTTTGCAGTTCCCCTGCACCTTATAATCACTGACCTCCAGAATTGTATCGATCGATTCTTCTTTGGCATCATTAATAAAAGCACAGGTGTTGACAATAATGATATCAGCCTGACTATCATCAAGAATAATTTCATATCGATCCAGAGGCAAATGACCCAGAATAACCTCTGAATCAACCAGATTTTTCGGGCAGCCAAGGCTGACCAAACTCACTTTTAATTTATCCACGTATTCATTCCCTGATTAGTATAGTTTATTTCCGGTTGCTTCTTAGCCCTTCTCCCTGAGGGAGAAGGTGACCGCAGGTCGGATGAGGGGGAAACCTCCTACGACCGCATATTCTCGAACTGTAGCTCAACGTCCAGATCTTTTCCTTTTAACAGCTGCATCACCTCTTGCAGGTCATCAATCTTTTTGCCGGTCACCCGAACCTGATCTTCCATGATCTGCGCTTGAACTTTTAGTTTAGCCTCTTTAATCAGCTTCACAATTTCCTTACCCTTTTCCTTGCTGATTCCCTGAACAATTGTGGCTTTAACTCGTACCGCACCAGCAGATGCAGTCTCTTCCTTGCCATAATTGAAACATTTGGTGGAAACCTGACGGCGCACCAATTTGGCAATCAAAATATCTTTGATTGCCTGCAATTTGTAATCATCTGCTGCCTGGATATTCAGGTGTTCTTTGTCCAAGGTAATCTCATTGGTCGTTCCCTTAAAATCGTAGCGCTGGGTAATTTCTTTTATCGCCTGGTTGACAGCATTATCCACTTCCTGAAAATCAACCTTCGAAACGATATCAAAGCTCGGCATAATCTTTCTCCTATTAACTCATGATGATCAAAACGAAATAAAGCCCAAAGAATCGATGACTTATAACATAAAACCGCCCCGCTATAAAAGCAACGGAACGGTTATCATGTGAAAAAACCGCCTCCCGCGACAATGTTTCTGTCAATCAGAACCCCATCTGGCCAGCAGGATCGACCAATTCAACGCCATCCGGCCGCTCGAAAGAGAATAATTGATCCGCAAGTTTCTGGTTCACCTGCACATCACGAAACTCAATCGCGGTTCGGTTGCCACTCGGATCAGTAACCAGCGTTGACAAAATTGGAAAAATGTCACCTGTTTTATGTTGTTTTAGCCACTTATTAATAGCTGTCTCGCTGACAACAACTTCTATCTGCTGGATCAATTGTGACTCTTTGCGTGGTTCCAACTGCAACCGATAGCCACCGGTTTCTACTATCCGCGGAGAACCCCAGTTGATCGAAAAATCCTGCGATAGATTACCCAGGCCGCTGAGAAAGGTCACCGGATTTTCCCCCTGCTGGTCATTCATTTGACTGATATCACTCTCAATAACCTGACGGTTTTCGGGGAGATAGACCCACAGTGTCTGGCCATCCGAAATAATTTCCTGAACACTTGGTTTAGTGTACTCCCAACGAAATTTTGCTATTGGAGATTCTTGCGCTGCCAAGGATGTAAATTTAAACCGGACCGTCCCCTGACCACTTTGAGTCCGGCCAATAGAGGCAATATGTGATTTCTGAAAAAAATCTGCGCTGAAATCCTGAATCTGTCCTGAGCTTTTTGTTTGGCCCTTGAACGGGGTTTCCAATGCGCTAATAACATCGCTCAATTCAACTTCTGCGGCCACAGAGAGAACGGGGATAAACAACAACAGAAACAGGCCTGCAACCAGCCCTTTTAACATGGCATATCTCCTACTTAAATTGGGGACAGAAAGTGTTGAGTTTAGCAGATTTCTACAGGGGGGGATAGCGTTGCAACCTTTTAGCAGCAGCGTCATCCATTGGTCATATTGGGGCAAAATAGATCAAGTAACCGCCATTTTTTCTGCCTTTATAAAAACCCGCTTGATTTTTGGAAAGCGGGACTTAATCTGTAGCACCAATGTCGCTATCTGCTCTTCAACTTCGGCTGCCGAAACACTGTCGGTAAAATCAGCGCTTATGGTAACTAAAATAAAATCCGGTCCCATATGCATGGTCAGGATCTCATTGATGCCCTCGATAATTTTGTTCTCTTGCACAAGCTCATGAATCGCTCGAACAATCTGTGGATCGGCACTTTCACCAATCAGCAATCCTTTGGTTTCACGAGCCAGCCATATCGCTGTGCCAATCAGGATAAACCCAATCAGGACAGACGCGGTTCCATCATAATAAATATTTCCAGTCAGATGGGTCAGGCCGATACCGATCAGGGCGACCAGCAAACCAAGCATTGCCGCAGAATCTTCAAAAAGAACCACAAGAACAGAGGGATCTTTTGTCTGATTTATCGCATCAATATAGCCATTTTTGCCTTTAGTGCGCCTGAATTCACGCAGGGCAAATAGCCATGCGGCCCCTTCAAAGATCATTGCCAGGCTCAAAACGAGATAGTTAATCCATGGATTCGTCGCTGGTTGGGGGTGCAGTAGATGATTAATCCCCTCATAAACGGAAATGCCACCACCCAAAGCAAAAATAAGGATGGCGACAACAAAACTCCAGAAATAGCTTTCCTTGCCATGGCCAAAGGGAAAATCTTTATCTGCCGGTTTTTCTGCTTTTTTCATGCCATAGAGCAGCAACCCCTGATTGCCTGTATCTACCAGAGAATGAATCGCCTCAGACAGCATTGCCGAACTGCCGGTGACAGAGGCGGCAGCAAACTTAGTCAACGCAATCAGGGTATTCCCCGCAAGCGCTGCAAAAATAACCTTTTTAGACCCAGAAGCCATAGATTCTATCTTCCACTTATTCGTAAAGTCCTCTTACAACGATTCTCATCCTTTACCCCTGCGGCGCTCAAACAGCGATTGCAGATCAAGGAGGAAAATAATTTGACCATCTCCCAGGATTGTTCCACCGCTACAACCACGTACCTGATCAAATGGGGCGGGTAAACGTTGCACAAACACTTCGCGCTGCCCAATCAGCCGATCCACCACCAAACCCACTTTGCGCCCCATCACCTCGGTAATAACCAGCGGAATCGGGTCCAGATGTGGCCCTTGGGGTGCTTTCAGGATTTTTCTCAGCGACAGCATCGGCAACAGCTCATCTTGATAATGGATCATCAGTTGCTTACCACTGCTTTGAACTTCACCAGGGGCAATTTCAACCGTTTGCACCACCCGGGTAATCGGCATCGCCATTCTGCTGCCGTCACACTCAACAATTAAAACCCGGATAATTGCCAGAGAGAGCGGTAATTTAAGGGTGATCCGCGCACCTTCTCCCT
>JAQIBX010000130.1 GCA_027858895.1 Desulfuromusa sp. | reverse complement strand
TTGAACTCACCCAGCAAGTGAAAGTTTGATGGGCTGGATATTAGCACAAATACTGTTTATTATCAATAAGTTAAGTATCTTCGTAAAGAGTTTGTAAATTGTATTCTCACGGATTTAGGATTGTGATAAGAAAAGTGGAGTCCGATTAGTGAGGGCACCCTAGAATGGCGCTAGACATAATGGCTGACAGTGGACAAGAAAGCGACCTGCCCCTTGCAAACGTGGGTTATGTTGGAACAATCAACTTCCAACACAGAGCCAAAACCAAGGAGGCAGGTCATGAAAAAGCTTATCACGTTTATTGGATTGGACGTTCATAAAAACTCAATTGAGGTCGCTATCGCTGAACGGAGAAGTTCGTAGCTATGGCGCAATTGACGGGAGTCTGGCCGCTCTCGATAAAGTCGTCAGAAAGCTTGTTTCCCAAAATTACGACCTTCACTTTGTTTATGAAGCCGGTCCTTGCGGCTATGATATTTATCGGCATCTTATTGCTCAAGGTTTCGCTTGTGCGGTGGTTGCACCATCCAAGATCCCTAAACAGAGCGGAGACCGTATCAAAAATGATCGACGGGATGCTATCAAGCTTGCCCGTCTGTCTCGGGCAGGCGAACTGACTTCCGTTTATGTGCCATGCACCGAGGATGAAGCGATGCGAGATCTAACCCGAAGCAGAGAAGATGCCAAAGGAGCGGAAAAGAAATCGAGACAGCGATTGTCAGCCTTTTTGCTTCGACAAGGCCATAGTTTAAGCAATTTTCCCCGCTCCAGTGACAGTATTGATGGGTATTGAAGCACAATTTCCCGTATACGCAGCCGGAATGGAACAGCTGATTTGAGAATAAGAATGGCAAATGTTTGAGGGCAAAGCCCGAGTTTTTGCCACTCCTCAAAACAGCTGTGGAATATAGGGAACCCGCCACAGTTAGGGACATCCATATCTAATTCCATGCATTCAGGGGGCATCCTGCTTAGTTGTATTACTACCTAATTCTTCTTGAGCCCCGGTTTTTCTGTAGGGGTAGAAATATCTCCTCCGTTTTTTCCTCTGTTGAAAGCGGAGAAGGGTGAAGCCGCTGGTCTGTAGGAAATGATCTCTTAAAAAGCAGGTGTTAGCGAATCTCTGCATCACCACTATTTTTTAAGCCTTTTCCGCTATCGGGGAGGGCTTTTTTTGTTTATAGTTCAGCATCCACTTTAATCTTGAGACGAAAGTTGACCGGATTTCCTGAGCGCATGAAATTATCCCATTTACAACTGTCGATCATTGACACTCTTCCCCCTGAAACAAGTCGATTATTGGTCGCGGTTTCCGGTGGGGTTGATTCAGTCGTATTGCTGCATCTCTTGTGTTCTCTTGCGGAATCCTTGAACCTTTCCCTTCAGGTTGCCCATCTGGATCACCAGATCCGGCAAGAAAGCTCTGATGATGTGACCTTTATCAAGAATCTCTGTGCCCAGTGGGATATCCCTTGTCATACTGAAGCATGTGATGTCCCTGCGCTGGCAGAGCAAAATAAGATAAGCCTTGAAATGGCCGGCCGACAGGCGCGACGGGAGTTTTTGCAGCGGATTGCCGGTCAGGTTGACGCAGAGCTGATCGCCCTGGCCCACCATCGGGATGATCAGGTCGAAACTTTTCTGTTGCGATTGCTGCGTGGCAGCGGGCTTAGTGGCTTGGCGGCTATGCGTGCCCATCAGGGTATCTGGTGGCGTCCATTATTGAGTTGCAATCGAGAGCAGATTCTTGACTATGCACGGCAGCATAAGCTGAGTTGGGTTGAAGATAAAAGTAATCGCGACCCGATTTTTTTGCGAAATCGGTTTCGTACTCAAATAATACCGCAACTGCTTGAAATTAACCCTAACTTTGACAACCAAATTGCAGGGTTAACACGCCAGCTTCAGCTTGAAGAGGATTATTGGCAAGAGCAGATTGTACAGAATTTTGAAAAACTAATTGTGTCTCATGATGATGGTTTGCGACTGAACCGAACGGCTTTGTTAACTCTGCATCAGGCGCTGCGAGTGCGTTTGTTGCGCGAGGCATTACGCCTGGTGCGTGGTGATTTGCAGAGAATTGAAGCTGTTCATCTGCAAGCCATTGAGGGTGTCCTGACAGGTCAACGGAGTCAGGCCCAACTGGATTTGCCCGACTGCTGGGTTGCTCGCCGCTACGAAACTTTGTGGCTGAGGAGTGACGCTCCAAAAGTAGAGGAACCTTTTGATCTGTCGCTACCAATCCCCAGTGAACTTGAGCTTCCTGATGGGCGCGTGTTGCGTGTCACCTTGCAGGACGAACAAGAAGGGGAATCGTTAAATGTTGCTGAATTTTCCTTTGCCAAGCTGCTGCAACCTTTACGCGTGCGCAGTTGGCAAGCTGGGGATCGATTTGAACCTTTTGGCCTGGTTGGGCGTAAGCGGTTGAAGCATTATTTTGCGGATAATCGGGTGGAGCTTGAAGACCGATTGAAAACCCCTCTGCTGGTCAGTGGGGAGACAATTTTGTGGGTGGC
>JAQIBX010000054.1 GCA_027858895.1 Desulfuromusa sp. | reverse complement strand
ATTGGTGCCGAAGGCGAGACTCGAACTCGCACGAGCAATTTGCTCACCAGCCCCTCAAGCTGGCGCGTCTACCAATTCCACCACTTCGGCCAACGGGTTGTACTTATACTGAATCGTATCTTCAATTGTCAATGATAAATTGTTACTTTTGTACCGGTGTTGCTGTCGGGGTTGGCGCCGATACTGGAGCCGCTACCGAGCTGGGCATTACTGTTTGAGAGCTTGGCGAATCATAAAAATAAGCCAGGGTCAAGCTGGTGAGCATGAAAGTAACAGCAACTGCAACAGTGACTTTACTCATGAAGTTTCCGCCTGTGGAGCCAAACATGGCCTGGCTACCACCAGCACCAAAAGAAGCACCTGCCTGAGCGCCTTTACCCATCTGCAACAAAACAATAATGATCAAGGCAATTGAGACGGTGATATGAAGTCCGATTAATAATGTGGTCATGCAACTTTCTCCTATATATTTTATTCAGAACCGCAGCAAGCTAGCATAGATGAACTTGTTTGCAAAGTAAATTTTCACTCAAAACCCTGAATATTGCAGCCCTATTGGCCATCAATGAATGTAGGCTTCTGTGACATAGCGTCGCATCATAACATGAGTATTAAAATAATAAGCATTTTTGCCAATGGCATCTTTCATCACCTCAATCCAGCCAGCCCGGTCAGAATAATAGAGCGGAATAATTGTTTTTTCCAACTTTTGATACATATCTTCCAGATCTTCATCTGCGCGGCCAACCTCTTGATCTGTCTCTGCTGCTGGCGGGCCGATAGCCCAGCCGGTGACCCCTTCAATATGTCCCTCTATCCACCAGCCATCCAATACGCTGAAATTAGGCACCCCGTTCAACGCTGCTTTCATGCCACTGGTTCCTGAGGCTTCCAGTGGCCGTATGGGGTTGTTGAGCCACAGGTCGACACCGGGGATGAATTGCCCTGCAACTTCCATATTGTAATTTTCCAGATAGACCAGATCAATTTTACCGCGCAACTTTTCAATGTGTTGAATAATCCTTTGAATTACTTTTTTCCCTTCATCGTCTTTGGGGTGTGACTTGCCACCGAAAACAAACTGAAGCTTGCCTGAGCCAATCTCCAGTAATCGTTCGAGGTTGCTGAAGATGAGATCACCGCGTTTATAGGTAGCAGCGCGGCGAGCAAAGCCAATCGTCAAGAGTTCCGGATTGAGGACTGTACCGGTTTTTTCTGCGACATATTGAAAGAACAGGGCTTTAGCTCCACAGTGTGCTTCCCAGATTTCTGCATCAGGAATAGCACTTGATCTCACCAGCAATTCTGGTTCATTTGCCCATCCCGGCAGATATTTATTGAACAGATTGACAAAAAATGGTGAGCACCAGGTGAAGGGGTGAATCCCATTGGTAATTGCATGGATCTTAAATCCGGGAAACAGATTTTGGGAGATTTCGCCGTGCCGTTTGGCAACCCCGTTGATATATTTACTGAGTTTCAGTGCCAGCATGGTCATGTTGAGATTATCTTGTCCGGTGAGTTCTTTAAGGAGAGGAATTGGTATTTCCGGTGGCATTATTTTTTCGACCAGGTCGTAAGGAAAGCGGTCATGACCTGCTTCTACCGGAGTATGGGTCGTAAATACACACTGCTCAGTCACCTGTAAAATATTCCATGCATTGTGTTCTACCAAAATGTGTTCGAGAGGGACTCTTGAGCTGTTGAGCAGTTCTATCGTCAGTAAGCTCGCATGTCCTTCATTCATGTGATACTTTTTGATCGAAAAGTTCAATGCTCGTAAGATCCGCACACCGCCGATCCCGAGAATAATCTCCTGCTTCAGGCGCATGTCCTGATCACCTCCATAGAGGTGATCGGTGAGGGTCCGGTCCTGATCGTCATTTCCGGGTATGTCAGTATCCAGAAACAGTATTGGAACTTCACCTCCGGTTGGGCTTTTGACTTTATATAACCAGGCCTGAATTTTAACGTCCCGATTTTCAATGGATATGAGGCTTTTGCTTGGTAATAGTTGCATATGATGGCTGGGATACCATTGAATATCACGTTCCTGTTGCCACCCTTGCTGATCGAACTCTTGTTTGAAGTAACCTTTGCGATAGAGTAAAGTCACTGCCACCAGTGGGATGTTCAGGTCGGCGGCACTTTTTATTGTATCTCCGGCGAGAATTCCCAGCCCGCCACTGTAGGTGGGAATTTCTGCCCGAAGGCCGATTTCCATAGAAAAATAGGCGATGCGCTGGTCCTGGATATAGTGTTTGCAGGTTTCCATGCTCTCACTCCTTGCGTTAATTTGGATGGTTATTATCAGTCTAGCAGAAGCCCTTGAAGCGTCTAGCGATTATATCGATGAAAAGCTACAATGTCTTCCTGATTTTACGGTTTTGAAACTGCGTCGGGTCGCGCCGCAAAAGCCTGGGACAGCCCCCGTGTGGGGACAGTCCCGGTTTTGACTTTAATTTTTCAGGAACGGCTCTGAATGAGGATTTGAAGGATGGAAAAAGCTGCATCACAACGGAATCGAGAATATTTCTTACGACTTTTTAATGGCATAGCAGATGCTGTTTTTATTTCTGAATGCTGTGCCAATGGTTCACCAGGAAAGTATATTGAAGTGAACGATGTCGCTTGTGACATGCTCCAGTTTACCCGCGGTCAATTACTGGAGTTATCGCCTTACCAAATTAATCGGGTCGCCCTCGAAGAAGAAAATGCATTTAAGTCGATCATTGACGATATAAAGGAGTCTGGAAAGACCCTTTTTAAGACCGATTTACTGTGCAAGGATGGTCGCTGGTTCCCGGTTGAGATAGGCAGTCAGTTTTTTGAGCTGGATGGTAAAAATGTATTTTTTTCCGTTGCCCGTGACATTACCCTACGGGAAAAATACGAAGCATCGATCAAGACCCTGATCCGCAGCACCGTCGGTCTCACCGGTCAGGAATGTCTGGAGGAGATTGTTCAGAACCTTTGTAGTTGGCTGGATATGGAAGGTGCCTGTATTGGAGTCGTTCATGGCGATGTGCTTGAAATCAGAGCTAATTTTTATGCTGGCCAGCATCAGAAACCGATTCGACTGTCTGCTGCCATGGCTCTCTTCCAACAGGTTCTGCAAGGCCAGTTCAGTATTTATCCTGACAATGCTGCTGCTTTTTCTGCTGACTGTGATTTTCTGCCCTTAAGTGAAATTTCAAGTTTTATCGGCACTCCGATGCTCGGTCACGACGGCCGGGTCATGGGGTTTGTCTCTGCTTATTCGAAACAGGTTTTGCAATCTGTGCCACATGTTGAGGAGCTGTTATCTGTGATTGCTTCCAGAGCTGCTGCGGAGTGCGAACGGATGCATTTTGTTCGAGAGTTATCACGCAGTGAAGAGAAGCTCAGAACGCTGTTCAACTCGACAGAAGAAGCGATTGTTGGCATTGATATGCTCGGTCATACTGTGTTCTGCAACCCATCAGCGGTAAGAATTCTGGGCTATGTGGAGGAACAGGATCTGGTTGGTAAAAGCTTCTGGCAACTGATTAAATCTGAACGTCGGAACGATAATTTTTTTGCCTTTGCGGAATGCCCGTTTATTACTGCAATTTCAAAAGGTCATAAGATCAGCAGCGAAGATGATTTTTTCACCCACCGTGATGGTCATCAGGTTCCGGTTGAATACTGGGGGCACCCGATGAGTCGAGATAATCAACTGGTCGGGGGGGTTATTACCTTTATTGACATTACGCGGAGAAAAACCCTGGAAAAACAGTTACAGCATTCACAGCGGATGGAGGCAATCGGGACGTTGACAGGCGGTATCGCTCATGATTTTAATAATATTTTAACAGTCATTTCTGGTTATGTCGGATTGTTGCAATCACAAATTACTGACAATCCAAAACTTCTGACTAAAATTCAAAAGATTGGTGAAGCAGCAGAACGAGGGGCAAAATTGACCAATGGTTTGCTGGCATACAGCCGTAAAAAATCTGATCCTTCCACTCCAGTTGATTTAAATCAATTGATTTTGAATGTGCAGGACTTCTTCGGCCGGGTCATCGGTGAGCGGATCCATAAAACCCTGAAACTGTCGGAACAACAGTTGGTCGTTCTGGCAGATATCTCTCAGTTGGAACAGGTTCTGGTCAATCTTGCGACTAATGCCCGTGATGCCATGCTTGATGGTGGTGCGTTGACAATAACAACCGAGCAGACTGAAATTGATAGCAGTTTTTGTCAGATTTATGGCTATGGAGCGCCGGGACAATACGCATTGATTACGGTGACAGACAATGGTGTTGGTATTCCCAAAGAAATTCAGCAGAAAATTTTTGACCCGTTTTTCACAACCAAAGATACGGGAAGGGGAACCGGCCTCGGACTTGCGATGGTCTGGGGGATCGTCAAGCAACATAAAGGCTATATTCTGGTTGACAGCATTATTGGAGAAGGCTCGTGCTTTAAAATTTACCTGCCTTTGACCAATCAACCAGTGGCTCAACCAGCGGTTCAGGTGAGTACGCTGCTACCCGGTGGCGACGAAACTATTTTACTCGTTGAAGATGATCCTCTGGTGCGAGAATCAACTTATAGTATTTTAACCACCGTTGGCTATCAGGTTATCACCAGCGATTGTGCCGAATCAGCACTAAACATTCTTGATCAACCAAACGCTGACTTTGCTCTGCTGCTTTCAGATGTGGCTATGCCGGGAATTAAAGGTCCGGAATTTTATCAGGAAATTAGAAAAAAAACCGACATGCCGGTTATTTTTATGAGTGGCTACACGTTTGACTCGCTGCATGACCAAGGATTGGTCAGAGAAGGGGTTATGCTGTTAAACAAGCCAATCCAGCCGATGGAGCTGTTAACTAAAATACGCAAAACGCTCGATGCTGAGATGAATTTCTAGAAAAATCCGCAACGTAGGGTTTGAAATCATCAATTTTTAACTGCTCATGGCAAACCAGGCAACAATTACCCAATATGGTTACCATTTCGCACCATATTTATCCCATATAGGATTGACAGTCTCAATTCTGGGTGGTAAAACAATTTTTAAAATTGCTGTGGAGTATATGAAATGGTTAAAAAAATGATCGGTCGCAAACTGAAGTCGTCGCGGCTTAGAAGAGATAAAACAATTCAAAATCTTGCTGAAATGTCACGAGTTTCCTCAAATATGATTTCCAGGATTGAGCGTGGCTTGACAATTCCATCAGTCGAGATATTGATGAAACTGGCGAATGCTCTCGGACTAAGTCTCAGCTATTTTGTTGAGGATGCGGAAAAGGGTAACAACATTGTCTTTACCCCTTCAGGTCAGGGTGAACCCATCTTCTTTTTTGAAGACAAACACCAGATTAGCAGTTTAACGCAAGGGTTGCGTGATCCCGGCTTTTCGGTTTTTGTCGATACCCTTGAGCCTTACTGTGATAGTGGTGAGGGTGTCATGATTCATACTGGGGAAGAGTTTGCCATGGTTCTCGAAGGGGGTCTTGAGTTTGTGATTGAAGGGGAAGAATTTCATCTTGATAAAGGTGATTCCATCAGCTTCAAAGCATCAATGCCCCACAGTTGGAAAAATACCGTTAACCAACAGACTAAAGTACTCTGGGTTGTTTCTCCGCCACCAAATGTTTAGAATTACTGCAAATTATTTTTTTCGCTAGAAGGGAAATAAATTAATGCAAGTCAAAAAAATTGTTGGTAAGAAATTAAAAGAAATTCGCCTCAAACAAAATCTGACGATTCAAATTCTGGCAGAAAAATCTACTGTCTCTTCCAATATGATCTCCAGAATAGAGCGTGGCTTGACCATTCCATCGGTCGAAATTTTGATGCGCCTTGCAACAGTATTTGATAAGAGTATCAACTATTTTGTTGAAGATGTTTCAAGCTCGCATGAGATTGTCCATACCCGTCCAGGTGGGCGGAATAAGACCGTCTACGACGATGAACATAATATGCACACCGAATCTTTCACCTCCGGACTACGCGATCCTCAGTTTATGTCGTTCTTTTGCACTGTTCAAAAGGGTGGGAAAAGTGGCAAAACGGACATGTATCACCCCGGAGATGAGTTAATCTACCTTCTGGAAGGTAGCCTGCAGATGACTATCGTCGATGATGTTTATATCCTTGAAGCAGGTGATAGTCTCTGTTTTAAGTCCCATTTGCCACACCGTTGGGAAAATATTGGTGAGGGCGACGCCAAGGTTGTCTGGACGTTGTCGCCGTTTACAATAATCTGAATTCATCCAACTGCTTGAAATTTATATGACTCTTTCTTGACATGTTCTAAATATATTGTATAGTCTTTAACAACTGTTGATCTTGAAATTAGCCTACGAGAAACTCGTAAGGGGGCATTATGAACAAGTCTGAACTGGTAGAGACGCTTTCGATCAAGAATAATCTGACCTACAAAAAATCGGAGCAGATAGTTAACTTGATTTTTGACGCTATGTCACAGGCCTTGATAGATAATGATCGGATTGAAATCCGTGGCTTCGGCAGTTTCATGGTCAAAGACTATCGGCCTTATATGGGTCGCAACCCAAAAACTGGTGAAATTATCCAGGTCAACGAAAAGAAATTACCGTTTTTTAAAGTTGGTAAAGAGTTGCGAGAGCGTGTAGATAGCTGATTTCCATGACTTTAAACAAACGATAAAGACCCGTTCACTGCCTGTGGATGGGTCTTTATCGTTGAAAAGTAGGAATAAAAAATGTTGCACATTTATCGAGGCTCGACTCCCAAGCTGGATGCCAGCGTTTTTTGCGTGGATTCAGCCGAAATTATCGGTGACGTTGAAATCGGAGCGGAATCGAGCATCTGGTTTCAGGTTGTTATTCGTGGTGATGTTAACTTCATCCGCATTGGTGAAAGAACCAATATCCAGGATGGAACCGTCATCCACGTGACCCATAAAATTCACCCTACCTTCATCGGTGATGATGTTACTATCGGCCACAATGTTACCTTACATGGCTGTAAAATTGGCAATCGTTGTCTGATTGGTATGGGAGCAGTGGTTATGGATGCTGCTGAAGTTGCGGATGATTCGATGATCGCTGCCGGAGCCTTGGTGATTCCGGGGACTCAGATTCCGTCCGGTACTTTGTATGCCGGATCTCCGGCAAAATATAAACGCCATCTGTCGGCTAGTGAGATTGCTAATCTCAAGCAATCGGCGCTAAATTATTTAAATTATACTGAAAATTACAAAAGCTAATTATACCATTCCGCCCGAAAGGTGATGTTTATGAGCCAGGTGAATTTTTCTGAACTGACAGGCAGTCTGTTATTTAAAGGGATGGCGACCAGAGAGATTGAGTACCTCAGCTCTATTTTCACTCTGAGTCAGGTTCCAGAAGGCAAGACAGTTTTTATCGAGAATATGCCGGGCGAATCTCTGTATTTGATTAAACAAGGAACGGTACAGGTTTCACAGATGCTTGCAGAGGTGGATGAGCAAGCGCTGGTTACGCTCGGCGCAGGGGATTTATTTGGTGAGATGGCGGTTATTGATGGCGCAAATCGTACTGTAACAGCCAGAATAACCAAAAATGCCGTGTTATATAGCTTGAATCGGAAGAATTTCAACACGCTTGTGAGTGAAAATCCGCGCTTAGGCCTGCAATTGACCTTAAATATTGTCAGAATCTTCAGCGCTAAAATTCGTAGTACTAAAAAAGATTATCGGACAATGCTTACAGCCAGTTTAGCTCGACAGGGTTAATCTGTTTTCAAAGTTTTATAGATAAGAGTCGGCATTTTTTTTGCCGACTTTTTTGTTGAGAAATATTTGGTACATTATGGTATACGCACGTAATATAAGGGAGTTCAAGGTTCGTTTTTCACCTGTTTTTCTAAAATACCTTTCATAAGGACCCTGGAGCAATCATGTCTGCGCTTTTAAATCAGCAACTCTTATTTGGACTGTTTGGGGGCTTGGGGATGTTCCTGCTCGGCATGAAAGTCATGTCGGAAGGTTTGCAGAAAATTGCTGGTGGTGAAATGCGGAAGATCCTGTCCGCGTTGACCAATAATCGATTTATTGGGGCATTGGTTGGAATTGCGGTGACGGCAATCATTCAATCATCAAGTGCTACGACGGTCATGGTTGTCGGTTTTGTCAACGCCGGATTATTATCTCTTGTTCAGTCCATCGGGATTGTGCTGGGGGCAAATATTGGCACCACCCTTACGGCACAAATAATAGCTTTTAAAATCACTAAATATGCCCTTCCTGCCATCGGTCTTGGTGTCGGACTTAAACTTTTCAGCAAAAATAAAAAATATATTTATGCAGGTGAGATCATTCTCGGTTTTGGATTGTTGTTTTTTGGTCTCTCAACTATGCAATCGGCTTTTAGTCCCTTAAAAACAAGTGAGGATTTCCGGCAGCTGTTTTTGCTGGTTGGTGATTATAAGTTACTTGGTGTTTTAATTGGTGCTCTGTTGACGTTTATTGTACAGAGCAGTAGTGCAACCATCGGCATTACCCTGGCGCTGGCAAGTTCTGGATTGATTACATTTGAAGCCAGTGTTGCTCTGATTCTTGGAGAGAATATTGGCACGACGATTACGACCAATATTGCAGCTATCGGAACCAATCTTGCGGCAAAAAGAACCGCATTTTCCCATTTTTTGTTCAATGTTATAGGTGTTCTTTATATGTTGATAATGCTGCCTGTTTTTATGAAGATAGTCTCTGCTATTACTCCAGGCAACGCTGACTTTATCATTCAAACACAGGCTCAGGCCAGTAGCTATGCGGCAGAAATAGGGGATAAACCCTATATAGCACGACATGTTGCCAATACCCATACACTTTTCAATCTGATCAACACCATGATTTTCCTCCCTTTTATTGGTTTACTCGCAAAAATCTCAACTTTGGTGATTCGTGGTGAGGATGACCTTGATGATTTTCAAATGAAATTTATCGATGATCGTGTTTTGAATACCCCACCAGTTGCGATTGGCCAGGCTCGTCGTGAAACCAGGCGAATGGCACAACTCGCGCTGGAAATGGTTGAAGAAACAAACCTTTTTCTCGAAGATGGTGATTTTAAAAGAATTCGAACGTTAGAGAGAAAAGAAGAGATGGTCGATGTTTTGCAGCGCGAAATTCTCGGATTTCTGGTCAAGTTGTCGCAGAAGTCAATCTCTGCAGAAACATCTGAGGCGATCAATTCTTTAATGAACATGGCCGATGACCTTGAACGTATTGGCGATCATTGTGAAAATATCTGGAAACTTGGAATTCGAAAAGTTGAGGGAAAAATTACCTTTACTCATTCGGGTGAAAATGAAGTCAGTCATATCGGCGAAAAAACCTATAACTTTTTGCAGTTTGTTACTGAAGCGATGAACCAGGGAGATAAAACCATTTCGGCTGAGGCGATTGGATTCGAAGATGAAATTGATGATTTGGAAGAGTCTTTGCGAACCAATCACATCGCCAGGTTAAATACGGGTGAATGTGCCGTTCATCCCGGTTTGATTTTTATCGATATGCTGCATAGTTACGAAAAGATTGGTGACCATACTTACAAGATATCTGAAGCTATCAGCGGAGAAAAATAGATGCATGCGGTTATTGATGTCGGCAGTAATACTATCCGTATGTTGATCGGTGAGTGCTGCAAAGGGACAATATTACCACACAGTTATCATCGCGAAATGACCCGGCTTGCCGGTGATTATTCTGCATCATCTGGTTTATCTGAGCTGGGTATGAGCAAAACCCTTGCAACTTTAAAATCCTACCAGAATAGCATTTCATCACAAAATGTTTCTCAGATCAGGGTCGTTGGTACGGCGGCTTTGCGCCGCGCAGAAAATCGACAGGTCTTTCTCGATATGGTGTTGGCTGAGACGGGTTTAAACATCGAGGTTATTGAGGGAGACGAAGAGGCACAATTGACAACCATGGGGGTCTTATCCGTGGTCGGTCCAATGACAAATTCAACCGTTGTCATTGATATAGGCGGTGGTAGCACTGAGTTGGCTTGCATCATTAATGGACAGATCCGTTTACAAAAAAGTTATCCCCTTGGGGTGGTTCAACTCTGCGAAGAGTGTTTCTCTGATGCTGAAAGACAACAGCTAATTGACGCGGTTTTTAAACAATTTGCCGAAAGTATTAAGCTGATAGGTCTGACCGATAGACCATATCAACTGATCGGAACCGCCGGTACCATCACCACTTTGGCGGCAATTCATCTTCAACTTGAGAAATACAACGCATCACTCATAAATAATTACTATTTATCAGTTAATTGGCTAAATATACTTCAGCAAAAACTTAAACTACTTTCTGTACCGGAACGCGAGGCTCTGATTGGGATGGAACCGGGGCGCGGTGATTTAATTCTTCCAGGCTTGCAAATCTTATTGACCTTGCTCAGGCAGCTCCAGCTTTCCAGCCTCAGGGTTTCAGATTCGGGCTTACTTGAAGGGGTTCTACTCAGTTTGACAGACGGATAACAATTGCCTATTATCCCGATTGCTTATTTTCATCCATCACATTCACCTATTTCCATCTTATCCAAGGATTGCTATGAAGAAAGTTCTACTCTCCGGCAATGAAGCTATTGCCCGTGGCAGTTATGAAGCTGGTGCGCTGGTTGCCTGTGCTTATCCCGGTACTCCCAGTACCGAAATACTGGAAAATATCATCCAATACAAAGAGATTGATGCATCTTGGGCACCAAACGAAAAGGTCGCTTTAGAGGTTGGTATCGGTGCTTGTTTTGGTGGGGCTCGGGCGTTGGTCACAATGAAACATGTTGGTGTTAATGTCGCGGCCGATCCTTTGTTTACCTTGTCTTATACCGGGGTTCGTGGTGGTCTTGTGTTGGTCACGGCGGATGATCCGGAGCTACATTCATCGCAAAATGAGCAGGACAATCGTAATTTCGCCAAGTTTGCCAAGGTTCCGATGTTGGAACCGGCCGACAGTCAAGAGGCTCTTGAGTACACCAAGTTAGCCTTCGAAATCAGTGAGCAGTTTGATACCCCGGTGTTTCTGCGTACCACCACCAGAATCTCCCATTCCAAGTCTGCTGTCATTCTGGGTGAGCGCCCGACCGACATCCCGGAACCAAAGCTGGCACGTGATCCCGCCAAGCTGGTGATGCTGCCTGGCAATGCCCGCAAACGCCATCAGATTGTCGAACAACGTACTCTGGATCTGGAAAAATGGTCCTGTCAGCAGGCGTTTAATCAAATAGATAAAGGGGCAGAGGAGGTCGGTGTTATTACCTCAGGAGTCTCTTATCAATACGTCAAGGAGGTCCTTCCTGATGCTGATGTTTTGAAGATCGGCATGGTTTATCCGTTACCCAAACAACTGATCCGTGACTTTGCTGCCAACTATAAAACCCTTTACGTTATTGAGGAGCTTGACCCGTTCATCGAAGAACAGGTTCTGGCAATGGGGATAAAGGTCATTGGTAAAGATAAGTTGTCTATCTGTGGAGAGCTGACACCTGGTCGGATTCAGCAGGGATTGTTCGGCAAAAATATACCGGAAGAAGATACTTCTGCTGATCTGCCACAGCGACCGCCAAATATGTGCCCCGGCTGTCCGCATCGTGGTGTGTTCATGGAGCTGAGTCGAGCCAAAGCTTATGTCACTGGCGACATCGGTTGTTACACTCTAGGTTTTATGCCGCCCCTTTCGGCGATGGATACCTGCATTTGCATGGGAGCCAGTATTGGTAACGCAACTGGCATCAGCAAGGTGTTATCAGACGAAGAACAGCGCAAGGTTGTCGCAGTCATCGGTGATTCAACTTTTCTCCATACTGGAATTAACGGACTGATGGACATGGTCTATAACCAGTCAACAGCGACCGTCATCATTCTGGATAACCGGATCACTGCCATGACCGGTCGTCAGGAAAATCCTACCTCAGGTTTTACCTTAAATAAGCTGGAAGCACCACGTGTTGATATAGAACAACTTTGCAAAGCTGTTGGAGTCAAACATGTCAAGGTGATCGATCCTTATAATATTGCCCTGACCCGCAAAACCATCCGGGAAGAGATGGCTCGTCCGGAAACATCGGTCATTATTACGACACGCCCATGTATTCTGGTGCCACGTGATAATCTGGAGCGGCGCACTCCACTGTTTGTTGACCACGACAAATGTACCGGTTGTAAAGCTTGTTTGAGACTTGGTTGTCCGGCAATTACCTGGGACGAAGAAAATAAAAAATCTAATATCGATAAAATTATCTGCACCGGCTGTAAGGTTTGCCAACAGACCTGCGGATTTGATGCTTTCCAGGAATGTGGTGATAACTCATGAGTAAAGTAAATAATATTCTGCTGGCAGGTGTTGGTGGCCAGGGAATTCTGCTGGCAAGCGAAGTCATTTCAGAAGTGATGTTGATGGCCGGTCTGGATGTGAAAAAGAATGAAATCCATGGCATGTCACAACGTGGTGGCAGTGTGGTGTCCCATGTTCGTTATGGTGAAAAAGTTTATTCTTCAATTATTCCGGAAGGTGAAGTTGATATTTTATTCAGCTTTGAAGTTTTAGAAACGTGTCGTTACTTGCCCCTATTGCGTAAAAATGGACGGGTCGTGGTCAATGACTGGAAAATTGCACCGCCATCGGTCGCTTTAGGCAAGCAGGCTTATCCAGACAATCTGATTGAAAGTATCCGGCTACAATTTCCAGCAACGACTGTCGTCAGCGGGCTCGATCTTGCTCTGGAGGCAGGGAATTCTAAAGCGGTCAATACTGTTTTGCTTGGCGCACTCTCCAATATTCTGGACTTTGATCGGGAGCTCTGGTTGACAGCGTTACGTAAAATGATTCCGGAACGCCTTTTAGAGGTTAATCTGAAAGCATTTGATTTTGGTTGTCAGGTCAAATAATCAAAGAATGTCATTCTCTGGAAGGGATTAAGATGATTTGGAATGATGATTTTGAAACTTTACCGCGTGAAGCCATCGAATCACTGCAACTAAAGCGGTTGCAACAGACAGTGGAAAAGGTCTATGCAGCGGTTCCCTTTTATCGTGATTCGTTCAATAAGCTGGGAATTAAGCCCGCAGACATAAAGTCTCTCGCCGATTTGCAGCGGCTGCCTTTTACTCTGAAACAGGATATGCGGGATAGTTATCCCTATGGCTTATTTGCCGTACCGTTGGAACAGATTGTACGGATTCACGCCTCTTCAGGAACCACCGGTAAACCGACGGTGGTTGGTTACACTCGCCGGGACATCGATAACTGGACAGAATTAATGGCGCGTTCATTTGTCGCTGCTGGGACCAATAGGGGTGACATCATTCATAACGCTTATGGTTATGGACTGTTTACTGGCGGGCTGGGTGCTCACTACGGAGCCGAACGGGTCGGAGCGTCGGTTATCCCCATGTCGGGTGGAAATACGAAAAAACAGTTAATGATTATGCAGGATTTTGGCTCCACTGTTCTCACCTGCACCCCATCTTACAGCCTCTATCTGGCTGAAGCTGCTACAGAGGAGGGGATTGATATCCGCAAATTAAAGCTGAAGGTTGGTATTTTTGGCGCGGAACCCTGGAGTGAAAAAATGCGCCAGGAAATTGAAGCGAAACTTAACATCAAGGCAATTGACATATATGGTCTATCTGAAATTCTCGGTCCGGGTGTCGGAATCGAATGTATTGAAGCGCAAAACGGACTGCATTTATGGGAAGATCACTTTATCCCGGAAATTATTAACCCCGAAACAGGTGAAGTGCTACCCGATGGTGAAAAAGGTGAACTGGTCATTACCACCATTACCAAAGAGGGAATTCCACTGATCCGATATCGGACCCGCGACATTACCCGCTTAATGAAAGAACCCTGTGTCTGTGGTCGTACCCACGCCAGGATTGAGCGGTTGAGTGGACGCAGTGACGATATGCTGATTATTCGTGGTGTCAATGTCTTCCCGAGCCAGATTGAATCGGTCCTCTTCAGTGTTGAAGGGGTTGAACCACACTACCAGCTGATTGTTGAGCGGGATGGTAATCTGGATACTCTTGAAGTTCAGGTTGAAGTTAATGAACAAACTTTTTCCGATGAGATCAAGATATTGCAGGGAATGACGAACAGAATCAGAAAAGATATCAAGGATTTACTTGGTGTCACCTGTAAAGTTCGTCTGGTTGAGCCGAAAACTATTGCCCGCAGTGAAGGTAAGGCCAAGCGGGTGATTGATAACCGTCGAAATGAATCCTGAGGAGGCAGACATGAAAGTTGAACAAATTTCGATTTTTATAGAAAACAAATCGGGGCGACTGGCAGAAATCACTGCAATTCTCGGCAAGGCTGGAATCAACATCCGAGCATTGTCACTGGCAGATACGTCTGATTTTGGTATTTTGCGCTTGATTGTTGACGATAGTGAAAAAGCGCTCAAGGTCTTAAAAGAGCAACGCTTTACTGTCAGTATCACCAATGTTATTGGCGTGGCTGTCCCCGACACACCGGGTGGCCTGACCTCAATCTTGCAGATTCTCGATAATAACAGTGTCAATGTTGAATACATGTACGCCTTTGTTGAACGATCCGGGGATAATGCTGTCATCATCTTCCGCTTTGACAATATCGATGAAGCCATTGCAGCGCTGACTAAGAATGGTATCAAGATTTTACCAAGTGAACACATCACTTCAATTTAATCTTAATATCAAGAACTTAACGATAACTACTTAAAGTATAAAGTTACCCTATGAGCCTGCCAGTAAATATCTGGAATCGAGATGCTGAATGTCTTCCCCGAGAGGCCATACGTCAGCTGCAATTAAAGCGCTTGCAAGAGACCCTATCACTGGTTGCGAGTAAAGTTCCCTGCTATCAAGCTAAGTTCAAGGATTCTGGTTTTCAACCTGCTGATTTGCAATCCCTTGAAGACTTACGCCACTTACCGTTCACAACCAAAGAAGACCTGCGCATGAACTATCCTTATGGGATGTTTGCCGTTCCAATGCGCGAAGTCGTCAGAATCCATTCCTCTTCAGGGACAACGGGTAAACCCACCGTTGTCGGTTACACCAAAGCAGACATCAAAACCTGGACTGAACTGGTTGCCCGTTTCATGACCGCAGCCGGAGTGACTCGGGAAGATATTGTCCATATTGCGTTTGGTTACGGGCTATTTACCGGCGCCTTCGGGCTGCATTATGGATCAGAGGCTATTGGGGCGTCAGTTATACCCATGTCCGGTGGCAACACCGACAAACAATTGATGATCATGCAGGATTACCGTTCATCCGCTTTGGTTTGTACTCCTTCATATGGTTTAACTCTGGCTGATCGGATGGAAAAACAGGGGATAGATCCCCGTTCTCTGGCCCTGCGGGTTGGACTGTTTGGCGCCGAACCATGGAGCGAACAGATGCGCAGAGAACTGGAACAGCGTCTGGGAATTATTGCAACGGACAATTACGGTTTGTCAGAAATTATGGGCCCGGGAGTTGCTGGTGAGTGCCTCTTCAAGCAGGGGATGCACCTGGCAGAAGACCATTTTCTGGCCGAAATTATCGATCCCGATACTGGTGCAGTATTGCCGGAAGGTTCAGTCGGGGAACTGGTCTTAACCAGCTTAACCAAGCAAGCCTTCCCGATGATCCGCTATCGCACCCGAGA
Source organism: Desulfuromusa sp. (assembly GCA_027858895.1). Classification (GTDB taxonomy): domain Bacteria; phylum Desulfobacterota; class Desulfuromonadia; order Desulfuromonadales; family Geopsychrobacteraceae; genus Desulfuromusa. Next base: position 7,882 of record JAQIBX010000054.1, on the reverse strand, counting down.
TATCACTCGATTAGATTATACTGTTTGCGAATGTGGCCGCACCTTGGCGAGAATGGAAAAAACCCGTGGTCGAACCGATGACATGCTGATCATCAAAGGGGTTAATGTTTTCCCGACGCAGATTGAAGAAGTCTTATTCCAGATCGAAGGTTGTGAGCCCCACTATCAATTAATTGTGGATCGGGAGAACAACATGGATTCGCTTGAAATCCAGGTTGAGGTCAACGAGAATATCTTTTTTGATGAAATGAAACAGCAGCGACAATTTGTTGTTCAGGCCGAAAAACGGCTGGCGACAGTGCTCGGCGTCAGCGCCAAAGTCAAACTGGTAGAACCGGAAAGCATTAAGCGCCACGAAGGAAAAGCTGTTCGAGTGATTGATCGTCGGCAGCTTTAGCCGGGAGCACAACTCCTTTAAAGCAAAAAAGATAGTTATAAGCCTCTCTTCAGTATGAAGTGGGGCTTTTTTTCGGCTTATATCGGGGGTACTGATTGTTGATTAAAAGCGCACGATTAGAGAAGTCAATCAGGCACTTTGCAACACTTTTGGCTATGCGAACCTCTGAATTCTCGGCCAATCTAGCTAGGGGGATTAGCCTTCAGTCAAGTTATGAAGGTCAAGACTCTCAGAATCCTTTGCCAGCTCAAAAGAAAAGATGACTCTGCCTTATGGGTGAGAATCTCGGGCCAATCGGGTCAGACCAAAAAATGTGTATTTATGACTCCTGCATTTCAGGTTCCAGAACAGTTGTTGCTGCATCGACGAGATAGAGAATTGAACGGTAAGGTATATCACCATGGAGTGAAAGCCCGATCTCACAGGTTTTACTGGTTGAGTAGCCCGCTTCACACCCTTGAATCTGGCATTTCAGATTGTCCAGGGCTGAAGCGTTCAGCTCCGGGTAGTTGAACCCACGGTCTCCGGCGAAGCCGCAGCAGTAAATGTCTTCCGGGGTGACCACTTCAGTTGCGCAGGCTTTGGCCAAGGTTGTCAACTGCTGATCCAGTCCCATTTTGCGAGCACTGCAGGTGATATGCAGAGCGACCTTGGTGTCGATAGGTGTGAAATTAAGCTTATCCATCAGGAACGCGAGAACAAATTCAATTGGTTCGTAAAGTGACAACCGTTCATCCAGTTTCTCCTTCATCCGTAGCAGACAGGGACTGGTGTCGCAGAGAACAGGGATTTCGCCATTGTTTGAGGCTTTCAGCAGTGCTGAGCTGAGCTCGTCGCTTTTATTATTAGCCTGTTCAAAAAAACCTTTGCTTTCAAATGCCTGGCCACAACATAGGCTACCGAGGTTGTCAGGATAGATGATCTGATAGCCTGCTTTTTTAAGAAGTGCTGCAGTTTTTTGCGGGAGAGCAGCTGGTTCAGATTCGCCACGCGCCGGACCACTCATGCAGCGGCTGGGACAGGCTGGAAAATATACGACCTGTAACGGATTATTTGGATTAATCACCTCCGGCTTGATTTTTGGTACACCGGAGGGCATCTCATGATTCCACAGGGGAAGTTTGTTGGCCGTCAGACTGCGAGCTGTGGCCGAGGCTTTATCCATGAAATTGGTTCCTGTCACTTTATGAACTTTGTCGACTGTATTCAAAGTTGTGTTGATTGTTCCTGCGACCCCTTTGAAATTTCTGGCGACCCAACTGGCGACCATCTTAGCCAGCTCTCCATTACTTTCCTCTCTCAGGGCTTTGACCATCTTCCCCGTATCGATCCCTACCGGACATTTGGTACCACAGAGCCCGTCTGCAGCACAGGTTTCCTTTCCGGGATATTGATATGCTTTCAGCAGGGTTTTAACGTCACCTGGTGCAGCATTTGCCGCTATCTGCCTGCTGATTTCCCGGCGGCCGACAATGCGCTGGCGTGGGGTGAACGAAAGGTTGCGTGATGGACAGACCGGTTCGCAGAACCCGCATTCGATACATTTATCAACCAGTTCATGCGTTGCAGGTAACGGTTTGAGGTTTTTGATGTGGGCTTCTGCATCCTCGTTGATAATCACCCCTGGGTTGAGAATGCCATCCGGGTCAAAAAGCAGCTTGATCTCTTTCATCAATTGATAGGCTGTGGTTCCCCATTCCTTTTCGACAAAAGGGGCCATGTTCCGGCCGGTGCCATGTTCTGCTTTCAGCGAACCATCATAGGTTTCGACGACCATGGAGACAACATCATCCATGAACTTGCGGTAGCGGATGACCTCCTCTTCTATTGAAAAATCCTGAGTAAAAACAAAGTGCAGGTTGCCTTCCAGAGCATGGCCAAAGATGATCGCTTCATCGTAATGGTACTTTTTGAACAGCTCCTGAAGATCAAGCGCGGCTGATGCGAGATGCTGGTTGGGGAATGCGACATCTTCAATAATGACGGTTGTCCCCGTTTCCCGTACTGCGCCGACAGCGGGGAAGAGGCCTTTGCGGATGTTCCAGTACACATTGTATTCCGCAGGCTTGTTGGTGAACTCAATCGGCCTGACGGTCTTGATTTTTTTTAGCGCCGTGCAGATTTTCTGAATCTGTTCCTTGAGCTTCTTGTCACTGGTAGCCCGCGTTTCAACCAGCAAGGCGGTCACTGTTGCCCCGAAATCCTTTAAAAAATCGGGCATACCCGGTTCATTTTCAACCGAAGCCAGACCAGCCCTGTCCATCAATTCTGCGGCGGCCACTGGGAGTCCATTACGCAAGATCGGGACGGCACTGCAGGCGGTAGGAACGTCCGGGAAGAAGATCAGTGCGCTGGCTTTATGTTTATGTTCGATAACTGTTTTGTACACAACTTCTGAAATGAACCCAAGGGTTCCTTCCGAGCCGACCATAAGCTGTTGCATGATGTCAAAAGGATCATTGAAATCGACCAGGGCATTCAGACTATAGCCGGTGGTGTTTTTGATTTTGAACTTGTAACGAATCCGTTCACTCAAATCGGTATCAGCCAGGATTTGGTTGCGCAGATCGCTAAGCCCTTGAAGGATGTGACCATGCGTGCGTTTAAATTGAGCGCGACTTTTATCGTCAGCGGTGTCGACGACTGTTCCATCCGTCAGGATAATCCTCAAGCTGTCCAAGGTTTGATAACTGTTTTCAGCCACTCCACAACACATGCCGCTCGCGTTGTTGGCCAGAATTCCCCCGATTTTGGCGCTATCGATAGATGCAGGGTCGGGCCCGATTTTTTTGCCAAATTCGGCAAGAAAGCGATTGGCCTGACTACCGATAATGCCAGGTTGCAATAGAATCTTTCTGGCTTTGTCAAAAATCTTGTAATCCTGCCAACCCCTGCCCAGGCGAACCAGGATGCTGTCACTGATGGCCTGCCCTGACAGGCTGGTTCCTGCGGCACGGAAAGTGACGGGTAAGTGGCGTTTATGGGCTTCAAGCAGAATTGCTTGAACCTCTTCCTCATTTTCAACATTGATGACAATTTTGGGTATCAGCCGATAGAAGCTGGCATCTGTTCCGTAGGCGACGGTTAGTAAGGGATCAGTGATCATGCATTTTTCAGGAATGACAACTGAGACCTTTTTATAAAAATCCTGGTAAGCCGGAGGTAGCATTAAATCTTCTCCTGTCTTTTTTGAGTTTTCTGCAGTTGTTCTTGATAATACCAAAACACAACTATTTTAGTAATGATTATAATTAAAAAAGACAGGGATAACTGCCATTGTTCATGCTCCATTCCATAAAATTATTGGTGTGACCATGGACACGGGTATGCTTTTTCTGACCATATCTGACTATTTAGTCGGGGCTCTTACTAAATATCTAGGGTGAAAATTCGCAAAACGGAATAGTTCTCGGGTTTATCAACGGCTCCACAGGTGATAGCTCAGGTGCCTTGTTTGCAAAGTATGCTGAGAGCTATGAGGGAGCACAACTCGCATGGATTGCAATGGGTAGCATTTAACAGAGCGATTCTATTCAGTCGAAAAAATTGCAACCCGGCTTTGTGTTATGCCGCCTAAACCATCATCAGCAATCACTTTCCAGTAGTAGGTCGTCTGTGCTGACAGCTGCACTGTATGACTGCGGAGGTTTAGATCAACTTCACTATTTTCTTCGCTGCCACCGCCACAGGATACAATCAGCGCCAGAAGTAAAACCGCCAGCAGACATCCTGTGAGGGATTTTGTTCTCTTGCTGCACAGCAATAGACCCAAAAGCAGCAGGAGCCCGCCGGCTTGGGCATAGATGACCTGCTGTGTCTCGCTGAAGAAAGAAATCAGGAACGGGGTCGTTCCGGTAAAACTTTGATACTCGGAAATATAAAGATTATTTGTGATTGCATCTCCGTCCACATCTGGCAGTTGACGCCAGCTGAAGGTAACAGCCGAGCTGACGACTGTCCCCTGTGTCGGTGAAATCAAGGTCGGTACGGGAGGGACTGCGTTGGAACTTGGAATAACGGGCTGCTCTGACAACCAATCATAAGCCCCCAGAACGTCTACTAATCCGTATCCAGAATCATTGTCCGGTCCGCTGCTGCCGAGGTCCTGTGCCGCTTTAAGGGTGGCATATTCAATTTCTGCTGACGAGGCTTGTGGAAAAGCACCCCTTAACAAAGCCAGTACCCCGGCAACATGTGAAGTGGCAAAAGAGGTTCCGGACAAGTAGATGTAGCCGCCGGGCATATCCGTTGTGCGGACAAAAAATCCAGGCGCTACAAGCTCAGGGTAGATTGTGCCATCACAACTGGAGGGTCCGCGACTGCTGAAATCGGACACTTCAATCGAGGAAAAATGTGTTCCCACCGAACCGATGGCCAATGATTCCGGATAGTTTGCAGGACTGCTATCTGAAAAGCTGCCCAATTCACCCTCGTTGCCGGCCGAAAAAACAACTAAGATACCGGCAGCTTTGAGCGCCTGTACGGCGGGGCGTATCACTTCAACGCAAGTACCGAAGGGATCAAATCCCCAGGAGTTGTTAACCACATCCGGTGCGTCATCCGTTGCCGGATTGTCATCCGGGTCGAGTAGCCACTGAAAAGCTAGAAGAATATCACTTGAGAAGGCGATATCCTCATGGTTAAAAACTTTTGCTGCAATCCACTTTGCTTGCGGGGCAACTCCGATAGACGTTCCACCGGCGTTGCCACCGACAAGAATTCCAGCAACGCCGGTCCCGTGAGCAATCCCTTCATCGTTAAGAAAATCGCATGGAAGAGTTTCGGAAAGGTCGCAGCTGGTGCAGCTTGCGGGATTGGCAGCACAGCCTGCAGCGACGGGGTTGTACCAGCTGTTGCTGCCACCGCGCCAGGAAAAGTTTAAGTCGGGATGCAGGTAATCAACGCCGGAATCGACAATCGCAACCACCGTGTCCTGACCTGCAAAACCCATGTCCCAGAGTTGCGGCGCATTGATGAGTTGCAGATTATCCTCAATGCCATTGGTCGCAGCCGGAACAACAACCGGCATAGTCACAACGGCATCAGTTGTGATATTGGCAACTTCTGGCATGTTTGCCAAGATACGAAGATTTTCGTTGCTGACTTCGGCGGCGATACTGTTGTTAATCCAGAGAGTTTTTCGAACCTCTTCCCCTTGACTTCGCAAAAAAAGTGTCATTTGCTCTTGAGATTGGCGCGACTGCTCTTTTAAAGAATTGATCAGTGCGTAACGATGGTTCCTTCTTTCCGCTTTGTTCTTTGTTCTGCCCGACTCTCTTAGATACTTAAAAGGTTCTATATCCGGCCGATCTGATAATTCGATGATAACGGCGATTTTCTGATCAAGTGGTTCTGCCTCCATTATTGACTGTAGATCAGGCGAGAGGGTTTGGGAATGGGCAGTATGACTACAGATAAACAGATATAACGTCAACCCAATAAGTATTCGCATCGGCCTGTCTTTTAGCTATGGGGAAAGTTAAATACAGCTCTCAATCGTCATCTTATCACTGTTACTGATTAGAGACATCCTCTGGCGTAATTTTTACGTCAGTACACACGATAAGATCTCTGTCAAATTAAGTTTCGACTTGAAGCTATTCTTGGTTGGAATTTGGTTTGGTACTGTGTGCTATCCATTGACTATTTTTGTGATTTCATATCTGATGGTTTGGAGATGAGGGTGGTCTTGATTTACCCTAAAAAATCAACATTTACTCACCAAGACGGAGGAAAATAACAATGAAGAAATTGGTCCTAGTATTTATATGTTGCTTTTTTGCTACTGGAGCTTTTGCAGAAACAAAAAGTTTCCAACTGAGTCTAATTCCTGATATCGCCATTGAGTCAAGAAACACCCACATCAGGGGAGTCTCACTCAATATCTGGGGTGAAAACCCGCAAAACGGAGTAGCACTCGGGATTGTCAACGGTTCCACAGGCAATAGCTCAGGGATTTCTCTTGCCTGGTTAGCGAATTATGCTGAGAGCTATGAGGGGGCACAACTCGCATGGATTGCAAATTACACTTCCATCAATCTCACCGGATTGCAATGGGCAGCATTTAACTATGCAGAAAGGTTGCATGGCCTTCAACTAGGCTTTGTCAACTTCGCAGTAACCGCGGATAAAGGTGTTCAAATAGGATTCATCAACATTATGAGAAATACGAAAGTCTGGTTCAGTAATTTTCCTGACGAAATAGCACCCGTTATGCCACTTATCAACTGGCGCTTCTAACTCTTTTTGTGGCAAGGCGGCTTGGTGTAAAAGGAATGGGGTAATTAATCAGGCCGAAAAACAGCTGGCTACAGAACTCGGGGTCAGTGCTACAGTTAAACTGGTAGAACCGGAAAGCATTAAACGCCATGAGGGAAAAGCAGTTCGAGTGGTTAATCGCCGGCAGCTCTAACCGTCAATTTTCTGTTGGCAAATTTTCTTGACAAGTTGCAGTGAATAAAAGATTATTCGCGGCCCTTACAGGCACAAAACAATATCGGGATATAGCGCAGTTTGATAGTGTACTTGACTGGGGGATATTCAAGCCTAAAGCCTCAATATAACAGTAGTTATTTGTAAATATAAAAAAGATAGCTCCTCTTTCCAAACAGATAGAGGGGCTTTTTATTTTGTTATCCGATCCGCTTCCGGTACAGACCCCTACCGAGTAGACAGTTTATTACTGATTTTGTCATAATAGAAACGTTAAGGTACTCAATTTTAGAATTGAAAAAAAGGAGGAAGAACATGATCCCTGAAATAATGGCTGGTGTTCTGTTAGTAGGACACGGTGGTACTGAAAAGTTGGTCTATAGGCAGGACATCGCAGTGCCTTCACCGAGCGACGGTGAGGTCCTCGTCCGGGTGACAGCGACAGCAAAAAATAATACTGACCGTAAGGTCAGGGAAGGCCTTTACTCGATAGAGAGTGAAGAAGATATTGCGTCATTCCAGATAGGCGGCTCTCCGACCCTCGTCTTTCCACGTATTCAGGGCGCTGATGTTGCCGGTCGAATCGTTGCGACAGGGAGAGGCGTTTCGGATGAACGCATCGGAGAACGTGGCCTGCTTGACTTCAATATCTATGCTGACGAGCGACGGGACATAAATCTGACTCCAGATTATTACGGTCACGGCCGCGATGGCGGATATGCCGAATATATTGTTGTCCCGTCCAACCAGTTTTATCGAATCGACAACCCTGAACTGGCCGATGCAGAGTTGGCATCCCTGGGCATGTGTTCCTACCAGACAGCTCTACATATGCTTATGGCCGCTCGGGTAAAAAAAGGTGAGCATATTCTGGTCACCGGCGCCAGTGGTGGTGTTGGAACTGCTCTGCTACAGTTATGCCGCATTATCGGTGCCATACCACATGCCCTGAGCAGCCCGGGCAAGGAACAGGCCTTACGTAAGCTGGGGGCTGAGAGTGTTGTTGACCGTACTTCTTCGAAGGATCTGAAGAGTGCAGTGCGCAAAGCAACG
>JAQIBX010000030.1 GCA_027858895.1 Desulfuromusa sp. | reverse complement strand
CGCACGGAATTATCAATGGTCCGACTGTCATTCCGAGACTCAATATCGAGGCGAATGTTCTGATAACCGACGTAAAGCTTGGCTTTGGGCAGCACCGCATAGGTCAGACGCACTTCGCTTTCCAGCAGACGCTCGGAATCTTGGAACGAAAAAACCTTCGGCGCATAGTAGAGATGCCCAGCAACCCCCAAACCCTGAAGTTGGGGCAGGATATAACTGCCACGCAGACCGATGGCGAGATTGACAAAGTCGGTATCGGAATCAGTGCTGCCAGCGTAAAATTTGGTTCCGACACCCAGACCGAGGCCGGACACATTACCTGGGTTACCGATAAAATCAAGACCAAGGCTGCCAAGTCTGGTTTCTTTGTCACCGTTATAGAGAAAACGGCCGTTAGCCACTACCGTGCCATAATCATCGTGGGTCAGTGAATGCTCGTAGCCAAGCTGGAAACTTTCGTCGTTAAAGCCAATATCGACAGAGTCAGCAGCAGCAATTGTTGTCATCAGGCAAAAAAACATGATCAGCAGAATACGCAGAAACATAAAAAACTCCTCAAGAATCAAAAGTTACAAACGCCGATGAATATGCCACAACGAACATCTGCCGAGCAACCATAAGATGATATCAAAGAAGAATAGTCAGGACAGTTCCAAAGAAATCCTAAATTGCGCGACGCCTTTGATCTTCAAAAAAAAATCCCCCTCACCTTAAGTCAGTCCGTTCGGCAACGAAGGCGCGTTTATCAATCCACCCGTACCTTACGCATCACCCACCGCAGTAGAGCTGGCGAGAGCCGGTGCAGCAGCAGACCAATGCGCTCTTTTCCACCAGGAAAAATCTCATCACGACCTTTAATCATGGCGGCAATAACCTGCTCAGCACAGCTTTCAGCCGAGATTGCCACCGCCTGGGCCGGATCCATCTTATTGTGGAGGGTGCCGTCGCCGCGCAGGGCGTTGCGCGAGACATCGGTATTGACGAAGCCGGGCGAGACGATCAGAACCCGGATTCCGGCAGCGTGCACCTCGGTCCGCAGGGAGTCCATGAAGCCCTGCAGTGCATGTTTGGCGGCGGCGTAACCGGAACGTTGCGGCGAGGAGAACTTGCCCATCAGGCTACTGACCGCGACGATCTGCCCCGCGCCCCGTTCGAGCATGCCGGGCAGAACTTTCTTGGTCAGATCGACCGCCGACAGGAAATTGACCTCCAGCAGAAGCCGGTAGACCTCCATGCGGGTTTCCAACACCAGGGCACGCTGGGTCATCCCGGCGTTGTTGATCAGAATGTCCACCTTGCGCGAAAGCTCCTGCAGACGGTTCCAGGCGGTCTCAATTGAGGCTGGGTCGACGAGATCCATGACCAGGCAAAGATGTTCATCGGGCCTGCGGCAGCCCTGGCGCACCGTTTCCAACTTGTCGGCGGAGCGTGCGGAGAGGATCAGTCGGGCGCCTCTTGCGGCCAGTGCGTGCGCCAGAGCGGCGCCAATACCCGATGAGGCACCAGTGATCCAGATGGTCTTGCCGGTGAAGTCATTCATGGTCAAATCCCCTTACGGTAACAGTATACTCTCAATAGGTGAATAGACTGAGAAAGAGCATATTTATCGAGGTTAGCCCCGCTCGCCCACCTTTTTCAACGCTAACACAGCATCTCCCCTTTTAATCCATGAAATGAATGGTAAGTTTAACAAAGACATGACTAAAACAACCAGATTCAGGAGATTTTATGCGTTACAACAGACTTGGTAATACAGGACTTTTTGTTTCAGAACTCTGCTTCGGCACCATGACGTTTGGCGGCGGAGAAGGAATTTGGGGCAATATTGGCTCATTACAGCAGCAGGAAGCCGAACAATTGATCGCCCGTTCCCTTGATGCGGGGATCAACTTTATCGATACTGCGGATGTTTACGCTCACGGTGTCTCCGAAAAAATCACCGGACAGGCATTGAAGAACCTCAAGGTCAAACGTGAAGATGTGGTGATCGCCACCAAGGTTTTCAGTGAAATGGGGGCTGCTCCCAATGATCGCGGCGCTTCCAGGGCTCATATTCTCGATGGCGTCAAAGCCAGCCTGAAACGGCTGCAACTCGAACATATCGATCTCTATCAGATTCATGGATTCGATCCTGCGACGCCACTGGAAGAAACTGTGCGAGCCTTGGAGATGCTGGTGTCGCAAGGCTTGGTGCGCTATGTCGGAGTCTCCAACTGGGCGGCTTGGCAGATCATGAAAGGACTCGGCATTGCAGATCGCCTCGGATTTTCGCGTTTTGCTTCATTGCAGGCCTACTACACAATTGCAGGCCGTGATCTGGAACGTGAGATAGTACCGCTACTGAAGAGCGAAGGTGTCGGGCTGATGGTCTGGAGTCCGCTGGCGGGTGGCCTGCTCAGCGGAAAATATGGGTGTGACCGAAACGCTGAAGAGGGCAGCCGTCGGGTGACTTTCGATTTCCCACCCGTTGACCTCGAACGGGCCTACCCGGTGATCGACAGGATGCGGACGATTGCTGATGAGCGGGGCTGTTCGGTTGCCCGTATCGCGCTCGCCTGGTTACTGCATCAACCGCAGGTCACCAGTATCATCATCGGCGCCAAACAGCCTGAACAACTTGACGATAATATTGCGGCGGTGGGTATCGAACTCTCTGCTGCAGAGCTTGTGTCCCTCGACGAAATAAGTCAATTACCGCTGGAATATCCGGCCTGGATGTTGGCTCGGCAGGGTGAATTTCGCGCCCGGCAACTAGCTGAGACAAAGAAATAGTTAAATATCTTTCAATTGGGGTGGGCAATATAACTATTTTTTTTGGATCCAGTCCATATCCCTCAACTTTTGTGTTATGATTTAAATACCTCAAACGCACAGGAGGAAGACATTATGCCAGTCTCTGAACCACCATACTCCTTAAGAAAAAACCCATTACAGTAAAATACGAAAATAATTGGATCACAGCAACGAGGTGACCCAAATTTGACTCCTTTGATGGGAGTCCACACACACACAAAGTTAAAAACGCCCTGGAAATTTTCAGGGCGTTTTTTTGTTAAGGTGTGATAGAAGAAAAACTGATCTCAGGGACTATCAGTACGCCTTTCAGCCGGGTAAATAATCAGACGATCGCCGGGATAAAGCGGGCCGTTGAGATCGATACGGTTCCAGATCAGTATCGCAGCCAGAGGAACGCGAAATTGTTCGGCGATCGTCGAAAGATTATCACCGGATTGAACGATGTAGATCCGCTCCTGTCTCTGCTGACTCCATGCTTGGTGGAGTTGGTTGAAACGCTCTTGAAAGTCTGGAGGAGTGTTTTCGGGGACGGCCAGGGTGTGGGTTCCCGCCGCCAGATAATGACCGCGCAACTCCGGGTTCAAATCCTTGATCCGTTTGAAATCAGTCTGCGCTGCCTGCGCCACTACTGTCAGGCTGGTTTCATCGTAGCTGGTCAATTTAACGCTGATAAATCTGACGGGAGGATAATAATCCTTGTCCTGCAGATGAAAACCGTAACGCTCGGGCTGGGTCAGAATCAGTTTGGCCGATAGGATTCGGAACAGATAACGCTGGGTTTCCAGCGGCAAATAAAGGCGATAGAAGTTGCTGACACCCTGGGCCAGGATTTCTGCCTGTAGCCCCTCTTCTCCCATGTTGAATGCAGCTGCCGCCAGACTCCAGGATCCGAACTTTTCGTGAAGCTCAGAAAAATAAGCTACCGCAGCCTTGGTCGAAGCGGTCAGGCTTCTACGCTGATCAATGGACTCATTAACGGTCAAGCCATAGCGCCGGCCGGTTTCCGGTAAAAACTGCCAGAAACCAATAGCGCCCTTGGGTGAGCCGACATGTGGGCGCAAGGCGCTTTCAGCCAGTGCAATATACTTCAGATCATCGGGCAGCCCGGCCCGGGAAAGCATAGCTTCGATCACAGGTAAATAGCGGGTGGATCGCTTCAGCCACAAAACCGCCTGATCCCGATCCCAGAGAGACAGCAGCAGTTCCTTTTCCATCCGCTCCCGCACATCGGAATTTTCCAACGGAACCACTTCACCACAGAACGTCAGTGGCTGTTCCAGCCGAAGGCTTTCTACCAATGGGGGGAGAGACCCTTCCCCGACTGCAGCAAGCGTTGATCCACTGAACAGCAGACCAGTCATCAACCACCCTAAAACCCATAAACGTAAGAACATAATTCTCCCTAAACAAAAAAACAGTATGACAACTAAACGCGACAATTCAGCAAAACAAAGTGTAGCTCAACTATGCCCTTTGTCCATTCAGGAACTACAGGAAAGCATCGAACAGCCTGCACGGTGTCGCGCCCATTCGGGTCGCTTCCGGGCAAATTTCTCATTCTCTGGCTGTTCTGCATATGGATGCCGCAACACCTGCAGCAATTCGTTGACCAGACTATGATCCCCAGCCTCCGCTTTATCAATCGCCAATTGTGCCAGATAATTGCGCAGCACGTATTTGGGATTGACACTGTTCATCTGTTGCAATCGCTCAGTGTTACTGAGCCCATCCTGGGCAACTCGTTCAAGGTAGGTGCGCAGCCAGCCGCTGATTTGACCTTTATGTTGTTCGGTCAAGTCCTCTGGTTTGTAAAAAGCATCGAGCAGCGGGATAAGCAAACTATCATCATCCTGGTCATCTGTCGGGACAAGATCAGCCAACTTACGGTAGAAAATCGTCATATCGGTTTCCACCATTTGCAACACCTTGTCCAGTTCGGCAGTCAATAGCAAGTCGGTTGCTGGTTCGAACTTTTTCAGCCCCAGTTTTTGTGCCATCATTTCCTGCCAACCCTGCTGATAACTGTCGCTGTAAAGCTGTAGCGCCGCTTCCAACGGTTCCGCCTCTTGAATCAGTGGATAGATAGCGTTCGCCAGTTGGACAAGGTTCCAGAGGGCAATCTGTGGCTGGTTGCCGAAACGGTAGCGACCTCCCTGGGCATCAGTGGTATTGGGGGTCCAGTCGGGATTGTAATCTTCCAGCCAGCCGTAGGGGCCGTAGTCGATGGTCAGACCAAGGATTGACATGTTGTCGGTATTCATCACACCGTGGACAAAGCCAACCCGCATCCAGTGCACGATCATCTCGGCGGTGCGACGGCAGATTTCTTCAAACCACTGCAGGTAAACGGTGACCGAGACATCACCATGGATGCCCAGATGGGGGAAATCAGTGCGAATTGTGTAGTCGACCAGTTGGCGCAACTGCTCGATTTCGTTGCGCCAGGTAAAAATCTGAAAGCTGCCGAACCGGGTGAAAGAAGGCGCCACCCGACAGACCACTGCACCCGGTTCTTCTTTTGGATGGCCGTCATAGAACATATCGCGAGTGACCTGCTCACCAGTCAGCAGCAGACTCAGGGCGCGGGTAGTCGGCACCCCGAGATGGTGCATCGCTTCACTACAGAGAAATTCGCGCACCGAGGAACGCAGCACCGCCAGTCCATCGGCCCGGCGTGAGTAGGGTGTGGGACCCGCCCCTTTCAGTTGCAGTGCCCAGCGCTCATCCTGTTGGTTGACAATCTCCCCCAGATTGATCGCCCGCCCGTCGCCCAATTGACCAGCCCAGTTACCGAACTGATGCCCGCCGTAGCAGCAAGCGTAAGGATCCATATCAGGCAGCAACTGGTTACCGGCAAAGATCTGTGCAAACTCTTCGCCTTCACAGGCCGCAGATTCCAAATTGAGCAATTGTGCAACTTCTGCTGCGAAGGCCACCAGTTGCGGCGCGGCCACTGGCGTTGGCTGGACTCGTGAATAACAGGCGCGGTGCACTTGGCGCAATTGGTTGCTGCTGTCGGGATCGGCTGGCAATTCACGAACGAAACAGTTATCGAAATTCAGTGCTGCGAGGGATGAATCGGCCAGTTGCTTGGTTATATTTGCCTTCATGGGATAATTGTCGCACTGCTCTTACTTCAGAGGCAAGATGTCAGGGGTAATTTATAGATCTTTTTAAGAGATGCGGGGGCTAAATCCTCTTTAATAAATCCTTTAGTTCCACAACCTCTCGCGAGCTCAACAGCCGATCGCGGAAAACCGCACCGTAATAGATCTTGGCAAATTGGCGACACTCATCATTATCAATCTGCTCGCCGACTTCTGCCAGACCAGACCCCGGCAACAGAACTTCAGCCCCATAGCGCCGCCTGATCCGGGCGCGGAATTCTTCTAGCAGACGTGCTTCTTTTGATTTACGCCGTAACAAGAAAGTGACTACAACCAGAACAACACCTACCAGCACACCCCCTGTAATTCTCCACCAACCCTCCGGCGCACGCACCGAGCGCAGGTTGCGCAAACTAGCACCAGCCTCGCGAATAAGTGTTATCTGCTGTTCCAGGTCAAACACGACCACTGCCTGTACCCAGTGATAATTGAGGCTGTCAACCAGTTGCAGCAAGGGACTCAATTGATCCCCATCACGTGCACCCAGGGTGGTCGCAACATTGATGGCCCACTGGCTGGGATCGATACGTTGCCAGCTATTGTCACCACTCAAGACTTCGACCCAGACATGGGCCGTTTCTTCAGTCACCAGATAATAGCCACCCATCGCATTGTAATCACCACCGTAATAGCCTCCAACCAGTCGGGCAGGAATTCCTGCAAGCCGGGCCAGGGTAATGTATGCCGAGGCAAAAAACTCACAATAGCCCCGCTTCTTTTCAAACAAAAAGGCGTCGATTGGATCAGAGCCAGAGGGAAGATCATCCTGAGCGTAGCTGAGGTTTTGGTTGCGAAAGAAATCAGCCAGAGCATTAATACGCACAGTGACATCCTCACTCCCATCACGAATGCTGGCCGCAACCTGGCGCATCCGCAGCGAAACATCAACTGGGGGTTGCAGATAAAAAGCGTGATCCACACGGCCGGACACCCGAAGTCTGGCGCCTGGGCTGGCTTGGACCTCAAAACGAATCCGGCGATCGAGCGGTCGACGGGAAATATACATCTGATCGACTGTTTGCTCGTAGCGCACCTCTGCGACCCGGGTCGGCCGATCCAGAGTCATCAGATAACGATTGTTGCGCGGTTCCGGGTAGATCATGAAGGTGACTGGAATAGGGCCTTCAACCCGCGTAGAACCTTCTCGGGGAGGGTTACTGCGAACCCAACGACCGTCCTTCGATTGGTTGAGAACCAGCGCCCGCCAGTAGCGGTCTTCGGGAGCCAGCTCAGGGCCTTCGGCTCGAAAGGAAAGTGCCTTGACTCCTGAAATCTGTGCAAAACTCCCCGGCTGCACCGTCTCCGCGAGCCCAGCCACCCCTTTGGCGGAAGGATTGAGGAAATTCCAGAGAGGGTGCTGGGTTCTTGGCAGCACAACGAAAAAAACCAGCATCAGCAACAGGGAAACGGCAGGGATGATAAGGCCGACCTTGATCAGCTTTTTCAAATCCGTGCGGGTCATGACGAGATTTTGATCGGTGACGTAGACGGTCAAAAGAACCAGTCCCAGCGTCACCCCGAAAAACAGTAGCACCAGATAAACAATAAAGCCGATTTCCAAATGGATCAGGGAAGATCCAGCCAGAATAAAGAGTGCCAAAACAAAAATCTGCAGGTAATCTCGCCCTTCTTTGGGGGTCAACAGTCGAACCACCAGCAGAACCACCATCGCATGAACGACCGGAATAGCAACGTCTGCCCGAGTGATCTGCATGCCATAGAAAGCCATGCCGCACAACGCGACCAGAGTGGCAAACCAGGTCGGCAGCGGATAATGTCCGCGTCGATCGCACCAGAATCCGGCCGGGATAGCCAGTAGCGCAACCAGCAGCAGCGGGCGATCGAGGTAAACCAGTATCGGCCCCATACTGAGCAGGGCAACGACACCGGAGAGGATATCAAGGAGTCTTTTGATCCTGACCATAATGAGCCAAAGCCTGTAGTAGAAGAAGTTTGTGTCGCTGGCCGGTGCCCGGAGAAAGTTCCAGGCTTCCGGCTTTCAGACCGACCGGCCAACCGTCACGCAGCCAGCGCGTCACCAGATAACTGGCATAGCGCAGGCGCTGCTCGAGGCTTGGGCCGGGGAGTTCCGCCAAATCAAGGACAACAGGCTTACGGGTAACAGCCGAGAGTTCCTTCACCTTGAGATGATCATGGCGAGCCGAGAGTTTCCAGTGAATCGACTTGAGCGGTTCACCCCCCTGATAATCACGGATACGGTTGATATCGCCATCGTAACCTTTCTGCCAATTCTGCTGACTCCCTTGCCCGCCACCCGGATCAATCTGGTGCAGATCGGGGCAAGGCAGCGGAGCCGGAAAAACTGTGACTTGCTGATTAATTATCAAACCTTTTGAGCGGATGAAAAAATTGACCGGAAAACGGGAACGGACAGCAACAGCAGGCAGTTGCCGACGGCCACGTCCGCAGAGCGTGAGTTCCAAACTCTTCTGCAACCCTTGCTGTGGGTCCACCACTGGGAAAAAGACAGTACAATCAGCGACAACAATTTCCATGAGAAAAATCGGCAGCCAGCGTCGCCGGTTGACAAGTTCAATGCTGAGCAGGGTCGGCAGCCCGTCGTAGATCTCATCAGGAGGGAGATAGCATACATGAACCCGGTCCAGATTCCATTTGCCCAGCACGCCGGAAACGGCGATGAAGCCAAGCAGTGCGGAAACCATCAGATAGAGGAGATTGTTACCCGTGTTGACCGCGGCGAAACCGAGCAACAGGGTGATGAAGATATAAATGAACCCGGAACGGGTCAGTTTCAAACCAAAGGCACCGGATTTTCGTCTAGTAGCGAAAGCAGAATCTCCTTGCGATCGAGGGTTTCATTTTCCGGACGCAGGATCAACCGATGAGCACACACCGGCAAGTAGAGGGTTTTGACATCTTCGGGGATGACATGGTCGCGGCCAGCGAGAAAGGCATGACTGCGTGCGGTTTCTGCCAGACTGATGGCGCCACGAGTGGAAATACCTGTCAGCAGCATCGGGTGTTCACGGGTGGCCGCCACCAAGCGATAAATATACTCGGTGATCTTCTCTGAAAGCTGGACGTCTGTGTGAATCGCCTGACGTGCCCGCAGTAGGTCCTCTCGACTCAATAGCGGCTTAATTTTCCGGATTCCCTCTCGAATACTACCGGTCTGGATAATCTTCTTTTCCATCGCTTCAGGCGGATAGCCAATCCCGGTGGTAATCAGGAATCGGTCGAGTTGGGATTCCGGTAGCGGATAAGTACCGACCTGTTCAAATGGATTCTGTGTGGCAATCACCATGAACGGCTCCGGCAGGGGATAGGTCTTGCCTTCAACCGTGACGCGTTGCTCCTCCATCGCCTCAAGCAGCGCACTCTGGGTTTTCGGCATGGCCCGGTTGATCTCGTCAACCAGCAGCAGGTTACTGAAAATCGGCCCCTCAATGAAGCTGAACTGGTTCTGGTTGCGATCATAGATCGAAAGACCAGTAATATCCGACGGTAGCAAATCGCTGGTACACTGAATACGCCCGAAAGACAAGCCCAGGGCCTGAGAGAGAGCCAGGGCCAGAGTTGTCTTGCCGAGACCAGGGATATCCTCGACAAGCAGATGGCCTCCGGAGAGCAATGCTATCATGGCCAACTTGACGGCCTTGACTTTACCCTGCAAATATTGGTCGGAAAGGGTCTCGATTACATTCAGAACCGGGATACGTGGATCATTCGACATAACGATAAAAGAGCTCCCTGCCCATACTTAAAAAAGGGACAATTTACTAACCACAACATTTCTTGTACTTTTTCCCGCTGCCACAACTACAGGGATCGTTACGGCCAATCTTGATCACGCTGACCGGCTGCGACTTGACCATGTTTCCCTCGGCAAACAGCCATTTTTTCTTTTTGCGCTTAAACTGGCCGCGCTCGTGATGGCTGCGGATACTCTCCTTGTCGCGAAAGCGGGCGATAAACTCGACCTCGCCCTCCTCGTCCTTCGGACCGCCAGCGGTGGTTCCGAGAATCTCAAGACCATGCCATTCGGACTTCTCGGCCCAGGCCTTGGTCCCCTTGTGATCGTATCCCTCGCGATGATCGGGGTGGGTGCTTTCGTAAATGAAATCGACATCGACCTTTACATGGGCCGAATAACGCGCCCGCATCAGTTGTTCCGCCGTTTCGGCCAATTTCTTCCCGGTTATAATCGGTTCGCAGCAAGCGGTGTAGTCGTTGCCGCTACCGCAAGGACAGCTGTTCATATTGATTCTCCTTATGGATCGGATTCAAAAGTTTGCCGAAGTCTATTCACCTGTGAACAGGGTGTCAAGACCGTCTTGAGGAGATGAGAATTGTCTTATTCCAGAACAGTATATACCCAGAGGGGGCGAGATAAGATACCCACTCAAAACTTTTAAGTTCGAGTAAGCACAAATTAACTACTTGTAATGTTGGCCATTATTCAGTAAAGTGCTGTGCGATATGGTTGCTCTTCATAGTTTGATATTAGGAGGATAATAGATGAGACTTTTGACGCGTTCCGATTTTGACGGTATTGCCTGTGCAGTGCTCTTAAAAGAAATTGGCATTATGAATGAGATGGTCTATGCCCACCCGAAGGATCTTCAGGACGGCAAGTTCGAGGTCACCAAAAATGACATCTTGGCGAATGTTCCCTATGTCGAAGGGTGCGGACTCTGGTTCGACCACCACTCAAGTGAACAGGAGCGGCTAGGACTCGACGGTAAATACGAAGGACGCAGTGAACTTGCGCTAAGTGCTGCCAGGGTTATCAGCAATTATTACGGCCCCGAAAAATTCAGTAAATATCAGGAAATGCTTGAATCCGTCGACAAGGTTGACTCGGCGCAACTCAACGAGAAAGAGATCATGAATCCTGAGGGCTGGGTTCTGCTCGGTTTCATCTGCGATCCTCGGACCGGCCTTGGCTACCACAAGGATTACCAGATCAGCAATCTTCAACTGATGCGCGACCTGATGGAATACCTCGGCAACAAGCCGATTGAGGAGATCCTTCAGTTACCCGACGTCAAAGAACGGATCATTCGCTACTTCGAAAACGATGTGATTTTCAAAAAATATCTTCTCGAAAAATCGACCCAAGACGGCCCCGTGGTCATCACCGATTCCAGGGGGGCAGCGGACACCCCTCCCGGCAACCGTTTCCTGGTCTACTCCCTGTTTCCCGAAACAAACATCTCGATCCGCCTGATCGACGGTCGTGGAAAAGAATTTGTATCCATCTCTGTCGGCTACAGCGTCCTTAACCGGACCTCCAATGTCGATGTCGGCTCGCTGATGCTGAAATACGGCGGCGGCGGTCACAAAGCTGTCGGTACCTGTCAGGTTCCTTATGCCGACGCCGATCGGATCCTGCAAGAAATAATCGGTGTGATCAAGGCTCAGGGCTAACATCCTCAGGGATTGTCAAATTTCATAAGGTATCAAGGTGGAAATAGCCATAATTGGTGGTGGAGCAGCCGGTTTCTTTGCAGCGATTACCGCAAAGGAAAATCATCCAGAGGCCAATGTTGTCATTTTTGAAAAATCGAAAGATATCTTAGCCAAGGTTAAAATATCTGGCGGTGGTCGGTGCAATGTGACCAACGGTTGTTCAAGCATAAAAGAACTGGCTGAGGCATATCCCCGTGGTGGAAACGCTTTAAAAAGAGCGTTTCGAACCTTTGATAACAAAGACACAATGCAATGGTTTGAGTCTCGGGGCGTTCCACTGGTCACCCAGGATGATAATTGTGTCTTTCCTCTCTCGCAAAACTCACAAAGCATCATTGATTTTTTTCAAGAGCAAACAAGTAAATTAAAAATCAAAATCGAGCTGGAAACGGGGATAAAAACCATAAAAAAATCCGGTAACCAACTGCAATTGGGTTTCATCGGGGGGAAGGTTCCAACCAGAACTTTTGACAAGGTCATCGTTGCCACCGGCGGTTCGCCGAAAAGAGAGGGTTTTGCGTGGTTGGAAAAATTAAATCACAAAATTGAAGATCCAGTTCCCTCCCTATTCACTTTCAAAATGCCTGATGAACCGGTTGCCGAGCTGATGGGGATCGTCGTTGAGAATACCTTGGTGAGCATCCAGGGAACCAATCTCAAATCGGAGGGGCCCCTGCTGATTACCCATTGGGGCATGAGTGGACCGGCGATTTTAAAGCTATCGGCTCTTGGAGCGAGGGTGTTGAGTGATAAAAATTACAATTTCAAGATTCAGGTGAACTGGACGAATGTGCGTAATCAGGATGCTGTCATTACTCAGTTGAATAGTCTGATGAGGGCACACCCGAAAAAGATACTGGCAAATGTCAGGCCTTACTCTTTACCCGAAAGATTATGGAGTTATTTGCTGGAGAAAAGTGAGTTACCAACCAACAAAAAGTGGGGGGAGATTGGGAAAACTGGGTTAAACAAATTGGTCAACGTGCTGACTAATGATGTTTATTCAGCAAAAGGGAAGACCCAATTCAAGGACGAGTTTGTCACCTGTGGCGGAGTTAGCCTGGAAAGCATCAACTTTAATACGATGCAGAGCAAGGTCTGTGAAAATCTCTATTTTGCCGGGGAGGTCATGGATATTGATGGGATTACCGGTGGTTATAATTTTCAGGCCGCCTGGACAACAGCCTTCATCGCAGCTAAGTTAAATTGAGCATAATCCCTATTCAGGACAAGATCTTACCATAACGCATTTGTGCTAAGATCCCCCATATTCCAGCCACACAATTGACAGCCATGTCACAATCGACTAATGTCCCGAAAAGTCCTTATTTGTCAGTCATTATTCGCAACGGGACGCTTCTCCAACCTGACCGATCCGGCACAACCGCATCGCTTTCACATAAGGATTTAAACCATGTCTTTTCCATCTCTTGGCCTGCGCGCCGAATTGCTGAGTGCGATTGCTACTCAGGGCTATACCACTCCGACCCCCATCCAGACCCAGGCGATCTCGGTTATTTTCTCTGGGGTTGACCTGCTGGCGGGTGCCCAGACCGGTACCGGCAAGACGGCGGCGTTTGCCTTACCGATCGTGCAGATGTTGAGTGAAAATCCCCCACAGAAAAAACGCCGTCGCCCGCGTGCACTGGTTTTAGTGCCGACCCGCGAACTGGCGGCTCAGGTCAGCGAGCAGATGCAAAACTACGGTCGCCGCCTGTCGCTACGGTCCACCATGATCTACGGCGGGGTAAACATCCAGGCGCAGATCGAACGACTGCAGCGCGGCATCGATATTGTGGTTGCGACTCCGGGGCGATTGCTCGATCACGCAGCACGCGGCACGATTAAACTTTCCGAAATTAAGTTTCTGGTACTCGACGAAGCTGACCGGATGCTCGATCTGGGCTTTATCGACGACATCCTTAAGGTGGCAGAATACCTTCCAGCGCAACGCCAGACTCTGCTCTTTTCGGCAACCTACTCGCAAAGCATCAAACAGTTGGCCGATGAATTGCTTGATCAGCCAAAGCGGATCGAGGTAGCACGGCGCAATATAGCTGCTGACGAAGTAAGCCAAACGATCTATCCGGTGGAACGCAGCCGCAAACGGGAAATGATCTCGCACCTGATCCGCAAAGGGGAATGGAATCAAGTTCTGGTTTTCGCCCGCACCCGCTACAGCGCCGACAAATTGACGGCTGAACTGCTCTTCGACGGGATTAACACCGCCGCCATTCACAGCAATAAGAGTCAATCACTACGCACGCGAACCCTGAAAGAATTTAAACAAGGTGAGTTGCGGGTGCTGGTCGCGACCGATGTTGCAGCGCGTGGACTTGACATCGCCCATCTGCCGCATGTGGTTAACTATGAGTTACCAGATGTTCCTGAAGACTATGTCCATCGGATCGGCCGCACCGGTCGTGCTGGAGAAGCGGGGATAGCTCTCTCGTTGGTCTGCCCTGCCGAACAGCAAAAGCTACAAGCGATTGAAAAGCTGCTCAAAGTTGCTATTCCGCGAGATACCATTGCAGAATTTCCACAGATTGCGGTCAAGCGAGGGATGGTGGTCAAGCCACGCAAATCATCCATTCGTCCAGCCAAACCAAAGAAGGCCGCGGTCAAACTAAAAACAGCAGTCTCCAAATCGGAGAAGACCGCAGCGAAACCGACAAAAATTCAAAAATCGACCAAGAGCAGAACAGTCGGGCGGAAAAAAGCAGTGACTGCTCGCCCTGCCCCTAAAGCCGGTCGCCGGGGAAACAGGTCTTAAACCAATGCAGCAATTAAAATATCTGGCTGGCTACCCCGAACAGGTGACCGGGCAAATCAAAATACTCGTTGCCGAACAACGGTTGGGTGAAGCGCTATTGAAAAGATTCCCGGTCGCCCATAAAACCACAACCGAGAAGGCTCTCTACGATTTTACCGTGGAACTGAAAAACCAGTTTCTACGTAAAGCACCCCCGTTAAGCAAGGTGACCTTCGACAACAAGATCAACGTCATCCATGACGCCCTCGGGCTGCATACCTTCATCTCGCGAGTGCAAGGGGGCAAGCTTAAGGCAAAAAATGAGATCCGTATTGGAACCGTTTTCAAAACGGCTCCGCTTGAGTTTCTGCGCATGATCGTCGTCCACGAGCTGGCTCATCTCAAAGAGAAGGAGCACAACAAGGCTTTTTACAACCTCTGCGAGCACATGGAACCGGCCTACCACCAGCTAGAATTCGATCTGCGGGTCTACCTGACCTACCTGCAACTATTCGGCTCACTTTACCAGGGGCAGGAGAACCATCATGATCCCTGCTAAGACACTCCCCCCCGCCCGCCTGGCCTGGACTGTATGGGGTCTCGGGGCGGTGCTTTACATCATCGGTTTTTTTCAACGGGTCGCTCCCGGCGTCATGACCGCAGAACTGATGGGCGATTTCAACCTCACAGCCGCTGCTATGGGCAACTTGTCGGCTTTCTATTTTTACAGCTATGTAGCGATGCAGATCCCGACCGGCCTGCTTGCCGATAGTTGGGGGGCCCGCCGACTGCTTACAGCCGGTGCACTGGTGGCCGGGATTGGCAGCCTCAGCTTTGCTCTCTCAGACGGGATGTTCTGGGCCTGCACCGGAAGGTTGCTGATTGGCGGCTCGGTGGCCGTTGCTTTCGTTTCAATGATGAAGCTTTCCAGTCATTGGATGGCACCCAGGCATTTTGCCCTTGCATCTGGGATGGCTCTCTTCCTCGGCATTATCGGAGCAGTTTTCGCCGGCACACCATTACGCCTGCTGGTGGTTTCTTACGATTGGCGATCCGTCATGCTGGCTTCCAGCATCTTCCCTTTTGTCGCCGCCGCGCTGATCTGGATCATCGTCCGTGACGATCCAAGCGAGCGGGGTTACCTCAGCTACGCTCCCAAGATCACTGTTGACATGCCTCGCACCGGAATCATAGCTGGGTTGAAGCAGGTCTTTGGCTATCGGAATATGTGGTTGTTGCTGATCGCCCCAGGCGCCCTCGCCGGAAGTGTCCTCACCTTTGCTGGCCTCTGGGGAGTTCCCTTCCTGACCACCCATTATGGGATGAGCGCCCCAAAAGCTGCTGCCGTTTGCTCGGCGCTGCTGATCTCCTGGGCGGTGGGCGGTCCGGTTTGTGGCAGCCTCTCGGACCGCATCGGCCGACGCAAACCCCTTTACGTGATCGGCTGTGCCGCTCTGGCCCTGAGCTGGACGCTGATCATCTTTGTGCCGGGATTGCCGATTGCTGCGCTGGTTGCACTGCTGATGGTGAGTGGCTTCTCTGCCGGCAGCATCATCATCGGCTTTGCCTACGTTAAGGAATCAGTCCCGGCACACTTAGCTGGAACTGCAGCCGGTGTTTGTAACATGGGCGTCATGCTTGGCCCGATGCTGCTACAGCCAATCGTCGGCTGGGTACTGGATCATCAGTGGCAGGGGACAGCGGTGGCGGGAGTTCGAACTTACGAATTGAGCGCCTTTCGTACCGGGTTCGCCTTCATATTGATCTGGGCAGTTCTGGCGCTGGTCTGCGTGGTATTCAGTCGGGAAACCAACTGTCGTCAAATGCACTAGGCCCCTCCTCTTTTCCAGGGAGAGGCCGCGGTGCTTTTATTTCATCCCCAAACCACCCATCAAACCGCGCACAGCGGCAGGCAGGTCGGCAGGAAGCAGAATAGTTTTGCTGTTGTCAGACGTCGAAATTTCTTTTATCGCGTCGACATAACGCTCACCCAACAGGTACATAATCGCCGTGTTGTTACCCCCCGCAATCGCAGAGTTAATCCGCGTTGTCGCCTCTTCAGTTGCCTGCGCCAGAAAGATCTTTGCTTCAGAGTTTCCCCTTGCATAAGTCACAATAATCTTTTTGTTTGGGGCTCGATGGAAAATCAGCACAAATCCCTGGTCTTGCTGCGTAAACAGCGCATGAATAACTACCATTATTCTCATTTAAGAAAAAACAATCGCCGTTTTCCTGAAATTGCAAGAAATATGCTTCAACTGCACGACCTTTTGAAATGGCAAACACATCAGAAGGTAAACCTGTCGCTTTTACTATCGAATCGACTTCACTTTTAGATAATTCGACAAACGGGTAGTTTTTACAACATTCGGCGCATTTTCTACATATATCAACTGAAATAATATTCTCCATATTTTTAAATGTTACCGGCACATTATAGACTTTGGAAAAATTTGATCCGGCACAA
The DNA here is from genome assembly GCA_027858895.1 of Desulfuromusa sp. Lineage (GTDB taxonomy): Bacteria > Desulfobacterota > Desulfuromonadia > Desulfuromonadales > Geopsychrobacteraceae > Desulfuromusa. The sequence continues at coordinate 7,127 of JAQIBX010000030.1, read as the reverse complement.
TATCCCTCTCATTACTTAAACGCAAAGGATTGTTAGTGATATTATCACATGCGTAAAAGACCCCCCTGCGGAGCCATTTATCAGGGTGAAGTGTGTTCAGAACGATTGGAAATGTTCGACAGCCTGCGAAGCTAACTGTTTTTCACCTTCGGAGACGGATTTCTGAAAAGCAGACTGATTGAACGAATTTGCCAGACAGGATTGCTGAATTAGATATGGTGTCTCTGGAACTAGTGCGGCCATGCCTAGTCCAAGTGAAGTAGGTCATGTGCAAACGCCTCAAAATATCGGAACAGCCTTGGGGTCTGGTGTAGCTACTTGTTTGCTGTTTTTTTATTATAAACCGTTATGGTCTAAATCTTTTTATTTCCAGGTCTTTCAGGACTTTGTAATGTTTATCGTTTCCCGTAAGAACTGGACTACCATAAGCGATTGCTGTAGCTCCAATTAGCGCATCTGCCAGTTGCATTGAATGACTTAGGAAGTGTTGCTCGACGTAAAACATTGCTTTGGAAGATATCTCTTCGGAAATATAGAGTATTTTGGCATTCCAAATATGCAGGGCTTTGCGAAGGTTATTTAATTCGTTTTTGTTTCTCATTCCTTGCACAAGTTCCATATAGGTTACAACAGAAATAAAGAAATTACTTGAATTTTCAATGACTTGATATGCCTTCTCATTTCCTTTTAGATACCAAATAAGGACATCTGTATCAATTAGCATTTAGAATCTTCCTTTTCTTAAATTTCTAACGTAGTCATCAACATTATTCACATTGTCATTATCTTTCCACATTCCGAACAATTCTTTTTCTTTTGTTTTCTTCTTAAGCTCCTGGTAGGGAACAAGCTTGGCGCAGGGCTTACCACGGAAAGTGATAATGACTTCTTCTCCTCTGCTGACAGAATCGATGAGTTCTTTAGAATGAAACCTTAAATCTTTTGCAGTGGCTTTCATGACACTCCTTCTACTGGTTAAGTTTATATTTACAAGTATAAACTCCATCCAGTCATGAGTCAATTATTTCTTTTTAGACGTTGTTATTTGCAGTGGATTATTTTTTACAGCTAACGCCCGAATTTGCGGCTGGTTTGGAGCGCAGCGGAAAACCAGTCCGGCAACATGCGCTCGTTAGCTGGCTACCTTGTTGAGTGGACTGACGATGAAGGACCGAACGATATTTTTTTTAGAGAAGAAACGTGGGCAAATTGCCGAGCCGATGAGATAAGAGCCTACGGCTTTAAAGGCGTAACGGTAACACCGCTTTACAAACAAGGCGACAGCTAACAAGTTATTATACGGTTCTGTATATCGTCACTATTGTAATGTTATCCACCTTAATTTGTATGAAACTCTTTAATATCATTAAAAAACTTTCAGCAATCCCAGGGCGGCGTCATCCCCAACGCAGCCAGTTTATCGGCAAATTCCATAGCTTCTCGCGAAAGAACCAACTTTTCTGCTTTGGTCTTCACCCAGCCCCGCTCACGGCACCAATCATCGGCAGCCTGATCTTTTCCACCAGCCAGCAACGCCAACAACTCCTGATCCTGTTGCGACAAAGTCATCTGATTGAAACGATAATCCTTAAATGCTTCCCAGGCCAACGGCACCCAGCGGCTGACAATCTGCTCACCAATGGCTTCGGCATAACGGCGGATTTCCAATTGGGCATGTGAATCCATGCGTAAGGCGAGAAAATGTAGAAGGTTATGTAGATCCATCTGCCAGAACGCTTCGGTGTAGGTGCTCAGGGGCAGATCTTTACGCGCCTGTTCCCTAGCCACACCACGCTCCAGTCGATCATTGTAAACATTTTTTGCCAAGCGATGCAGTTCCTGCTCGGCGGTCGAAAGCTCACTGCCAACGGTCGGATCAAAAAAGCCAGCGCTGCCCTGTTTATTGTCCTGAGCTTGCTGCCGCCACTGATCGGGATTGGTCATCTGGGAGCCATCAATGGCGATGGAATAGCGGGTACTGTATTCGTTGACGCTGGCGGTTCGGTGACGAATCCACTGCCGCCAGGTATCCATCGGCACCCGTACATGCAATTTCAGAGTACACATTTCAAAGGGGGTTGTATGATGGTTGCGGAGCAGATAACGGATCAAGGCACGATCTTCTGAGACCTTTTTGGTACCATCGCCATAAGAAACCCGAGCTGCCTGAACTATCGAATTGTCATTTCCCATATAATCAACCACCCGGACAAATCCGTCATCAAGGACGGGAAACGTCTGACCAAGGATAGAATCAAGTTCAGGGCTGGAGGGGCGTATCAGTTGAGTTGTCACGTTATATATCCTTTAACGATGAGAAGATGTGGCCAACAGGGCACCAAAACCAACGAAAATCGAACCGCTAACCCGGCCGAACATTTTAATCCGGTGCGGCTGCATCAGCCAGAATTGTGCCTTGTGCGCCAACAGAGCATAAAACATCAGGAAAGCAAAAGAGAAAAACATCAGAGTTAAAATCAAAAGAGAAAATTGCGGAATCAACGGTCGTTCTACATGGAGAAATTGCGGCAACAACGCCGTCAAAAAAACGATTGCCTTAGGGTTGCTCATAGCAACTCCGAGAGCCTGAATAAATATCTTTTTTGCAGACTTCACTTCAGGACTGAAACGAGCCTGCATTGCGTTCAAATCGATCCCTTTCTGGAAAAATAGCTTCAATCCAAGATAAACAAGGTAAGTGGCACCAGCATATTTAACCAGATTGAATATCAATTCTGAAGTGCTCAATAACGCCCCCAACCCTGTCACCGCGATGACCCCCAGAATAAATAAGCCAACGATATTACCTAGTGCTGCATATATAGATTTTCTCCAACCGTGGAGAGTTGTGTTAGTCATGATGAACAGAACCGCCGGGCCGGGGGTTGATACCGCTGCGAAGACCAACACTAAATAGATCAGCCAGGATTGAAGTGTCATTGACAATGCCCTCAAGTGAGACGGTTAAGCAAAAATTTGAAGCGGTAAAAATAACATATCAATACAATCAAAGAAATACCTGATTGGTACTGACCTTCTCCATGAGGGAGAAGGTGGCCGGAGGTCGGATGAGGGGCAAAACTTGTGACGTTCTCTGGAGGTAATAACCAATTTCGATCATATGGTAACGTTACCCCCTCACCCTAGCCCTCTCCCTCATGGAGAGGGAAAAATCAGAACGCAAAAAGGGCAACCTTTCGGCTGCCCTTTTTAAACTAAAATTTAAGCTGTCCTTAGTTTTACTTTGCACCAGAAGCTTGGGTTCGTTTTTCTGAGACACCTTGAGCAACAGCTTTGGTCATGCCGAACAGAACCAGAACAGCCGGAACCAGCTGAGCAACGATTAGCAGAGCACAGAAGCCAACGAACAGCAGAGTCAGAATGCCGCTGTTATAGGTCTGGGTGGTATCAACGGCAAATGCAGGAGTCACGAGCATCAGGGTAATTGCAAGTGTCGACAGAACGGATTTGATTGGGAACATAGTTTTCTCCTTTTGCTTTGCAATGGCTTGAGTGTTTGTATTTTCATCATATTTTTTGAATGCGTAACTAATAGCCTGGCGGATTTCTTCGTGGTTATCTTCACCGGCAGTTTTCAAGGCATGGTAAAAAATGCCTTCTTTACGAATTCGGCGTTCCAAATCGATTGGCATTTCATCCGAAACCAGAATAATCGAGATATTACGGTTACATTTTTTCAACAATGGAATCAGCTTGACCACATTTTGCTCATCGTAGTTGCCATCAATAACAACAACTTGAATTTCTTTATTAATTATTCCCTCAAGGGCATTAGCGACTGAATCAGCCTTGGTCACTTGATATTCATTTTTGTCAAAGAGGCTTGCTAACTGCTCTCTTGCTTCGTGATTTTTGTTTGCTATTAATAGACCGTTCATGATCTTCACCTTTCCCTTAGGTTCCAACTGAAAATTAGTTAGAAGTCTCAAATTTTTTGCTGTCCTTGCTCACCAAACCTTTAACCATCCCGACAAACAGAATGACTGCAGGAACCAGTTGAAAGACAACGATCAGAGCGAAGAAACCAATAAACAAGGAGAGAAGCAGACTGCCTTCGCCAGCGCCATTGTTACCTGCAGCAAAAGCAGAAGAAGGAAAAGTGATCAGGGCGATTAATGTATTGCGTAATGTGTTTTTCATGATGACCTCCGTCTGTATGTTTATTTTAGTTTTTGTTTTGTCTCTTGCTTCCAATATAAAGCAGTGTCCATGCCAACTTTTAAATATTTTTATGTCAATGCCATAAGATACTGTTTTTACTGATTAACAAAATTACCAGGGTGAATAAATCGCGACAATTAGCAATATATTTTGTATATAGAATACATACACCCCAATAAGGTTCAGGTCGGTGAAAAAGTGGAGAATACAAGATAACCTACTAATATTACCTAGTATTATCCAAATTGCAGGGTGTATATAAAAATATTGCAGCAGATATTTAATTTATCAGACAGCAAATAGTGAGCTGCTATAATGTCCGTATAGTTCAGATAGACAAGTTATCAACACTTTTCTTTGGAGGTTCTTATGCCGCATCTACAATTTGAAATTAATCGAAGCCTGGACGACACCGAAAAAATCACCTTTGCGGAACAGGTAAGACAGTTTTTTTCTGAAGTGATGGACACCGGAACTGATCACATCAGCATCTCAATCCGCGAGTTCGGTACCCATAATTTATCCATTGGTCGAGTCAAGGAGCCGGAAAAAGGAATTGCCCTGGTCAATGCGGATATCCGGGAAGGACGGACCATGGCAAAGCGCAGAACCCTGACTCTGGGATTTATGGACCTGCTGCACAAAACCTGGAATATCCCCAAAGAGCATATGTACGTCACCTTGACCGAACACAAGGGGGAAGATTTTCACTTATTGGAAAGATACCTGGCGGGTTGGCAAGAAGGGGAAGATCCACTGGTCGATTGAAGATTTTATCTCTTGCCGCAAATCCTTAAATAATATAAATTAACTAAATCTATTATTAAGGGATTTGCGGATAAGATGTCTCAATTACTCTATCTGATCGTTGAGCAACAGCAGAAACCACCAGAGAACCTCCCTGAGATTCTCAAAGAACTCTCACAGAAATTTCAGCTCGACATCTACCAGTGCCGCCAGCGTCTAACCGGGCGGGGGTTATCTCTGCTGACCAGGGGGAAACTTGAAACACTGGAAAAAATTTCTGATTTTCTACAAGGTACAGGTTTTATTCACTGGCTGGTAGAACCCTCCATCTCAGGTTTTGTTCCTCTTAGAATTCGCAGTTTACAAATCAGTTCCGATCGGATCATCTTTGGTTGCCTGAAAAAAGAGGTGATTTTCCCTAAAGGAGCAACCATTCTAGCGGTTTTTGCCGAAACTACGGGGGAGCTTGCGGATAAAAGTGTCAAACAACTCCTCTCCAGTCATGCATACCGGGGTCGAGATGATGTCCGGCATTTAGAAGAGAAGAAAGTTCACAAGATTATTTTGCAGGGCAAACCGGTTCTTGATCTCTATCTACTCGATGACAATAGACAGGTTGAAAATGCAGTGCGCATTTTCCCCGGCAAATTTGATCCGCAAGGACTGGGTGAACGAGCGACCCTCAGCAGTACGCAGAATCTGGAGCAGATTCTAAAACTGGCACAAGAACATGCCGGGGATTTTCAGCTACTAACCGATTTTGGTCTGGTCAATCTTCCCGGTTGCACTCTGCGCAGGGATGATCCGGAAAATCCGGAGACACAACGCCATAATCTGCTGAGCCTGGCACGCTACGGTTGGTTGATGGCAGACCTGTGGAAAGTTGGTCCGGTTAACCCTGCACAACAGAATACAGAGAACGATCTGAGCGGAACGGTTGCAGCAGCCATACTGATGAATAATCCAGCTCTTGCTGCCGAAGGCCTATTTAACGAAATCATGCCCGCGGCTAAAGAAATCAGCGCGCAAATCCAAGAAACCTCCCACCCTGAAGAAAAGACCACAAACCAGTCCCCAGACACAGCGGATCCTGGGCTTCCACCTCCTCCACCGGCGAAATCTGGATCTGGGTGGTCTAAACCCGGCTTCTGGTTTGGCGGAGCAGGTGCAGCCCTCTTTATATTTTTTATCGGTCTGTCTGAAATATCTAACGGTGAATTCTTAAACAAGGTGGCCTATTACGCCTTTGCTTCAGGAACCATCCCCTTTTTCATCGCCATGCTGATGTTCTGGTATGCTTTCTATTTTTTGCGGATGAAGCGGCAGATGGAAAACACCCCGACGAGTAAGGTTCGTTCCGTCGCCATGGGGATGGTTGAGGTCAAAGGCCGGGCGATTCGTAAATATGCGCTAATTTCACCGATGTCACATACCCCTTGTGTTTTTTACCGGCTGACCAAATACCGCCGTGAAAGAAATAATCAGTGGAAAGTCAGCAGCGTCAGTAGCAGTGACAATGTTCCTTTCCAGCTTGAAGATGATACTGGCAGGGTTGAAATTGATCCGGCAGGCTGTCGAGTCAGCGCCGGATCAAAACAGGAAGGGACTCCTGGTCAGGTCGGGTTGATGCGGCTCAGTGACGACAGCGATGATAAGTGGGTCGAACAGATTATTGTTGACGGCACCCTGCTCTACGTTCTGGGTTATGCCTCGGTCAAGCGCGCCGAAGGGCCAACTCTGATGGAGCAGAAAATTGAAGCTTTGCGCGAGCTGAAACGGAATCCGCAGAATCTGCAACAATTTGATCGTGATGGCGACGGTAAAATCAGTGAAGACGAATGGGATGCTGCCCGCGCCACAGTCGAAGAGAAAATCATGCAGAAATCGTTGCAAAACAAACAAAAGCGAAAAAAGCAGGAAGAACAGATTGTCATCGGCAAGAAAAAGGGGCGGCCCCTGATCATTACCGAAACCCCTTCGGAAGATCACCTGACAAGCCGTTATTTCTATTACTGTATTCCGTTGTTTTTCGCTGCTACAGTTGCGACGGGTGGAGCAATTTACCTATTGCTGAACTATTTAAAATAATCACAGAATATACACTCAGAGAAGGAGACAAATTATGGGCGGCTTAATCACATTGGGAATTTTTGTAGTCATCTTGCTCGCACTCATTATTTACATCGTTATCATCTATA
>JAQIBX010000002.1 GCA_027858895.1 Desulfuromusa sp. | reverse complement strand
CGTTTGCACCACCCGGGTAATCGGCATCGCCATTCTGCTGCCGTCACACTCAACAATTAAAACCCGGATAATTGCCAGAGAGAGCGGTAATTTAAGGGTGATCCGCGCACCTTCTCCCTGGACCGAATCGATCAGCAAAATCCCCCCGACCTTCTCCACTGCTGTTTTGACCACATCCATCCCCACCCCACGGCCGGAGGTTTCACTGATCTCATCAGTCGTAGAAAATCCGGGCTGACAGATCAATTGGAACAGCTCATAATCGCGGATAGTTTTTGCCTGTGCCTGGTTCAACAAACCTTTTTCCAAAGCCCGCTGCCGAATTTTTTCTGGATCGATCCCACGGCCATCATCGGCAACCTGTACCAGCACTTGATCCCGTTCCCGCCAGGCTTTGATAGAAACCGTACCACACTGTTCAATGCCGTGATCAACCGCATTACGAACCATGTGCATCAGGGGATCGGTCAACTCTTCGACAATGGCTCGATCCAGCTCAATCTCTGCCCCTTCCACGTTAAGTTGAATCTCTTTACCATGACTGCGGGAGAGGTCGTGAACGGTTCGAGCCAAGCGCCCAGCCAAACTTTCCAGTGAAACCATCCGCACCTGCAAGACCTGGTGATGAAGATTTTTCACCAGGCGCGCCAACTGTCCAACCCCTTCATCCAAATCTTTCCAGTTGTGCTCTTTAAGGGCATTTTGCAATTGGTAACGGTTGGTAATCAGTTCTCCGGTGAGATTGATAAAATGATCGAGCAGCTCGGTACTGACCCTCACAGTCTTTCCCTGGGAGCGTTTTTTGGGTCGTTTTTCTTCTTTTGTCTCAGGCTCATCGGGAAAGGTGATTCCCTGCAATTCATTGTATTTTTGCAGCTGTTGGTAGATCTGTTCCTGCGGGATATCGCACTCCAGACGCACGAGCAATTGTGCGGGGGCATCACCCTGCAGGAGATCCTCTGTGGAGGGGATCGATTCAATAATTGTTCCGAAATCAGCCAGGCGCTTTAAAAGCACCAGAAACCGCGGCCCCGGTGCCACAACCGTCTCGTGCAGTTGCAACTGGATCAGTTGTCCCCGCCCACGCACCACCCGGTCTAGCGTTTGCTCCACCACAATCTGGCTAATGTCAGGGGCTGTCTCCTTTGGAATGCTGGCGATAAAACTGGCGACACTCCGTTCCGATTGCTCATTGCGGATATCACCCAACAATAATTCCAGCAGATCGACAGCTTCAAGCAGCCAGTCGATTTCAACACCACTGATCCGTCCGAGCTTACGACAATCATCCAGATGATCTTCCAGATGATGAGCTAGCTTCGCCGTTTCAGCATGTTCCATGGTGGCCGCCATTCCCTTAATCGAATGGGCTTCACGAAACAATGCATCAATTCCATCCTGATCCTCAGGATCAGCATCAAGTTGCACTAAAATATCGACCATCAGCTGCAGATGTTCGGCCGCTTCAGCCAGAAACATCTCTCTGAATTTAGGAATATCCATTAACCATGCCTGCTCGGAAACTTATTATCATTTATGATGATCTCGAAAAATTTCTGTGATGGCTAAGTAAAAATTTCGATATACAAGGCACAGTAGTTTTTCAGGGGTGAAGGCATACATGGTATGTCGAGATCCTGAAAAAATGCTGCAACGCCGTAGATCGAACTTTTTTACGACGCCATGACCACGCGCTCAACCACCTCAACAACCTGAGCCTTGTGAAACGGTTTAACAATAAAATCTTTAGCTCCGGCGGTCACGGCCTCCAGGATCAGATTTTTCTGCCCCAGAGCACTACAAACAACAATTCGTGCAGCAGGATAATCAGCCAGGATTTTTTTCAGAGCAGGGATTCCCCCCATCTGCGGCATCACAATATCCATCGTCACCAGATCTGGCTGATGGGCTTTATACTCAGCAATGGCCTGCTCGCCATTTTCTGCCTCTGCAATAATCTGCCAGCCCGCCGATGCAAAAATATCGCGCAGCATGGTCCGCATAAACAGGGCATCATCAACGATCAATACTCGTTTTGACATCTTAACCTCCCGCCTGGATACAGAGTGATTCAAGTCTTATCTGTAACTGCTCAAGATCAAACAGACTGATCATCTTTCCCTTCCAGTTGATAACGTTATTAATATAATTTCGCTCTGCATAGTTCTGCATCTGATTGGTCTGGTTTATTTCAATATTGATGATCGCCTGCACCTGATCCACCCCCAAAGCAACGGGGCCACGGTCATTCACCAGCACAATCAGCCGCTGACCAAGCTTCCCGGTGGGAAAATCGAGCAACAGCGCCAGGTCAATAACCGGAACAATCCGACCATGAAAACTGATGGCTCCCGCAACAACCTTGGGGGAGCCGGGGAAATTATAAATTTTCTGCTTCTCAACAACCTCTTGAACCTCGACCAACTCCAGGGCATAGGTTTCATAGCCGACCGTGAATGGCAGTAGTTGCTTCATCATTTTTCTTGCTCTGGGCTGACCCCGAGATTGAAGCGACTCACCGAAGTCAACAGCTCATCTGCCAAGTGAGAAAGGCGTTGCGAAGCAAAGGTCATCTCTTCCATCGATGCCGTCTGTTCCTCCGTAGCGGCGGAAACTTCTTCGGTCGAGGCGGCGTTATCTTCAGCGACCCGGGCAATCTCTTCAATCGCAGCAACAATCGCCTGAGCACCAGAACTCTGTTGCTCGGTCAAATTGCGAATACTGACCGACTTACCCTGAGCCGCTTCCGCTTTGCTGATAATTTCTTTAAATGCACTATCGGTAATATCGACCGCTTTCCGACCGGCATCAATCGATTTAACACTCTCCGCCATCGATTGTTGCACTCTCAGGCTCTGCTCGCGGGTCTTCTCTATCATTCGGGTAATTTCTCCAGCCGACACGCTGGTACTGTCGGCCAGTTTACTCACCTCTTCAGCAACCACCGCAAAGCCATGACCATATTCGCCCGCCCGTGCCGCCTCGATGGTCGCATTCAGGGCAAGCAGGTTGGTTTTCTGCGCAATGCCGGTAATCACATCGATAATTGTCCCGATTTTTTGCACTTGTTCACTAAAAGAGACAAACATCGCGCCATTTTCTTCAATCTGGCTGAGCACTTGTTTGAGATTGGCCAATGCAGTCGCCGTCATCCCCTCGCCCTGACGAGCAGAGATCGTGGTTTCTTCAGCCGACAGTGAAAGGCTGTTTGCCGAAGCAGCAACCAGATCAATCTGTTCTGCCATTTCTCGAATAACCTTGGAGGCACGTTCAACCATTTCGGCCTGGGTTTCCGCTCCCCGACTGATCTGTTCAATCGACCCCGCCACCTCGTGAGCGGTTGCAGTCATTTCCTCTGCTGTTGTCGCCTGAGACAGAGATAGCTCGTTAACATTCAGTGAACTGGTTCGAATCTGCCCGACCAGATTCCGCAAACTGGCAACTACTAGATTCAGAGAGTTGGAAAGATCCTCAGTTTCATCAGAAAACAGCCCTTTACGTAAACGAACTTTACGACTGAGATCACCATCACTCAGACGTTCTGCCGCTTCCGTTAAAATCTTGAAATTCGCCGTGAACGCCTTGGAAAATATCCAGCCAAAAATCAGGCCGACCAGCAGAGCACCAATGATCGTAATCCATTGATGCGTCCATTCAGGAATCTGCATTTGCGGCACCAACAGGTTCAGCAGAACCACAGAGGCGACAACAACAATGAATCCAACGACAAACTTGTAACTGATCTCAACACGCATTTTCTGCTCCTTGCGCTCAATTCTTCTCATGAAGAGAAGGTGGCCACAGGCCGGATGAGGGGTAACTATTTTAAAAAATAGAAAAGCTATTCTACCTTACTAACTTAATCCACCAATACCCGCCGGTAAATTCTTTCTGCAGGATCGATGCAAACAAACAGCTTGCGACAGGCCAGGGCCATGGTTTCGGCTCTCCCCAAGACCAGGTAGCCACCTGGGAGCAGCGCTGCGGCCAGAATTTCCAGAATCTGTTGTTGCTGCTGCCGAGAAAAATAGATTAACAAATTTCGACACAACACCATATTAGCCCGGTAAAACGGCTGGTCGGCTAAAATATCATGGCGAAAAAACTGCACTCGTTCACGGATCTGCTCAATCAACTGGTAATGCTGGCCACTGCTGAAAAAATATTCCGCCAGCATTTCACTCGGAACACTCCGCACCCGCTCAGTAGGGAACAAGCCACGTTTTGCGCGGGTTAAAGCGTCCGGGCTCAGATCGGTTCCGACAATCGAAAGTAAATCCCCTTCAAGCTGCTGCTTTTGGCAGAGGAGTGCAAGAGAGTAGGGTTCTTCGCCATTAGCACAGCCGACGCTCCAGATCCTGAGCTTACTCTTATTAGACCGCGAAGTTTCCAGCAACTCAGGAAGTATACGTTTCTCCAATACATGAAAAACACTCTCATTGCGAAAAAACTGCGACACATGAATACTCAATGCGGCCAGCAGCTGTTCCTGTTCACGAACATTGTCCTGTAGCAATTCTAGATAAGCCGCTGGATCGTTAGTGCCAACCAACCTGATCCGTGCAGCAAAGCGCCGCTTGATACACAGAACCTTATACCCTTCCAGGTTAAAATTCTGCTGTTCCCGCAAAATTTCAGCGATCTGTTGATAATCGGCATCGTCAATGTCACTGCCTAAAAATGGAGTTTTATTCGGCGGCTCTTGTGCCTCTGAAGACTCAACCGCCCAGCACATTGCAGCATCAGTTGCAGCCAAAGTGCTATCGATGTCAGGCAAAATGGTCAAAGCCGCCTCGCTGACATTGATAAAGGTCACCATTGACTT
>JAQIBX010000161.1 GCA_027858895.1 Desulfuromusa sp. | reverse complement strand
CCTGCGGCAGGTGAGCAATTTCTCTTTCAAGATTTTCAACAGTTGTGGGCATTTGTTTTCCTTTCGTCTACGTATCAAATTGGTAGCATAGCCTCTAATCAGAGTAATCGAATTGAGGTAAATAGTCAAAAGCACCTCACACAAAGCCACGAAGGCACCAAGAAAATCTAAAGTAAAGGTAAAGTGGTTTTTTAGTTTTCTGGTTATCCACTTGACTCAAGTTTCCCTGGTTGATCGGTTGCAAATATCAGCAGAAGAGGAATAAGGGTTTTGAACCAACGTCAAAATCTATCTCTCGCAGAGCACGCAAAGATCGCAAAGAAGATCAATGGCAGTATAAAGGGTTTACGTTTTAACCAGAAGAATAGATTGTCGGTGGTGATTTTAAAGGTTTCCTTGGCGTCCTTTGCGCCTTGAGAGAGCGAAGCGAACGGGCGTGAGAAAGATTGTGAACATTTATCTCCCCTTGCCCATTAGTGGCTATTCTTAAATCGACTGGAGTGTTGTGCATAACCAGATGCTCCTTTTAGAGGATTCCTCTGAACGATAAACTTTAAATAATCATCCTGCATGGCTGCAGACAAAGAGAGTAAAAAAATCTAGGCTGAAAGCTTTAGTTCATTTAAAGATTATACAAGATAAGTTCTGAGTTATTTGTTCTATATTAAAATTATATACTAGCGGTTTGCATAATATAAACGTGTGATTATTTTAAATTTGCAAATTATTTTTTGTTGATCATTGACAGGAGGTCACAATGTCATTCAAAGAAAAATCTAGACCATTTCCGTCCGCAAAGCAGGATGCGGCCGCCGCCGATCTTTGTGTTGCCAGCCCTCAGACGGAATCCTCTGCCTATAAGCTGGCCTATCTTGATTCTGATTTCATGATGAGCGATGAACTGCGCCCGGTGCGCCTGCAGCTGGAGCTACTCAAACCGGAAATAATTCAGCAGAATTTCGGAATAGAGAGCACTGTCGTTGTTTTTGGCAGTGCCCGAATTCCGGAACCAGAAGCGGCCCAGAGAGTTCTTGGTGAAGCTCTAAGGGCGGCCGAGCAGCAACCGGAGGATTTGAAGCTGCAACAGTCTTTGGCCCGAGCTAGAATGGCCGAGAAGAACTCGCATTATTACACGCAGGCACGCCAATTCAGCCATACCCTTGCGAGTTGTGCTAAAAAAAATGGTGAAAACCAATGTGTCGTTATCACGGGTGGTGGACCCGGCATTATGGAAGCGGCTAACCGAGGTGCAGCCGAGGCCGGAGCAAAGACGATCGGTATGAATATTGTCTTACCCACTGAACAGGAGCCGAACCCATATATTTCGCCAGAATTCAGTTTTCAGTTCCATTACTTTGCAATCCGCAAGATGCATTTACTCATGCGAGCTCAGGCTCTGGTGGTTTTTCCCGGTGGCTTCGGCACTCTGGATGAAATGTTCGAAGCTCTGACCCTGATGCAGACAAAAAAAATTGAGAAAATTCCGGTTTTGCTTTTTGGACGTGACCACTGGGAACGTATAATTAACTTCCCGGCGTTAATTGAAACCGGGATGATTTCTTCAGCAGATCTGGAACTGTTCCGGTTTGTTGAGTCAGTCGAGGAAGCCTGCCAGATTATTATCGATTACTGCCGTAAAGGGCATGCTGATTTCTGCCCGGAGGGAAATGTTTGAGATTTTTAAAGGATTCATATTCCCTTATTTGTCTCGATCGAGGTTCTGTTTTTTGCCTCGCGGGTTATGTTTTTGGTGCTGCTGTCAGCTTTGGATAGCCATCTATATTCGATCGCCTATCCAAAGAGGTTTGTTTACCAACGTCTAGAAAAGGTTGATCATGAAACTTAAATTTTCCCTCTTGCCAATTGTCCATTCGCCCATCGTGTCGCTGCTGACACTTATGCTGCTGTTGTTGTGTGCTGGGAACAGCAGCGCAGCTGACGGGATGACCACCATCCTACGGTTTCAAAAACTGAATATTCCTGCCGGTCAACCGATTCTGCTCAAAGCTTACTATCACAACGAAACGACTGAGACTAAAGCTTTCACTTTCCCGGACAGCCTTCCGCTACGCATCCAGAATATCGACGGGATAACAATACTGGTGACCGCAGTTGAAACCGACATTTCACCAAGCCTGGAATTGCCTCCGGGAGGATTTGTGACCAAGGAATACCGGGTTGTCCTGCCTGACCATTTCCAGGGAACTACTGAAATCTCTTCGGCGGGTTCTCCAGAAACGGCGGTGCTCATCAATATTCTCCAGGCAGAGTTTGCGCCGAAGAAGATTTTGGCTGGGGCGGTTCCAACAGAAAACGTAGAATTTTATCCCTCCCTGGAAAGCCTGTTTTCTCTCTATCAACCATACGCAGTAAATTTTTCAACCTACGAGCCAACCTATTTTCTTGTCGGCACTGACCCGGCAAAAAGCAAGTTTCAGATCAGTTTCAAATATCGTCTGTTCAACCCTGCCGGTTCTTTGTCGCAGCGGTTTCCTTGGCTGCGTGGACTGCACTTTGCCTACACCCAGACATCGTTCTGGGATCTTGCTTCTGACTCAGCGCCCTTTGAGGATACCAGCTACAAGCCGGAATTGTTTTTTCTGTCTCGCAATTGGTCGGGGCGTCCCAAGTGGATGCAGGGGTTTTTTATTCAAAGTGGGGTCCAGCACGAATCAAATGGACGGGGTGAAATATTCTCTCGCAGCACCAATACGGTTTACCTCAAGTCGACTATGATTTTCTTTGATGTCGCCTCAGCGCTTGGACTGCAAATCAGTCCGAAGCTGTTAGCCTATGTCAACAACAACAATGACACCAACCCGGACCTTGCTGACTACCGTGGCAATGTCGAGCTTGAAATAAAATTTGGTAAGGCGGATGGAATCGTCAGTTCCACACAACTGCGCTTTGCCGAGCGGGGCACATCAGTTCAGACTGATTTGAGTTATCCGATTTCTCAGCTGTTGAAAAATAATTTTGATCTGTTTTTTCAAATTCAGTACAGCAACGCGCTGGCTGAAAGTTTGATCAACTATAAAGAGCGTAACGAATCTGTACGGGTCGGTTTTTCCATTGTGCGCTAAAGCACATTTTTTAGGAGTCAATGCATGAATTCTCTAGTATGGCTGGGGATCTTGTTCTGTGTCACCCAATCGGCAATGTTCTCCGGTTTGAACCTTGCTTTCTTCGGTGTCAGCCGATTACGCCTAGAGGTTGAGAAAAGTAACGGAAATCAAGCGGCTGAGAAAGTATTACGCTTTCGGGAGGATTCAAACTTTTTGTTGGTCACGATCCTTTGGGGCAATGTAGGAATTAACGTCCTTCTCACACTGCTCTCCAGTTCGGTGCTTGCAGGAGTTTCCAGCTTTCTCTTCTCTACCATCATCATAACTTTGGCAGGCGAAATTACCCCCCAAGCCTATTTTTCCCGGCACGCCCTGCGGATGGCCGCTCTGCTAAGTCCAGTTCTGCGTTTTTACCAGTATCTCCTCTATCCCGTCACCAAACCTTCTGCACTGCTGCTCGATTTGTGGCTCGGCAAGGAAAGTATCCAGTACTTCAGGGAAAAAGATATCACCGAAATACTCAGGAAACATATTGACGCAGAAGAAAGTGATGTTGACCATCTTGAAGGAATTGGAGCCATGAATTTTCTGGCGATTGATGATGTCCTGGTGGTTGAAGAGGGAGAGGATGTCAATCCGGACAGCATTATAAAGTTGGTGGAAGAAAATGGCGAGTTGGTTTTCCCAGTTTTCAAGCAAATCGCCGATGACCAATTCATTCAGCAAGTTGCCAGTTCACACAAAAAGTGGATTGTTCTCACTGATCCAGAGGGACACCCCTGTTATGTTCTAGATTCGGATAAATTTCTCCGCGAAGCTTTATTAAATTTCCCTTCCTTCTCTCCCTGGGCATGTTGTCATGTGCCCATTCTCGCTGAAAACAAGAAATTGTCACTGGGAGATGTTATTCTTAGAATGAAAAATCAACCTTCCTCTCGAACCAACGACGGTGCACTTGACCGGGATGTTGTTTTGGTTTGGGGGGAAAGAAAAAAAATTATTACCGGTGCAGATATCCTCGGTCGCCTTCTACGTGGTGTCACGGCCCCAGCTGATTTCTGTTAGCCAACCAAAAGAAACAGGGAAGTTCCTGCGTTTTAGGAGAGGATTTGTTATGCAGAAAGTGAAGTGGTCAGCAGTCATTTTTACCGTTGGATTGTTATTGATTCTCATTTTTCAGAATACCGAACCAGTGGAAACACGGATACTCTTTACTTCTTTTATTATGCCGCGAGCAGTTCTGCTGCTTGCAACAACGGCTCTTGGTTTTTTGTGTGGTGTAATTCTGACTATGGTGATGCATAAAAGGAAGATATAAGATTATCTTATTGAAAATAAAGAAGGTAGTTTCCGATGCGGAACTATGTGCCAAGATTTCTTAAACAGCCTCACTAACCCACCGATTTGCCAACCTGATCAGGATTTCTTCTAAGCGAGCTCCTTTCCCCTTTACAAAGAGAACAGAAGTAAAAACAAAATAGGTTTCTGCAGATCAAGTAGATTATTTTCGTGATCCACAACATTGTGTTTTTATGATTTTAAGTTAGTATTTGAATAGTACTAATACCTCTCATTTGTCTGCTTCAGCTGATTCCTTGCGGCAGTGTAACTTCTCTTCTGTAAATTCAATTCTTCACCCAGTGTTGCCAGAAATTGGGTGTTGAAAAAGTAGGTCATTTCAGTTTCCATGTTGGTGACGACGAAATCACTAACAAAA
>JAQIBX010000158.1 GCA_027858895.1 Desulfuromusa sp. | reverse complement strand
CCGAAACCGCCGACCAGAACGGTCGCGCCATCCTCGATCGAGCGAC
Organism: Desulfuromusa sp.; assembly: GCA_027858895.1. Taxonomy (GTDB): domain Bacteria; phylum Desulfobacterota; class Desulfuromonadia; order Desulfuromonadales; family Geopsychrobacteraceae; genus Desulfuromusa. The sequence goes on along the minus strand of JAQIBX010000158.1, from coordinate 3,199 downwards.
AGGCCGCAGCGGCAGAGAAGATTTTTGAGCTACCCATGGGCCACATCCGCTAGAAACTCCTGGGTTCTTTCCTTTTGGGGGTTCCTGAACATCTTCGCAGGGGCTCCTTCTTTGACAATATAATCGTCCGCCATAAAAACCACCCGATCGGCAATCCGCTGCTTTTGCTCCCCGGACAGGGTTCCCGGATAGCTGTCCGCCTTCTCCCCGATGCGTTTAGCAAGTTCCTGACCGATTTCGACATCAAAACCGGTCACCTGGTTGTTTTCATCAACAAAGTTAAACGGCGGATACTGTCCGGTCAGAGCAAAAGAGGGTTCCCCTTCAGCTTTGATGGCATCCAGCTCTTTGGCACCGACAGATAACGCCGTCAACAACATGAACAAGATCAACATTCCTGCAAAAACAAGTTTTTTCATGTTTTCATCCTCGTTAGGCATTAACGCCGGGATATGACAGTGGACCGAGCTGAATCGTCGTTTGGGCGAGAGCCCGATCGAGCAGAGCGAGTAATTTTTCGATATCGGCGCGCGTGGCGGTCAGTGGTGGCGCGATCATGACATGATCACCCGACAGGCCGTTGATGGGGCGCCGCGGATAAATGATCAGGCCACCGGCAAAGGCGTGATCGGTCAGCATCTCGTTAACATTGAGTTCGGGATCAAACGGCTGCTTGGTCTTGCGGTCCCTGACCAGTTCGATCGCCATCAGCAGGCCTTTGCCACGGACATCACCGATGATTTCATACTGTGTTTTTAATTTCAGCAAGCCGGTTTTAAGCAGTTTGCCCATCTTGACGGCATTCTCGGCCAGTTTCTGTTCAACCACTACATTGAGAACCTCGAGGGCCACGGCACAACCCATCGGATTTCCCGCCAAGGTGTGGCCGTGGGCGAAAGTCCCCCTGTCGAGCATCTCCTCGATGAGCGACTCCTTGACCAGAATCCCGCCCATTGGATAATAGCCGGAGGACATCCCTTTCGACATGACCAGGATATCAACATCGATGTCCCAGTGTTCGTAGGCAAACATGGCACCGGTGCGTCCGAAGCCGGTCATTACCTCGTCGAGAATCAACAACACGCCATATTTTTTACAAATCGACTGAATCACCTTGAAATATTCATCCGGCGCAACAATCGCTCCGGTACTGGCGCCGCCAACCGGTTCCACGACGAAAGCACAGATATTGTCCGGACCCTGTTCACGGATCACCCGCTCCAGGTACCAGGCACACTTCAAACCGCAGGCTGGGTATTTTTTTTCATTAAAGGGACAGCGGTAACAGTAGGGGGAGGGGATTTTCGGATGGGTCATCAGCATCGGCCGAAACGGCACCTCTAGCTGCGCCGAAGAGGTGAGCGACAGGGCTCCCAGGGTGGAGCCATGATACGAAGGGGTGCGGCTGATAAACTGATAACGGGATCGTTCTCCCTTGTTATAGAAATACTGACGGGCCAGTTTCATGGCCGCTTCCACCGCTTCCGAGCCGCTGGAGACGAAAAAAGACCGATTCAGGCCGGGCGCCGCGAGCTCGGCTAAGCGCGTGGCCAGACGATGGGCCGGCTCATTTTCAAACTGGGTGCGATAGGCGAAAAAAGTGCGTCTTGATTGCTCGGCAATGGCCTGCAGGATGCGGGTGCAGCCATGGCCGATATTGCAGTTGATGGCGCTGGAACAGCCGTCCAGATACTCTTTTCCCGACGTGTCGTAAATATAAATCCCTTCGGCGTAATCGACAAAAGGGAGCTTTTTACGGGACTGGTAAAACAGGTAATCGGTTCGAACGTCTTCCATCGTCGTGCTATCTCCACCTAAAAACATAACTTGTATCTCACTCAAACTTTAGTTACTATAATGGTAACCAGTTTACGTATTGTAGTGTATTGATTCCTCCGATACATTGTCAATTAAAAATAAGCGTCAATGAAGAATATGCGGGCAGGTCCTGCACAGCGGAACAATGAAACGGCTCATCTCGCACGAGCCCAACCCCCAAGGGAACGCAATAACAAAGTCCGCGGTTCGTGCCGGGTGCGGCTTCGACTATGGCCAGCAGATAAGGATCCTAAAGATGCCGAAGGAGAATAAGGACTATTTCGCCAAAACCCTCGAAAAAGGAATACGCATTTTAAATCTTTTTGATGAGAACCATCCTAACTGGAGTCTGACGGAAATCGCCGAACAGCTGAAATTTAATATGACTTCGGCCTACCGGCTTGTTAACACATTTGTGGAATTGGGTTACCTGAAGAAAGATCACCAATCCAAACGCTTGCGACTGGGCCCCATGTCTTTCGTGCTCGGCAACCGATTGCTCTATGGTTTTGAAACCAACAAACTGATTGAACCCCTGGTTGACGAGATTCATTCCCGGCACAACATCAGTATCGATGTGACCCTGTTTCACTCCAGGCAACTTGTCAAAGTCTACAGAAGAGAAACATCCAATACACTGACATACCGACAGGATGCTGTCAGCGAACTGCTTTATTGTACGGCCTCGGGAAAAGCGGTCCTGGCCTTTCTGCCTGCTGAAAAGCTGAATGAGCTGATTAAAAGTCAGTCATTTACACACCGTTTGGAAAACACCATCACCGATGTAAAGGTTCTCCATGATGATCTCGAACGGGCACGGCAAAAAGGATACGCTCTGAATAATGAGGAATACATAAATGGCCTGATCGCCATCGCTGCACCCATCCTTGGTCGGCCAACCAAATATCCACTCGGGGCCGTATCTTTTACTTCGACCACATTGGATCATACGCTTGCCGGATTTACTGAACAGTATGCCGACGTGCTTTGTGATCTGGCCAAAAGACTTTCCGATGTATGCCGGGGATCTGACGGATAGCAATGGTCCATTTAGGGTCGGACCAAACTAACCATAAGAAATACCAAGACAAATACACAACGTGTCGCTCAAAAAACAGCTTATAACTCATTTTTCAGGGGCAAAAATCGATTTATAATTTCAATGAAAAAAGTAACAGAATAAAACATAGAAATGGAAATAAATAATATGACTATCTGGTTATCCACTAAACTCAACTTGGCGACTAAAATCTTTTTACTGGTTATCCACTTGACTCAAGTTGTCCTGGTTGATCGCTTGAAAATATCAGCAGAAGAGAAATAAGGGCTTTGAATCAAAGTCAGAAGCTATCTCACGCAGAGCTCGCAAAGAAATGTAGGA
>JAQIBX010000120.1 GCA_027858895.1 Desulfuromusa sp. | reverse complement strand
AAACCATACCCTTCACCTGCCAGATCAAAGGTCAGGAACATCCCCTGCATCGTGTCCTGGTCGATCTGCAGCTCTTCCTGAGCTCTATCAACGGTTGCTGTCATTGGGCTATCTCCTTTGAGAGTTGAGTATTTGCCGAAAGAAGCTGTTGTTTAACGCAATCCAACAGGTCGTCAGGATGACACGTCACAACATGATGAATTAAAAATATGGAGGGTGGCACGTCTTGGCGTTTAACACAGACAACTGGAACCGTGACAACCTCGCACAGTTCAGTCAGCAACATGTTGTCCATTCCACTTCCTTGTAATGAATTCAACACCACCAAATCAAAATTAATGACCATCAGCCGATCAGCAGTAAGCCAGTTAATGACTTCTTCAGCTGTTCTGGCCACGGTGCAGTTGATATCAGCTAATTTCAGCAGAAAAACCAGGTGCGGAATTTTTTCCTGATTTTCTTCAAATAAAAGAATGTTGTGCATGATCTTTAAACCTTTCAAAATAGGCTAATAGCTCATTTACATCCCAAGGCTTGGCAAAGCACTGCTCAACGGTTCTACTTTTGAGTGCTTTATTGAGTTCAGAACTTTCTACTCCGCAGCTACTTAAAATAACGCGATAAATATCCGGGTAGCTTATTTGGACTTCTTTTAGAAACGTAACGCCATTCATCTCTGGCATACAGAAATCACTGACCACAATATCAATTTGATGCTGGCTTAAATAGACAAGAGCGTCTTCGGCGCTGGTAAAATATTCAGCATCGATATCAGCCATAGTCATGTCCCTTTTCAGGGCTTTGAGGATGTTTACTTCATCATCAACAAAGATAATTTTATGGTTCATGTCATGTCCCTCCGCAGTGAATTCGATAAATCCTTATTAGAATTAGCCAAACAATACAGCAAGCTTAGTGCCAGTTAACTATTGACGCATAACATATCGATATTTAAGGGAATTACTTTCGAAGAATAATTTATAGAGAAACAAACCATATCAATTAAAGTTACAACAAAATCAGCAATAAGAACTCAAACAGCTGTTTTTAAACAATAAAAAAGGGATTCAACTAAAGTTGTCACTACAACCAAAGTTAAATCCCTTTTATTTATCGGTTCTATAATCCAAAAGAAGGTTCTAAAAAAGGCTTAAAAAGATTAGCCACCAGACACCAAGCGCTCCAAGAGAATCAAAACGTTTAGGAATGGTTTTCCTTGGTGCTCTTGGTGGCAATCAGCCTTTGTTTTGATTTGGGTTTGTGATTTATGAAATGTCAGGTTTTTTTAAACGTTTACTGAGTGCCTGTGGTGTCACTCCCAACATCCGTGCAGCAATTGATTGATTACCCTGAGAACGTTGCAGTGCTTCGTTGATTAATATCTGGCTCAGTTCTTTTAAGGTTGGCAGCTCCTCGCTGAATTGTACTTTAGCGGAAGAAGAGCCAGCAACTTCAACATTTTTTTCAAACGGCTGTTCATTGCTGTCAATTGCTGCTTTAAAACGCGTCATCGACAAAACTCCACCCGGATGAACGCTCACAGCATCATGAGCCATAGCGCGCAATTCTCTGACATTACCGGGAAAAGAGTAAGTTGACAATAAAGTGAGCAGCTCCGGTGGGATAGTCGGATTGTTTTTTTCCATACTTTCGGCAGCTACGGTTAAAAAGAATTCGAGTAACAAGGGCAGATCTTCTTTACGCTCGCGCAGAGGAGGCAAGTCAACTCGATGCGAACAAAGACGAAAGTGCAGATCGCGGCGAAAACTTCCTTCTGCCTCTTTGGCGGATAAATTCTGGTTGGTGGCCGTGACGATACGCGCTTTACTTTTACATGGACGGTCACTGCCGAGGGGATAATATTCTCCCTCTTGTAGCAAGCGGAGTAATTTTACTTGAGAGGCGATGGCTAGATCTCCAATTTCATCGAGGAACAAAACACCATCACCAGCCTCTTCAATCATCCCTTTGCGGTTCTGATCTGCTCCTGTGTAAGCCCCCTTGACATGCCCGAACAGGGTATCGCTAAAAACCATATCATCCAGTCCGGCAACATTAACCGCAACCCAGGGTTTGTCAGGGCAACGCAGTTGATGAAGAGCCCGGGCAATCAATTCCTTTCCGGTGCCACTCTCACCAATAATCAGAATGGGTTCGTAGCTTTTGGCGATTGCGCGCAGGTAAGAGAAGATGCCACGCATTTTTGCATTATTTGTGACGATGGCTGCAAACGCCGGATTTTTTTCAGAGTTATCCTGTAATAAACCTTCAGCCAGGCGACGGTTTTCATGCAGCAACTGGTTTTGTTTCAAGACCCGAACAATTCCACTGACAACCCGTTCCCGCTCATCAGTTTTGACATAAAAATCTGCCGCACCGCCTTTAACACAGCGGATTGCCGTGTCGATCTGATTCATCCCGCTAATGATCACCACCGGAATATCAGGATAGGTTTCACTGATTTTCGCCAAAAGAGTCTCACCGCTGACATAAGGCATGGTTAAGTCAAGGAGGACCAGGCTGTATTCATTTTTTTCCAGCAACCCCAGCGCTTCACGGCTGTCGTGACAGGGAATAACATGGTCAATTCCTGCGGAAACCTTCAGCGATAAAGCCAGACTATGCGACCAGGCTGGCTCGTCATCAACCATCAGGATGGGTCTTTCTGGATTGCGGACTTTAGTTGACATGCTTGCCCTCCTTACACACCGGTAAACTGATCGTTGCCCTTGTTCCGTCGCCGGGGACAGAGGTAAATTTCAACTCTCCATGATGCTCTTTGATGATTCGAGCCGAAACCGAAAGACCTAAGCCCGTCCCGCCCTGTTTCCTTTTTGTGGTGACAAAGGGTTCAAAAATATGCTCCAGAACAGCGGCGGTCATTCCACATCCTGCATCGACAACCACCACCCTGACCTGTTCCATATTTACGTCATAGTCCGTTGAGATTGATATTGTCTGGGAGCGATTTTCAAGCGCCTGGCAAGCATTCAGCAACAGGTTGATGACAACCTGATCAAGGCGCCCTGCGACACCTCTAACTGCAGGGAGGGTTTTGGCTAGATCCTGCGTGAAATAATCGGTTGCTTTCTTGATCGCGTTATTAACCAAGCGTACAGAACTATGAACAACCTGATTCAGGTCAACGGCTTCATCGCTAGCAGAACTGTCCTGACGAGAAAAATCACGTAAATCATTGACAATACGCTTGATTCGTTGGGCAGAATCATGAATAGAGGGCAACAGAATGGGGATTTCAGAAAGGGCGTCGCGATAGGGCAATCCACCAAACAACTGGGCAGAATCCGCCGGTGGGTTTTTTTCAAGGAAGTGGAGAAGATCTTTAATAACAGCATCCAGGATGTCACTATTATAGAGAATTAAGGCATTTGGATTATTGATTTCGTGGGCAACTCCAGCGGCTAACTCACCCAACGACGCTAATCTGCTTGCGCGGTTGGCTTCTTTCTCCAGCTGTTGTTGTGCTGAGATATCCCTGGCAACATGGATAAAATATTCTACTTGCCCATGTTCTACTGGAATAGGGACGGTTGTGACCTGCAGGGTTTTGTTGGAAAGATTGTGGCTGAGGATTTCGGAACATTGTTCTCCATTTTTTACTGTTTTTTGCAGGGGACAATCGGGGCAGGTTATGTCAGAGTCCCAAAAAGCCTCACAACATGTTTTCCCATTCAACCCACCAAGCGCTGCACCAAAAAAGTCATGCGCAGATTTGTTGGCCCGGACAATCAGCATATTTCTGTCATGAATTGTCACCATGTCAGCCATGGCGTCAAAGGTGGTCTCCCATTCTTCTTTGGCTTTGATGATGGAACTTTCAGCTTTTTTTCTCTCAGTAATATCCAAAGCGGTAAAAATAACCCCTACAGATAAATCATTGCTATCCAGAGGGGTAGAATTGAGAAAGACATCAATAACCGAACCCTCTTTTGTGATGAATTGCGTATCCACTGATCCGGTTCCATGTTGGCTGATCTGTGCATATTTTTCTTTTCCAACCCAGTCAAATTTATCAGCCGACTGATAGAGCACCCGAGCGCTTTTTCCCTCAAGTTCGGCACTCGTGTAACCAACCATTTCTTCCATTCTTTGATTGATCCACTGGAGTTTACGATCAACGATCAACCCAATACCGACCGGAGCAGACTTAAGGATACTTTGCACAGAAGCCTCACTTTTGGCGGTTTCAGTATGGGCAATACGCAATTTCTGAGTTTTTTCAGCAACTAACTCCTGAAGCTGGTCCCGATTTCTTTTTAACTCTAGCTGAATCTGTACCCGTTGCCTCATTATGGCTGGATTAAAAGGTTTGGTGATGTAGTCAACCGCCCCCAGCTCTAAACCTTTGCTTTCATCTTCTTCATTGTCCAGGGAGGTTAAAAAGATAATAGGAATATGCTGGGTTGCTTTGTCAGATTTCAACCGCCGACATACCTCATAGCCATCCATTCCCGGCATCATGATATCGAGCAGAATCAAATCGGGTAAGAAATCGCTAGCAATTAAGCTCAACGCTGCTTCGCCATCACTAGCAACGCGCAAATCGTAGTTTTCACCGAGCAGAGCTAAAAGGGTGATAAGATTTATGGCGCTGTCATCGACGGCGAGAAGTTTGCTTTTTTGAGAAGCTGTGAAAATCAAAGGAACCTCCATCTGATCTTGAACTCCAGTCGTAGCGTTGGCCCAGTTAAAACGGTTCCCCATTCAGCTTTCCTTGTCCTTCTGACA
>JAQIBX010000069.1 GCA_027858895.1 Desulfuromusa sp. | reverse complement strand
GCGTAATATCTGCAGTCGTCCTGCTTTTTTCTTGATCGGTTCGGTCAGGGTGGCTCGATGCAGTGTTTTCAGCACGGTTCGATGCCCCATCATTTTCAGCAGGGCGGGTCGGACAAATTCTTCGAAAGTTAATAGTGTGGAAACCGGATTTCCGGGCAGTGAAAAAACCGGCGTATTATTGTACATCCCGAAAGCTGTCGGGTGCCCCGGTTTAATGTTAAGTTTCCAAAAAACCTCTTTAACTCCAAATTCTGCAAGGACTTCTCGAACCAGGTCCCGATCCCCGGAAGAGACGCCAGCTGAGGTGATTAAAACATCAGCCTGCAACCCCTCTTTGATTTTTTCGCGCAGATTTGGCAGGTTGTCGCGGGCAATCCCAAGCATCACTGGTACAGCGGCAATTTCTTGAACGGCGGCGGCAAGGGCCCAGGAGTTACTGTTGACGATTCCACCGTCAAAATAGAGCTCGTCAATTTCCTGCAATTCATCTCCGGTAGCGAGGATGGCAACGCGAACCCGCCGGTGAACGGGAACAGTTGCTAGGCGGAACGAGGCGAGTAAGCTGATTTCTGCTGAACGGAGCAGCGTGCCGGCAGGGATAACTCGATCGCCGGGGCGGATATCTTCTCCTGCCCAGCGAATATGGTCCCCCTTTTTCACCGTATGTAGAATGGTTATTTTGTCCTGATCTTCTTTGCAGTCTTCCAGGGGAATCACTGCATCGGCTTCTTGTGGAACTGGAGCTCCAGTCATAATTTTAACGACGGTTCCCGGTTTGACTGTATTGAAAGAGTTTTCCCCGGCCGGCAGGTAGCCTGCTATGGGAAGGGTTGTGCCGGGGAGACAATCTGCCGTTCGAACCGCATAACCATCCATCGCAGAATTATCAAAGGGCGGCAACGATTGATGCGCAATGATATCTTCAGCGATGGCTCGGCCTGCTGCGTTAAGCAACGGAACTTTTTCAATCGCAAGAGAGGGAACAGTATCGAGTATCTGCTGGCGGGCTTCATAAAATGAGATTGGCATAACGATTCCTTAACGTAAGGCTAATTCCTGTTTTTCCATGCGCAACATCTGGTCACGTAACTCGGCTGCTTTTTCAAAATTGAGGTCGGCAGCTGCGGCAAGCATCTCTTTTTTGAGTTCTGTAATTCTCTTTTTCAACTGCTCCGGGTTGCTATAATCTACACCTGCTTCTGCTATCATTGATCGTTCGAGATCAGTTTTTGCCGAAAGATCTTCAAGAATGGATCGCATTGACTTTTTAATTGATTGAGGTGTGATGCCGTGTTCTTCATTGTGGGCCAACTGTTTTTCGCGGCGACGTTCTGTTTCATCGAGACAGGCTTGCATCGATTTAGTGATTTTGTCAGCATACATGATCACCCTTCCGTCGACATTGCGTGCTGTTCGCCCACAGGTCTGGATCAGTGCCCGAGCTGAGCGGAGAAAACCTTCTTTGTCGGCATCCAGGATGGTGACCAGCGCTACTTCTGGAATATCCAATCCTTCGCGTAACAGATTGATGCCAACCAGAACATCAAACTCTCCTTCACGTAAAGCGCGGATGATTTGCACTCGTTCAAGGGTGTCGATATCAGAATGGAGATAGTTTACGCGGATATTTAATTCCTTGAGATAGCTGGTGAGGTCTTCAGCCATCCGTTTAGTTAATGTGGTCACCAACACCCGCGAATTGTTACTGACAGTTTTGCGGATTTCCTCGATCAGATCATCTACCTGTTCGGTGGCTGGGCGGATTTCAATCGGGGGGTCGACCAATCCGGTTGGACGGATAACCTGTTCCACAAAAACACCGTGAGCCTTTTCCAGTTCATAATCGGCGGGGGTGGCTGAAACATAGACCGTTTGCGGCTGACGTTTTTGGAATTCTTCAAACATCAACGGACGGTTGTCGAGTGCCGAAGGAAGGCGGAACCCGTAGTTGACCAGAGTTTCTTTGCGTGAGCGGTCACCTCGATACATCCCACCGACCTGGCTGACACTGACATGGCTTTCATCGATAAACATCAGGGCATTGTCCGGCAGGTAGGAAAGCAGCGTTGCTGGTGGTTCCCCAACCTTGCGACCATCAAGAAAGCGGGAATAATTTTCAATTCCCTGGCAATAACCCATTTCCTCGATCATCTCAATATCGAACAAGGTTCGCTGTTCGATTCGTTGAGTTTCCAGGAGCATGTTGCGCTCCTTAAAATACTGAATTCGCTCCTGTAACTCATCCTGAATTTCGGTAATTGCCCGTTTCAGGGTCGGCTTGGTTGCCACGTAATGGCTAGCAGGGAAAATGGCGGTGCGGTCGAGCCGGTCGATTACCTTGCCTCGCAGAGGATCAATTTCGCTGATTGCGTCAATTTCATCGCCAAAAAATTCAATCCGCAAAGCCCGTTTTTCTTCATAGGCGGGGAATATTTCGACACTGTCACCGCGCACCCGGAAGGTGCCACGGTGAAAATCGATATCGTTACGTTCGTACTGGATTTCAACCAGATTGTGGAGAAATTTGTTGCGGTCGAGTTCCATCCCGGTCTGCAGATTCACCAGCATCCCATAGTAAGCTTCTGGTGACCCAAGGCCATAGATACAGCTGACCGAAGCGACAATCAGTACGTCCTTGCGTGATAAAAGCGAGCGGGTGGCGCTGTGGCGCAATTTATCAATTTCTTCGTTGATTGAACTGTCTTTATCAATAAAGGTATCGGTTGAAGGAACGTAAGCTTCCGGCTGGTAGTAATCGTAATAGCTGACAAAATATTCGACGGCGTTGTTTGGAAATAACTCCTTGAATTCACCATAGAGCTGAGCTGCCAGGGTTTTATTGTGAGCCAGTACCAGGGTTGGGCGTTGCAGTTGGTTGACCACATTGGCCATGGTGAAGGTTTTGCCCGAGCCAGTGACTCCGAGCAACACCTGATGGCGGTCGCCACGGTCGAGACCTTCGACCAGTTCCTTAATCGCTTCTGGCTGGTCGCCGCAGGGTTGATAGTCAGATTGTAATTCAAATTGAGCCATTTTTTATCCATGATGAATTATTTTTTAAAAAACTTGATAATCTTAGTTGACACGGATCATTTAGGGGTTCAAAGTTTCGCTTTTTTTGCACCAACTACAAGAACCATCATTATTGTGGAAGGATAAGGTATGAGCGACAAAAAACGCAAATATGTTTATTCGGTTTTCTGGAACTGCGGGTTGATAATTATTGGTTCTTTGATTCAAACCGTTGCCATTAAAGGGATTGCAACTCCTCACCAGTTTGTCCCCGGCGGTTTATTCGGGATTGCTTCGTTGATCCACTATCTGACTCATTGGTTGAATCCGGGACTCCTTTTTCTGTGCCTTAATATCCCGATGTTTATTCTCGGTTATCTGTTTGTATCGCGGCGCTTCCTCTGGTACAGCGCACTGGCAATGTTGATTGTTTCATTGTCGTATCAGTTTATCAATATCCCGATTCAAATAGATGATCAACTCTACGCCGCCATTGTTTTCGGCGCTTTCTTAGGGGTTGGCAGTGGTATGGTTCTACGTTCACTGGGATCCAATGGTGGGGCTGATGTTCTGGCGATTATCCTGTTTCAGAAATATAATATAGGGGTCGGTAAGTTCTCGTTCTGCTTCAATATGCTCCTCTATCTGGCCTGTTTTTTTTCGATGTCGACCGATCTGGTGATTGCATCAATGATTGCCGTATTTATTGCGGCACAGACCATTGATTATACTTTGTCATTGTTCAGCCAGCGTAAACTGGTCTTTGTTATTTCTCCGCAAGCGGAAGAGGTTGCTGACCAGATAATGAGTCATTTGAAAATCGGCACAACAATGGTGCCAGCGGTTGGGGCCTATCGCCGTGAGGCTAAAACGGTGCTGATGGTGGTGATCAACAACATTCAGCTGAAACGTTTGGAAGAGATTGTATTTACGGTAGATGAACACGCATTATTTATCGTTGAAAACACCTTTAATGTGCTTGGCTCGAGTTTTTCAAAGCGGAAGCTCTATTAACTTTCGCTATTTCCCCGAGGGTTTTCTCTGTGCGGATTCAGTTTTTTTTCGGCATCGGGGGAACCAGTAGCGCTGGATCAAGGCGTTGTTTAAACCAGTTGATCCGCCAATCAAGATGTGGACCTGTCACCCGTCCGGATGCACCAACTTTGGCAATCTGCTGCCCCTGAGCAACGTGTTCCCCCACTTTGACGAGGGTTTTACTTAGATGGAGAAAACTTGAAGAGAGTCCATGACCGTGATCGACAATTAAGGTTCCACCGGAAAAGAACATCCCTTTATGAACCATTGTTATCACGCCTCCTGCGGGAGCTTTAACCGGGGTTCCTGTGGGAGCGGCGATATCGATACCAAAGTGGGGTCGGCGTGGTTCTCCATTCAAAATACGCTGGCTGCCATAAATCCCGCTGATTCGACCAATCACCGGCCAGATAAAACTTTCTTGAAAATTAAGTCGGCCACTGTCTTGTTGCCGAGCTTTTGCAACCTGCTGTGCTTCCTGCCTGATGCGTTTTAGATCTTCCTCACTTGGATTCATCATCTTTTTGCTGATGCCATCGATTCTTTGGATGTCGTATTTACGCTGTTTGAGAGTCAATTTGTGGATATGTTCAATGCCATCAGAATCGATCAGGGTCAAAGATTGTTGGGGCGTCACATCGCGACCAAACCCAAGAATGAAAGATCCATCCGGGGCAATTTTCAACTGCTGATCGGCATAAAAAACTTGTTCACCCGGATCGATATGACCGCGGAGTAACCCACTCTGCGTCGGAGAGCCTTCCAGCTGTAGTGCAGCAAAGCTGGAAGTTGTAATGCTGATGAAAAAAACGATCAGGATAAAATGGAATAGATAATATCTCATATTGAATTTGCTGACCTTTACTTGCTGCTGATATTAAATTCAACCCGACTCGCCGGGCCATCTTTGGGCGGCTGATAAATATCTGTCTTCTTCAGAAAAAGGCGAGGTTTGATCTCTGCGTTGACTGCCTCCAGCGCATCACGCACTGCCATGGCGCGTAATTTTGCCAGTTCCTGAAGCTGTTCTTCTCCGGCCAGGATATTGGTCAGCAGCAGCTTTTCCATTTCGGGTGCCGGCAGTTTTTCGAGGATCCCGATAAAACTACGCGGGCGAGGAAATTCGGCCTCTTTGTAGACTTCCAACAGGACCTCCGGGTGCTCTTCGGTGCTGATGACAACGTCTGCTTTCGATGCTGGGGCGTTACCATCTTCTTCCATCTTTCGCCACTTTGAGTCAACCAGCTTCTGTCGCAGTTGCTCTTGTCGATATCCTTCAGGATCTAGCTCTTTGTCGGCGAAACCACTGATTTCCAGAGTCAGTGCGGGCCGTTTGACAAGCATTTCAGCCAGACCTGCAAGTTTTGTCAACTGCTCTTCGTCAATCGTTGTGATACCACTGGCAAAGCTGATGCCAGTGAAATCTTCATCACCGCCGAGCATCGAAGCAAGCAGAGAAAATGGCGACGTAGCTGCTTTGACTAACAGGTTTTTCAGCACTGTGAAGATAACCCCAACGATGCTGAAATCAGGGTCGCTCAGATCTCCGGAAATGGGAACATCAAGGTGGATTTCGTCGTTACTGTCTTTCAGTAACGCAATAGCAAACGCAACGGGAAGAGAGGTCGCCTTGTCACTTTCAACGGTATCCCCAAAAGTAAACTGATCGATCATAACTTTGTTTTTTGCACTGATTTTCTGATGTTCTATATGGTAATTCAGATCGAGATAAAGCTTTCCTTTGTCGATCACATAACCAAGATAAGTTCCCGAGTAAGGGGTCATTGGAGTCAGATCAATATCTTTGAAACTGAGGGTCAGATCAGCAAACAGATCCCGGCTTAAAGGATTGATTTTTCCACTGACAGTCAGTGGCGAATGATTTTCCAGTTGGCCGCGCAAATCAACATCGGCTTGCATCTGTTCTGCGGAAGCTAACCCGGTTACCCGGCCACCTAATTCATACATGGTGGTCGAAAAGATACTAGGCAAGTGACGGTCAATAAAGGAGACGGTTCCACCTTGCAATGTCAGAGCGTCAATTCGGATATCAGGTGGAGGTTCAGAAGGGGAGATATCTTCAGTGATAACGACTTCTTTGATTCCAGATTGTTCAGAGTTAGCCTCTTCGAGGTTAGTTGCTGCCTTGGTTGCAGTTATACTGGTCAAGTTGACCCGCCCCTCTGGAGTGATCTGGATGTTTGCCAGATAATCGCTCAGGACAACCTCTTTAACGTGAAGTGAAAAGGGGGTAATCTCCCCTTTAATGTCGTCAAGGTTGAGGTTCCCCCAGGTGAGAAGTTCACCTTCACCGATGGGATCACGCAGGTCGAAGTTGCTGACATTGAGTTTCCCGGAAAATTTCCCGCTGAATTTTTCAGGCTGCTGCTCAAGATGGATTGCCAGAGACGAGTAGAGCTTACCATCTTTAAAGCTGATTTCGATTCCTTCCGGAACAAAATTGTTCAAGAAAGTCAGCGGGAATGACTTGATCTGGGTTTGTGCCTGGAGCTGTAGAGGCGTGTGAACAACCGTACCATCAACGTTGATGCTGCCTTTTTTACCCACTTTTGCAGTCAGGGCAAAAGGGCTTTTTTCGGCAATCGGATAGCTGAGATTTTCCGCATGGAGGGTGAAGTCAGGTATATTGACTTGTGGTTCTTTGGCCAGGCTGGCATCGGTTAACAGGAGTTTGAATTTTTGTAGATCAACACTTTCAGCACGAATTTTCCAGGGTTGGTTCGGTTCGCTGTTTTTAACTGTCGCAGCGCTGTCGGTCGGTGGTTGTTCTCGTAGCAGTTGTAGTGGTGAAAAACTGCCATCAGCCAGTCGGGTTGCTTTGATATTCCCACTGCTCAATTGGATGGTGCCGAGGCTGATAGTTTGTTGTTGCAGGTCAAAAGAACTGTCGGTCATGCTGAAATCTGACAAGGTAAACTGATCCTTGCCAGAAAAGGGGACCAGCAGGTCATTTAACTCCAGCTGAGCCTGTTTAACTTGAATATTGCTATCTGCGGTGTAGATTATTTGCCCGGCAAGATTCAGAACGCCTTCAATCGGGGCGGTCAACAGTCCTTCCAAATAGGGGTAGTAAGGTTTAAGGGGGAGCGTGCCAGCGGTTAAATCCACAACTGCAACTGCTGGATTAATCCCCAGTTCGCCGTTGATTGCTATGGCAAAGTCGCGGTCGGTCTGTAGCTTCAGGGTCGCGGCGGTTTTTTTCCCTGGGTGGGTTGAAAAGCCATCTAAATTCAGGTTGATCTGGCGAATCTCTTCAACAAAACCACTGGGGACAAAATCATCACGGTAATGGATCTGTCCATCCATCAAGGCCAGTTTTTCAATCGTTAGGAGGGGCAAACTGCCAGCTGCTGCGTCTTCCGTCGTAGACTCTTCTTTTGCGACGGCTGCTGTTTCTTCCGGCAGCATGATGCGCTGAAAATTCCAACGCCCTGATTTGTCCCGGTCGACATAGATCTGTGGTTCATAGATGTCGAGAGACACCAGGTTGAAGTCCTGCACAAAGAGATCTGCCCAGTCGAGATCGAGAATCAGGGTTGGCATCCGGAACAGCTCACGGCCATCCAGCTCGCGCAGATCAATATCAGAAAGTGCCAGCTCGCCTCCGAGCATCAATATTGGTTTTTCCGATTTGGAAATCTTGTAGGAGAGATCAATTTCGCAATCAAGCATTCCCTGCTTGACATCGATCGGAAGCGGAATGGGGGAATGAAAGGCGTAGTAAGCCAGATCAACATTATCAAGGGTCAGGAAAAGATTAGTTTCCAGCGAATCCTTGAATGGTTTCAACTTCCCCTCTGCCTCGATTTCAGCACCGTTTAAAAGCATTCGCAACAACGGTTCAACATATTTATCTGTTAGATAGGGGATGTTGCCAACAAAAGGAACTCTCAATGCCAGCTCGCGGATTTTATGTTGAGACTTCTTCTCCGAGGTTTTGTCGGTAAAATCTATACTGCCATTGGTGAGGACAATATTATTGAGGGAAAAATAGAGAGGTTTTGAGGGTTCAGTGGCAACCGGGTCAGGTTTTTCACTGCCAAGTCGGGTAAAATCAGAGAAGTTGAATTCCTGCTTGCCAAGCAACTCGAGATTTACGAAAGGGTCATCAAGTTCCACACGGTCAAGGATGATCGCCTGTTTAATGATAGATTTAACGCTGCCGGAGAGCATCAACCTTTTAAATGCAACAAAGGTTTGATCGCTATTCTGTTCAGTCAGTTTTGTGCCACTGATTTCAACTGTCAGCGTAAAAGGGTTGAAGGATGCTTTTTCTATCGTTAAGCTGCGGGCAGTGTTTTCGGCAATCCAATGACTGCCTTGCTTTTTGATCTGCCAGGGGACGATCAGCATTGTAGAAAGCAACAACCCGAAAATAACCACAACAGAAATCAGAGTAATTTTCAACCAGCGTGACATAGCTTTCTCCTTGGGAATTGATGCCAAAGTTTATCATAACCCGAAAGAGGTTGTTTGAAAAATATGACTTGTTAAGTTTTCTAATAAGGTGAGTAACGAGATGATAACATTCAAAGTAGAAAACTATCAGCTGCGGCGGCAACAATTAGTTCAGCAGGTCAAAGGCGGTTTAATTCTGCTGCTGGGAAATGTCGATTCCCCCTTTAACTCAGCAGACAATTGCTATCGTTTTCGTCAGGACAGCAGCTTTCTCTATTTTTGCGGTTTGGACCAACCTGGACTTGCGGTCTTGCTGGATGTCGATTCCGGTCGTGAAATTCTGTTCGGAAAACAACAGGGTCTCGATGATGTGGTCTGGAGCGGACCGCAGCCAACGTTACAGAATAAAGCGGAGCGGATTGGGATGGCCGATGTGGCACCAGTTTCCGATTTGAAAAATCTCCTTTTTGCTTCAATCGCTGCGGGGAGAACGGTTCACTACCTGCCGACCTGTCGGGCTGAAAACAAAATCATGCTGGGTGGACTGTTGGGCAAAAGTATTGCAAATGTGGATAAGGATGTTTCTCTCTCGTTGATCAAAGCAGTTGTGTCTCTCCGATCGATTAAGGGTGAGGCAGAGATTGCAGAGCTGGAAACTGCCGCTGATCTGGGTTATCAACTGCATATCGCGGCAATGCGAATGGCCCGAGAGGGCGTTTATGAATGGGAAATTGATGGTGAACTGGAAGCCGTTGCTGCACGTGCCGGAAGGATGCTCTCTTTTCCGCCGATAGTGACCATCCATGGAGAAACTCTGCATAATCACCAGAGGAATCACCAGTTGCAGGATGGCAACCTGCTCCTCGTCGATTGTGGTGCAGAAAGCTATTTGCACTATGCCTCCGATCATACCCGTACTGTTCCGGTCGGGGGAAAGTTCAGCCCTCGGCAACGAGAGGTTTATCAGGTTGTTTTGACCGTTATGGCGCGGGCGCGTGAGTTAATCCGACCCGGTATCGCTTATCTTGATGTCCATCTGGCTGCCTGCCGAATATTGGTCGAGGGTTTGCAGTCTCTTGGGTTGATGTCTGGAGATGTTGACCATGCTGTTGCCGCCGGTGCCCACGCACTGTTTATGCCACACGGGTTGGGGCACATGTTGGGGTTAGATGTCCATGACATGGAGGATCTTGGTGAGGATGAGGTCGGTTACGATGGCAAAATTCTGCGTTCAACCCAGTTCGGCCTCTCCGGGCTGCGTTTGGGGCGCGAACTTCAGGAAGGCTTTGTGCTGACGGTGGAGCCGGGAATTTATTTTATCCCGCAATTGATAGAGCAGTGGAAAGCTGAGGGGCGGCATGCAGAATTTATTAATTATGCTAAACTGTCAGAGTATTTTGATTTCGGCGGAATTCGCTTGGAAGATGACTTTCTGGTGACGAAGGAGGGGAGCCGTTTGTTGGGTCGGCCAATTCCTTTACAGGTCGATGAAATAGAAAATAGAACGGGGTTCTTCTTGACAACTTTCTGATCTCTCTATAGATTTTTCCTTGGGCAAAATTTTAATGAGTTGCTGTGACATCATTGAAATTTTGTCTTCACTCAATATTAAAAGGAGGCTTCAACAATGCAAAAAATTCTCATTCGGTTTTTACCATTTCTGCTCCTGTTGCTGTTTGTTGGCCAGGCACAGGCCAAAACGCTGGTCTACTGTTCCGAAGGCAGTCCAGAAGGGTTTAATCCCATTTTCTACACGGCTGGGACAACTTTTGACGCGACTTCAAAAAATGTTTTTGAAGGTTTGACCCATTTTATCCAGGGCACGACCAAACTTGAGCCAGGAATGGCTGAAAGTTGGGAGGTTTCACCGGACGCTAAAACTTACACCTTCAAATTGCGCAAGGGGGTCAAGTTTCATTCTGCCGAACATTTCAAACCGACTCGCGATATGAATGCCGATGATATTATTTTCACTTTTGAACGGCAGTGGAAAAAAGATCATCCCTTTTATGCAATCTCCGGCGGCAATTACGAATATTTCAATGGCATGTCGATGCCTGATCTGTTGAATAAAATCGAAAAAGTTGACGATTATACCGTTAAATTTGTTCTCAATCGTCCAGAAGCTCCCATGCTGGCGAACCTGGGGATGGATTTTGCCGTTATTCAGTCTGCAGAATATGCAGACGCGATGATGAAGGCTGGAACCCCTGACAAAGTTGATCAGTGGCCAATCGGTACCGGGCCTTTTGTTTTTGCGGGTTATAAAAAAGATGCACAAATTCGTTACACCGCTTTTAAAGATTACTGGAAGGGTAAAGCTGCAATCGATAAGCTGGTTTTTGCCATTACCCCCGATGCTTCAGTTCGCTATGCAAAGTTGCAAACTGGCGAATGTCAAATTATGCCTTACCCAAACCCGGCAGATGTTGCTGCCATGAAAGCTGATCCAAAAATCAACCTGATGGAGCAGGAAGGTTTGAATGTCGGTTACTTGGCTTACAATACTAAAGTTGCCCCATTTGATAATGTCAAGGTTCGCAAAGCTCTGAATAAAGCAATGAACAAGCAGGCGATTATTGATACCGTTTTTCAGGGTGCCGGTAAAATTGCCAAAAACCCAATTCCACCGACGATCTGGTCGTACAATGAAGCGACTGTGGATGACACTTTTGATCCCGTTGCGGCGAAAAAAATGTTGGCTGATGCCGGTTATCCGAATGGGTTTGAGATGAAGATCTGGGCCATGCCTGTTCAGCGTCCTTACAATCCTAATGCGCGCCGGATGGCAGAAGTTATTCAGGCAGATTTTGCGAAGGTTGGAGTCAAGGTCGAAATTATTTCTTATGAGTGGGGCGAGTACCTCAAGCGCTCTAAAGATGTTGATCGTGACGGTGCTGTCCTGTTGGGCTGGACTGGTGACAATGGTGATCCGGACAACTTCCTGGCCGTATTGCTTGGCTGTGACGGTGTTGGTGGATCAAACCGCTCTCAGTGGTGCTACAAGCCGTTTGAAGATCTGATTCAAAAAGCTAAGGTTGTTGCCGATCCTGCCGAGCGTACCAAACTTTATGAGCAGGCACAGATTGTTTTTAAAGAGCAGGCACCATGGGCAACAATCGCTCATTCTGTGGTCTTTATACCTATGAGTAAAAATGTGACTAATTTTAAGATTGACCCCCTTGGTGGCCATATTTTTTATGGTGTTGATTTGAAATAAATCTCGGGGAATGTTATTTCTGGCCGGGAAAGCAATTTTGCTTTCCCGGCTTTTTTATGTGGTAAATATCCTTTATGTTCAGTTTTCTTCTCAAGCGTATTGGCGTTGTTATCCCGACTTTTATCGGTGTGACCTTGCTGACCTTTTCTCTGATCCGTCTGATTCCCGGAGATCCGGTCGAGTTGATGGCTGGTGAGCGTGGCGTTGATCCGATTCGACATGCAGAGTTACTGGCGCAGATGGGACTGGATCAACCGTTGCTGATCCAGTACTGGCATTATCTGACGGGTATTTTCCAGGGCGATCTGGGAACTTCAATTGTGACACGTGAACCGGTTATGCGGGAGTTTTTCACTCTCTTTCCGGCAACACTGGAGTTGAGTTTCTGTGCCATCATCATTGCGGTTTCGATAGGTCTCCCTGCTGGCATTATTGCCGCCGTAAGGCGTGGCAAGATGACAGATTATACTGTGATGGGGTTATCCCTCACCGGGTATTCGATGCCGATCTTCTGGTGGGGTATATTGCTGATCCTTCTCTTTTCCGTTGGTTTGGGCTGGACACCCGTTTCAGGCCGGATTTCAGCCATGTTCTGGGTCGATGAAGTGACCGGATTTATGGTGATAGATGCTTTTCTCTCTGGCGAGGAAGGGGCTTTGATTTCAGCGTTACGCCATCTGATCTTGCCGTCGATTGTCCTGGCAACCATCCCTCTGGCGGTCATTGCCCGGATGACCCGTTCATCAATGTTAGAAGTTTTGCGTGAAGATTATGTCCAGGTTGCTCGCGCTAAAGGGCTGTCCATGCCTCTGGTCGTTTGTATTCACGCCCTGCGAAATGCGTTGATCCCGGTCATTACCGTGATTGGCCTGCAAGTTGGTGTCCTGATGGCTGGCGCAATTCTGACCGAGACAATTTTTTCCTGGCCGGGAGTTGGTAAATGGATGCTCGATTCGATTTATCGGCGCGACTATCCCTCGGTACAGGGTGGTATTTTGCTGATTTCTTGTATTGTGATTTTCGTCAATTTAACTGTTGATATTCTCTACGGCGTGGTTAATCCACGGATCCGTCACAACCGCTAAGGAAGCTGAAAAAATGAGTGATCAGGTCCAGGCTGCGGTTGTCGATGATTATATTCCCCCGGGTCCATTTCGGGAATTCTGGAGCTATTTTTGCGGGAATCGTGGTGCGCTGATCGGATTCATCATCATTGTTACTGTTTTGTTGGCAGCACTGTTTGCAAACTTTCTGACGCCCCACTCACCATACGAGCAATACCGTGACTACATCCTGACGCCCCCGGCCTGGCAGGATGGTGGCCTCTGGCGTTTTCCTCTCGGGACTGATGAAGTTGGACGCGACGTTTTGACTCGGCTGATTTTTGGTGGGCGTTTGTCGCTGTTTATCGGCATGATGGTTGTTTCTCTGTCACTGCTGCTTGGAACCTTTTTCGGGTTGGTGTCTGGCTACGCCAGGGGGATGACGGATACTCTGATTATGCGTGCCGTAGATATTATCATGGCGTTACCCAGTCTGTTGTTGGCTCTGGCTATTGTCACTATTCTGGGCCCTGGTTTGATCAATGCTTCGATTGCTATTGCGATCACCTACCTTCCCCATTATGTTCGGATTACCCGCGCTTCGGTGATAGCTGAAACCTCCAAGGATTATGTGATTGCTTCTCGAGTCAGTGGGGCAGGGGTCTTGCGGCTGATTTTTATTACTATCCTGCCGAACTGCATGGCACCGTTGATTGTTCAGGCCTCCCTGGGATTCTCTAATGCGATTCTTGACGCAGCGGCGCTTGGATTTATCGGACTGGGAGCGCAACCCCCAAGTCCCGAATGGGGATCAATGCTGGCCAACGCTCTGGAATTTATCCAGCGAGCCTGGTGGGTGGTCACCTTTCCTGGACTGATGATCTTGATAACGGTTCTGGCTTTTAATCTGATGGGTGACGGTTTGCGTGATGCCCTCGATCCGAAAATGAAGCTCTGATGTCTCTACTTGAAATCAAAAATCTAACCGTTGAATTTGGCAGCGAAAAAAACCCTTTTCGAGCTGTTGATAATGTTTGTCTGGAGATTGAAAAGGGCGAAGTTCTTGGGATCGTTGGTGAGTCGGGCTCTGGGAAGTCTGTGACGGCCAAGGCGGTCATGGGTCTGATTGATTGGCCTGGGCGGATCATGGCAGAAAAAGTAGAATTTGACGGGCAGGATATGCTTGCCATGCCGGATAAGCAGCGTCGCAAAATCACCGGTCGTGAAATAGCAATGATTTTTCAGGAGCCAATGACCAGTCTGAATCCCTGCTTTACTGCCGGTTTTCAGATTGCCGAAGCACTTAAGATTCACGAAGGTGGCAGTCGGGCCATGCGTCGTTCCCGCACCCTGGAATTATTGGAACAGGTCGGTATCCCAGATCCTCAAGCAAGGCTTAAAGCTTTTCCCCATCAACTTTCCGGTGGAATGAGTCAACGGGTTATGATCGCCATGGCAATTGCCTGTAACCCTAGATTGCTGATTGCTGATGAGCCGACCACCGCCCTTGATGTGACTATTCAAGCGCAAATTCTTGACCTGCTACTTGATTTACAGCGCCAGCGACAGATGGCTTTGATCTTGATTACCCACGACCTTGCTGTGGTTGCTGAAGCGGCGCAGCGAATTGTGGTGATGTATGCCGGACAGGTGGTTGAAATGGGCCCGGTTCCTGCAATTTTTGAATCTCCACGCCATCCTTATACTGCGGCCCTTCTGGAAGCTTTGCCGGAACGATCGGTTGGCGATGTTCGCTTGAAAACAATTCCCGGTGTGGTTCCCGGGCAGTTTGATCGCCCGACCGGATGTCTTTTGCATCCGCGTTGTCGCTTTGCCACTGACCGGTGTCGACAACAGGTGCCACAACTGGTAACAGGTCTGGATGGGCGTCAGGTCCGTTGTCATACGCCGTTGGATACAGAAGGAAAACCACAGCAATGAGTTTTCAGAATCTGATTCTTGAAGCCCGTGATCTTACCCGCTATTACTCGGTCTCTCAAGGACCATTCAAGCCTGCTGCAATTGTCAAGGCTCTTGATGGAGTCAGCTTCGAAGTTGAGGCGGGAAAGACTCTGGCGGTTGTTGGTGAGTCGGGTTGTGGCAAGTCGACATTAGCTCGTCAGTTGACGATGATTGAGCGTCCGACCAGTGGTGAGCTGAAGTTTGATGGTTTTGATCTGGTCAATGCTTCAGATCATGAACTGAAAACTGCCCGCCAGCGGGTGCAGATGATTTTTCAGAACCCTTATGGCTCACTTAATCCAAGGAAAAAAATCGGTACAATAATTGGAGAACCTCTGGTCATCAACAGTAATCTGGCGAAAATAGAAGTAGAGGAGCGGGTTCGTGGTATTATGACCAAGGTGGGTTTGCGCCCAGAGCATTACACCCGCTATCCGCATATGTTTTCAGGTGGTCAGCGGCAGCGGGTTGCTATTGCCAGGGCACTGATGCTTCAACCCAAATTGGTGGTGGCAGATGAACCTGTTTCGGCACTGGATGTTTCGGTTCAAGCTCAGGTATTGAATCTACTCAAGGACCTGCAACAGGAGATGACCTTGGCTTTTGTGTTTATCGCCCACGATCTGTCGGTGGTGCGTTATATTGCCGATAAGGTGATGGTGATGTACTTAGGTCGGATTGCCGAATATGGTCAAGCGGAGCAAATTTTTGAGCGCCCACGGCATCCCTACACCCAGGCGTTATTGGCATCAACCCCCCACCTGAAAGCGCAGAATCGAAAACAACGGATTATTCTTTCCGGTGAACTTCCTTCGCCGCTTTCCCCCCCTTCCGGCTGTGTCTTTCATACCCGCTGCCCCTATGCAGCACCACAGTGTGCCGAGCGGGTACCAGCGACGGAAGAGTTTGATGGCCGGCTGACCTCTTGTCTACGGGCGGCTGAGATTGCTGCTGAGCTGGGTAAATAAAAAGATATTCGGCGGCAGAAGACTTTTCCTTTGCAGGGCGTCGTAAGAAGTAGATGGCTTGACGCCAGTTCTCCAAGCTTCGGAGCTCTGTCCGATAGAGTCTTTTGGGCCCATTAAAAAATTTAATAAATCGATTGTTCCGATTCGGCATCAAAAATATGCAGATGATTCAGGTCAAGAGTCATCTGCAGTTGGTCACCGACAGAAAAGAGCCGCCGCCCTTCAGACCTGGCCACCAGGTTCGCTCCCAGTAAATCCATATGTAAATTGGTTTCACTGCCCAGAGGTTCAACGATTTTGACCGTGCCTTCGACAGCAAAGGTCAGTGTTTCTGCTTTCTCCTCATCTTCATGGGCAATGAACACGTCTTCAGTGCGTAGCCCCATGATGACTTTTTGTCCATCTGTAAGTTGAGTATTCTCTTTTTGCGGGATTGGTATCTCCAGGCGGTCACTCAGCTTGATTTTTTGACCGTCAGTTGTGTTGACTATGCTTGCCGGGTGCAGATTCATTGGTGGAGAGCCGATGAATCCGGCGACAAATGCATTCGCTGGATTCTGGAATATCTCTATCGGGCTACCAACTTGCTCAATGTAACCGTCGCGCATCACGACGATCCGATCTGCCAAAGTCATGGCTTCAATCTGATCATGGGTGACATAGATGATAGTATTTTGCACCTGATGGTGCAGTTGTTTGATTTCCAGGCGCATCTGGGCACGTAATTTAGCATCAAGGTTGGATAATGGCTCGTCAAACAGGTACACAGCGGGCCGCCGGACAATGGCTCGTCCCATGGCAACACGCTGTCGCTGGCCACCCGATAATTCGTGCGGCTTGCGGAAGAGTAGTTCATCAAGTTCCAGAATCGCTGCAGCATCTCTAACCCGTTTTTCAATTTCATCTTTTGGCATTTTTCTTAAAGTCAGGCCAAAGGACATATTTTTGTAAACATTCATGTGGGGATAGAGGGCATAGTTCTGAAACACCATTGCCGCATCGCGGTCTTTCGGTGCAACGTCATTGACTTCTCGATCAGCAATCTCAATAGTTCCAGCGGTAATATCTTCAAGCCCGGCGATCATTCTCAAAGCTGTCGATTTTCCACAGCCGGATGGACCGACGAGAACGACAAATTCCTTGTCTAAAACATTCAGGTTGATCCCATGGACAACCTCCAGTTTGCCATATTTTTTGAAAACATCCTTTAAAATCACGTTGGCCATAAACAAATACTCCAGCTAGTAAGAAGTTTTTAACTATATAAAAATATTAACAATATGGTCAGTTTTTTGAGGGAACTATAGAATAATTTATGGTTCTTATTTAATCTAGATTTTTTTGAATCTAGTCATTGACGAATCGTTATTATTCGTCTTTACTTAGAGTGTTGTAGTGTTGATTTATGTTCGTCAGCATTTTGCGTCATCAAAGATTTGCTTGCAATACCTTTTATGTTGAGAATGACACTATCTAAAACCCGATTTCAGGAGGAGCACATGTCAAAAATCAAATGTTTCTGGCTTGTTATGGCGGTAGGTCTGCTGATCAGTTTTGCTGGGTCAGCGTTTGCTAGCCCGACCGAAATTCACTGGTGGCATGCCATGCGTGGTTCGCGTGGTGAAGTGGTACAGACAATCGTTGATAGTTTTAACAACTCACAGTCTGACTACAAAGTCGTCGCCACCTACAAAGGGGCTTACGATGAAGTGGTCAATGCCGGGGTTGCGGCAGTTCGCGCAGGGAAACAGCCACACATCCTGCAAGCCTTCGAGGTTGGCACTCAAACGATGATGCTCTCGGGTGCGATTTACCCGATCCATGAATTGATGGCGGACAAGGGGTATAAAGTTGACTGGTCACAATACTTGCAACCGGTTCTCTCCTATTACATGAATGCTGATGGCAATCTGATGTCGATGCCGTTCAACTCATCGACACCGGTGATGTATTACAACGTTGATCTGTTCAAGCAAGCCGGTATCCCGATGCTCTCCAAGGATACGCCAATTACCTGGGATGAATTGGGAGATATCACCGGCAAGCTGGTTAAATCAGGCGTCGAAGGCGGTCTGGTTACTGCATGGCAGTCCTGGACTCAGGTGGAAAACTACAGCGCAATTCACAACATTCCATTTGCCAGCAAATCCAATGGCTATGAGGGCCTGGACACCGAACTGATGATTAATAACGACAAGGTTATTAATCATGTCGCTCGCTTGAAGAGCTGGATGGCCGATAAGCGTTTCTTTTACGGTGGCCAGAAATACCAGGGGCCGAAATCTGAGTTTATCGCTCAGAACGCGGGTGTTTATATCGATTCAATCAGTGGGATTGCCAAGCTGAAATCTGCCGTCAATGATTTCTCCTGGGATGTTGCTCCGCTGCCGGTTGAAGCCTGGATGAAAGAGCCGCAGAACAGTATCATCGGTGGTGCATCCTTGTGGGTTTTTAAAGGTCTGCCGAAGAAGGACTATGCTGGTGTTGCAGCATTCATGAAACATTTAGCAGGTAATGAATCACAAATTCTCTGGCATAAAGAGACTGGTTACTTCCCGATTACTCTGACCGCTTACGATAAGCTCAAAGCCGATGGGTACTACGAAGCGAACCCGCTTCAGGAAGTTGGCATCAAACAGTTGACTCGCCGTATTCCGACGAAAATATCTCGTGGCCTGCGCCTCGGTTACTTTATTCAGATCCGCAATATCATCAACGAAGAGCTTGAGCTGGTCTGGAACGATTCAAAAACTCCCAAGCAGGCAATGGATAATGCCGTGGCCAGAAGTAACGTGAAACTGCGTGAGTTTGAAAGAACATATAAATAACCGTCGTTTGCGATTTTCGGTAAATTAACGATTCAGGGGCATCTTCTCATTGAGGATGCCCCTGAATGAGTGATACTCTCTTTGACATGATAAAAAAACGCTCCTATTTTAAATCACGAAGATTGCCCTATCTGCTGATTCTGCCACAAATTCTGGTTACTGCGACCTTTTTCTATTGGCCGGCTATTCAGGGAATAGTGGCCTCTTTTCAATTGAGTGATCCCTTTGGCTTTCGAACCCAGTTCGTCTGGTTCGATAATTACATTGCCCTGTTTATCGATCCACTCTATTTGAAGTCGATTTTAACCACGTTATTTTTCAGCGGCTCGGTGGCTTTGGTTTCAATTTGCGGGGGGCTGTTTCTCGCCACTATGGCTAACCGGGTGCTAAAATTCACATCTTTAACGCGAACGTTTCTGATCTGGCCTTATGCGATAGCTCCGGCTATTTCAGGGATTCTATGGCTTTTTCTACTGCATCCATCCTATGGCGTTGTCGCTATTTTTATTGAGGAGTGGTTCAATATCGACTGGAATCCTCTGCTGGAAAGCTCGCATGCCATGCTGATGATTGTCATGGCCAGTGCCTGGAAAAATATCAGTTATAATTTTGTCTTTTTCCTCGCCGGATTGCAGGCGATCCCGCATTCGCTGATTGAGGCTGCGGCCATGGATGGTGCCAGCCCGTTTCGACGCTTTTGGGCGATTACTTTTCCACTGCTGTCGCCGACGATGTTTTTTGTCACTGTCATGACGATTATTTTTTCCTTCTTTGAATCCTTCGGCATCATTCACGCAGTAACTCAAGGGGGTCCGGGTGGGTCTACCAACATTCTGGTCTACAAGGTTTATCAGGATGGCTTTATCGGTTTGAACCTTGGCTCTTCATCCGCCCAATCGGTAGTTCTGATGGGTTTGATTATTCTGATTACGGTTCTGCAATTCAAATATGTAGAACGTAAAGTTCAGTACACAGGCTGACGCTTATGATGGTTGAAAAGACACCGGCGCTTGACGCCTTTACCTATGTTGCGCTGATTTTCGGGATTGTGCTGGTCGGGTTCCCGATTCTGTATGCGATCATCGCCGCGACCCTGACGCTTGATGATGTATCGACCGTTCCTATGACGATGATTCCCGGCGACCAGCTGTTTAATAATGTTGGGGAGGCGTGGTCGAGAGGTAATCTCGGTAATCAGCTGTTCAATTCATTTATCATGGCCAGCGGCATCACCTTCGGCAAGATCATTGTATCGCTGTTTGGCGCCTTTTCAATTGTCTACTTCGATTACCGTTTCCGCGTTGTCGCCTTTGCCGCTGTTTTCTGTACCCTGATGTTACCGGTTGAGGTCCGGATTCTGCCGACTTACGAAATGGCCGCAAATATCTTCGGACCACTGCAGTCAGTCTGGGATGCCCTAGGGCTCGATGGGATTGTCAGCTGGTTTGCGGGACATGATATTGAGGTCTCTCTGGAATTCAGCTTGCTTGACAGCTATGCAGGGCTGATCCTGCCGTTGACTGCCTCCGCGACTTGTACTTTTCTATTTCGTCAATTTTTCCTGACCATTCCGGAAGAGCTCTGTGAAGCCGCAAAAATGGATGGTGCTTCGCCGATGACCTTCTTCTGGAAAATTCTGCTTCCCCTGTCTAAAACGAATATTGCAGCCCTGGTGGTGATCGAATTCGTTTATGGCTGGAATCAGTATCTCTGGCCACTGCTGATCACCACCAATCCAAACATGACGACCGCAGTTATCGGGCTGAAGACTTTGCTGCCGTCACCTGAAGATCCCCCCGAATGGCACATCGCTATGGCCGGGGCCTTGATTGTCATGCTGCCGCCGATTCTCGTGGTGTTGCTTATGCAACGCTGGTTTGTCAAAGGTCTGGTTGAGCGGGAGAAATAACGGGTGAATTCTGAGGCACAGAAACATCCCACCATTGTCGATCCGCAAACCTACCTTGCTGGTTGTACCTGTGGCAATCAACACCCCACTCCGCAAGTCACCCTCTATTCGGCAATGGATGCCAGCAAAGTTCTGGCAGAAGATTGTCAGGCAATCTATAGGAACCGCTCGGTATTGTTGCTCAGTGATCCAGAGACTGATGCCGTTGCCGGGGCAAAAGTGCGCCAGGAACTGGAACAGGCACAGGTCTCTCTAGAGCACTATTTTTTGCCGAGCAATCCTGTCGCAACCGACCACCTGGTCGAAAAAATCCAGACGGTCAGCCGCGACAAGGCTCTGATTATCAGTGTCGGTTCAGGAACGGTGAATGATCTGGGAAAATATGCTGCCGACCAGAATGGTATCGATTTTTGGAGCATGCCAACGGCACCCTCCATGAATGGTTATACCTCGGGTATTGCAGCAATCAAGGTCAAGGGGGTCAAGCGTACCCTGCCTGCCGTTCCACCGCAAAGAATCTATGTGTTTCCAGGGGTGGTTCAACAGGCCCCGCTAAAATTGCGCCAGGCTGGTTTCTGCGACGTGTTGGCAAAAGTGGTTTCAGATATCGATTGGCAATGCGAATCGTTACTATTCAGCGACAGCTACTGCGGATTGCCCGCTTCGATGATGACAGCGGTTGAAAAAACTTATTCCGATTACCCTGAAGAAATCGGTCGTGGTGATGAATCTGCGGTCATGGGGTTGTTCAACGGGTTGCTGTTGTCTGGAATTGCCATGAGTTTGGCCGGGTCGAGTGCACCTGCCTCCGGTGGCGAACATCTGGTTTCCCATTTCTGGGATATGCGTGAACCGATTACAGGACGGGAACCGGAACTTCACGGTTTGCAGGTCGGGGTTGGAATCATTCTTTCGACGGCCTGTTACAGACGGCTTGCACAGTTAAATAAGGCCGACTTGCCGCAACAGGCAGAGCGGGTTTTTTCGGCAACAACTGCCCGGATTCCAGAGATCTGGGGCCCCAATGCTGATGAGGTTGCCAAACAATTCCAGAATAAACGGGCTGCCCTGTTGAAATTTGATACTCTTCTACCGCAACACTGGGAAGAGCTTCAGGAGCTATTTCGCCAAGTTCAACCCCCAGAGCATTTTGTCGAACTGTTTACCCGTACCGGCGCCCCTTTTAGTCTTGAAGCTTTCAGGTTGACACAAGATGAATTTATGCTGGCGGCCCTGAACAGTCGAGCAATCCGTGAGCGGATCACTGTTCTAGACCTGGCTGCCCATGCGGGGGTTCTAGAGGCTGCCGCTGAGGACGCTCTGCAGCTTTTGCGCTGAACCTTTTCAGCTCAGTCGATTCAATGATAGCCACTAATGGGCAAGAGTAGACACGTGTTCTTTTAAGGCCAGAAAAGTTCACAATCTTTCTCACGCCCGTTCGCTTCGCTCTCTCAGACGCCAAGGACACCAAGAAAACCTTTGTACTCTTTGGTAAAATCCAAAAAACCTGATTTTGCTTTTGATCTTCTTTGCGCATTTGCGAGCTCTGCGTGAAATAGCTTTTGTCTTTAGTTCAAAAACTTTATCTTTCTTCTGATGATAATCTCAACCGATCAACCAGGGCAACTTGAGTCACGTGGATACCAATAAGTCCTATTATGATTCGAGCCACCACTTGTAAATGAATCGGCCAAGCACTCCCAGGACAACTACCTCCAGAATAAACAGCCAGAGGACAAACTTCTTTTTGCCTTTTTGTGCGCGAAGCTTTTCCGGCATGAATTTGTTGAAGTCCTCTGACATGTTGTCCCGGGCTTCTTTAAACACACTTTTTCGCTGCTTTTTTTTGACCATGTTGAGAACCTATATGAGGAGGATTAGCGCACAGGATATGCGTAAGACATATCATCAAGGCTTCAATCTAGAAAAATTTCTGCCAGTAAGGCAAGTCCTTTTTGAAAGCAGGGATCAGGTGAAGAAACAACCGAGAAAAACCGAAGGACAACGTGGAGTGTTGGCTGAAAATTGATACAAAGGTGTCATGAAGGGATACATGGTGCCGACATGAATAAATAAAATAGGCAGTGAACTTTAATTGGTTTATCTAGATTTTATATCGTAAATATCTGTAATAACAGAACGTTAGACATATAATCTCGTGTTTATTTGGTAATTTCTTCCCTTTTTGCTGTATGAAAAAGATATTTATTGCCTCCGATAAAAAAGAAAAATGCACCGTTTGATAAACAAATAATCGCGTAATAACAGTGCTTTATGCAAAATATAAATTATAATATGTGTTTTGGCATAACTTCTGTATATGTAAAGAACGTGTTTGAAAATAAATCTAAATATGCCATGGAGGTTGGGATGGAAAATATCATTCGGAATAGTGTTTTAGCTTTAATTTGTGTTGTAACGGCGGTTTCCACTGCTGTTGCTGCGGCGGCTCCTGTTGATCAGGGTGGTTCGCTGCTATTGACTCTCTTTATTGGATTTTTTGCTCTGATCGTGGTTTTTCAGTTGGTTCCAGCTTGTTTATTGTTTGTTGGAATCTTAAAAGGGTTGTTCTCACGAAAGCATGCGGCTGGCAGCAAAGTTCCAGCAGATAAATAAATTCAGTAGAAAGGTGAGGAGAATTTATGAACGGTCTTCTTATAGCAAATAAAAATCAAGCAGCACGAGAGCAGATGGCCACCTTGTTTGAAGTGGATGGTTATGCGGTTACAACTGCTGACTCGGTGGTTAACTCTCTCGAAGGTATTCTCGATAAGTCAATTCAGGTGGTTCTTCTTGGCGGGGTATTTGATGAGCAGCAAATTTCAAAATACGTTCCGTTGCTGAAAAAATGTAACCGGAATTTATCAATTATCCTGGTTTCCGATGAGATGCCACTAGAGCTGTTGCGCAGAATTCGTAAAGAGGGAATTTTCTACCATGCATTAAGGCCGGTTGCGGATGAAAGCTGGGATGAACTTCGCCAGGCCGTTAGCTGTGCTTTTGAAAATTATCATGCACGGCAGAGCGTCGGGGGCAAGTGGTTTAGAGCAAAGGCTCCCACGCAGTTGCAAGGAGATACTGGCGTAATTTAGTCGATAATAATTTCATTTTTCGGCCCCGTTATGGGGCCATTCTTTTTCCTTCCAGCTATTTGCCATTCCCGGACCGGATATAAAAAATATTCAATTAGCGGTATACTGTATACAATTTTTATCTATTTATAATGTTGATATTTCTCAATATGTTATAGGTATATTTGCCTTCATTTTTAATCCTAAACAGGTTTTGTGTGTATAAAATTGTTATACAGTTAATCTGGATAAAAAGGGTTATTTTTACCTCATAAGTAAAGTAAAAACGAATGCTTAGACTTTTATCGAAGATTGCTACATGTCTGGCATAACCTCTGCACTTCATGCCTCAGGATTTACATTTTTTCGTTCTATTTGCGTTTGCCAGAATATTTAAAACTACTTGCGGGTGGATAACGCAAAAGAAAAAAGTTTCAATGTGAATAATTCACAAGTATAGTACACCGCTTAAGGTGTTTGACGCCTACGATTGCTCATTCGTTATTACCCTGTCACCGGATGAGTGACATTAAACGTTTGTAAAGGAGGTTTTCGTGCAAAGTGTAAAAACAGTACTAACAACTTTTGCCCTGGTGCTTATGGCTGTTTCTCCTGCCTTGGCGACAGACACAAGTAAAACCTATAACAGCGGCATTCTGGTTCTTCTGTTCGTCGGATTCTGTGCTCTGTTGATTGTTGCTCAGTTGGTTCCAGCTGTCTTGGCTCTTTTTGGGATGACCAAGGAAGCTGCCAAGAGCACATCAGGAAAAAAACTTGCCGCATCGGTCAGGAAACACTGAATCATTTTCTTTGAGAGGTATTTGTGATGTTTGATTTTTTCATGAATGTTGGTCATGTAGAGCAGATTTATACCGTTGTAGATTACTACACCTATATCAAGGGTCTTGAGTATCTGCTTTGTCTGCTGTTTTTCACCTTTTTCCCCATTTTTTATCGTTATATCCATGGTGGGGATGAGGATTAGTCAGCTTTGGGTCAACAGACCGTATTTTAATTGATCTGCCAGATGCTGAAATTATTCTGCGGGCAGAATTAAAAACTAAGGAGTAGGGCTATGGTAAATGCCGGTAAACAACTTATGGTGGGATTGGGAGTATTGCTGCTTTCTTCTGTCCTGGCAATAAGTTGTTACGCAATGGATTATCCAGATGAAGTTGAAATTGATGTACTGGCTAATCTGTACGAAGCAGTTGTTTTTGACCATGCAATGCACGTAGATCTAACCGAGGGCTGTGCTGACTGTCACCATCATACAACTGGCACCCCGGTTTTGAACGAGTATTGTGCAAAATGCCACGATGGCAAAGAAGAGATGGACTGGGTATCCTGTCAGGACTGCCACTCTGCGGGTCCGGTCTCAGCGGAAAACCTGAATAACCCAAAAACAGACTTTATCTATCATAACGACAAGCCTAACTTGAAAGCTGCTTACCATTTGAACTGTATTGGATGTCATCAGGAAGTTGGTGGGCCGACCGGTTGTGAAGACTGCCATGCAAAAACTGAAGCCGGTGATGAGTTCTATCGTTCTGGAGAGTTTACTCCGAAGAAATCAGCAGATTCATCTGGGCACTGATGATTGCTGTGTGGGAATATAACAAGGAGATTTCGTTATGGGTAAGATAACACGTAGAAAATTTTTAGCCGGAAGCGCTGCTGGTGGGGCTGCATTAATGTTGACCCCAGCTCAAAAAGCACTCGCAGCCGGGTCATTTGAGGGTTTCCCTGAGGGGATGGGTGTGTTGGTTGACCTGACCCGTTGTGTCGGGTGTCGTACTTGTGAAGCTGCTTGTAACGTAGAGCAGAAGCTGCCGGAACCAGCGCTACCATTTGATGACACCTCAGTTTTCGATGAAATTAAACATGGTCAAAAACGCCGTACCACCGATAAAGCTTACACCATTGTTAATCGGTATGAGCCGGAAGGGGCTGACCCCATTTACCGGAAGATCCAGTGTAACCATTGTAACGAGCCAGCCTGTCTGACCTCGTGCTTTGTTAATGCCTACAAAAAAACCCCGGAAGGGGCGGTTATTTATAACGAAAAAGTTTGTGTTGGCTGCCGGAACTGTATGATTGCCTGCCCATTCCATATTCCAGCGTACACTTACCATTCTGTTTTGAATCCGGTGATCAAGAAGTGTATCTTCTGCTACGATACCCGGTTAAAAGAGGGTAGGCCACCGGCATGCGTGGAGAGCTGTCCGCAGCAGGTTATGACCTTCGGTAAGCGGAATGATCTGATGAAGATCGCGCATGATCGGATTAAAAAGAACCCTGGTAAATATGTGAATCATGTTTACGGTGAGAAGGAAGTTGGCGGAACCGGTTGGTTTTATCTTTCCAACGTCCCGTTCGAAGAAGCCGGTTTTGATACCGATCTACCGAACAAGCCAATCATTGACAACGTCAAGGATTTCCTGGCGATAGTTCCTATGGTCCTCACTATTTGGCCAGCGCTTTTTACAGGTTTTCACCTGCTTGCAACTAAAGGAAAATCTCACGGTCATGGGGATGATCATAGCCACGATGAGCAGGAGGGCCACGGAAAATGAAAAAGTTAGCTAACTATGGAGTTACGCCACACGATGCCGCATTGAAGTCAGATGGGCAGAAGTGGTCACTAATGGAAAAACTGCTGCTAGGTCTGACCCTGGATCAATATATCGGTCAAGTTATCCGCAATAAATTCAACTGGATTCTGGCCGTTATTTTTGCCATTGGAATTCCGGTGATTATTTACCGTTTTATTTTCAGCCTTGGTTCCGTGACCCACGCTTCCTACGATTATCCTTGGGGCTTGTTCCTTGGTTTTGGTCTGTTCTGTATGGTTCCGCTGTCAGCTTCCGGGTTTATGCTTGGAACAACAGTGGAGATCTTTGGTCGACATGACTTTGAACCGATCGAACGTCTGGCTTTGTTGAATGGTCTGCTGGGTTATTTCTTTGCGGTCGTTTATTTGCTGGTTGACCTTGGCCAGCCTTGGCGCCTGTCTTACCCAATGGTTTATTCCTTTGGACCTGCTGCCGTTTTGTTTCTGGTTGGTTGGCACGTCGCAACTTATCTGTCGGTTCAGGTTGCTGAAGTTTCCGCTGCATTTTTCGAGTGGATCGGCTTTCAGCGCGGATATGATTTTATCCGTAAGGGAACTATCGGCTTGACCGTTTCCGGCATTATTCTTTCAACTCTGCACCAGGGTGCTTTGGGGGCACTGTTTCTCTATGCCCCGGGGAAAGTTCATCCGCTTTGGTATTCTTCGGCTTTCCAGTGGATGCACTTTTTTGTTTCATCGATTCCAGCCGGTCTTTGCATGGTGATCTGTGTGAGTACGGTTGTCATCTATACGATGAAATGGCGCTGTGATCAGCGATTTGTCGATAACCTTGACTGGATTACGATTGCTCTGGCCAAGGGCGCGGCAATGGGTTTGAGCACTTATCTCATTATTAAACTTGTGGCCATTGCTCATGACAACGAGTGGGCTTATCTTATGACTGGCTGGGGTGCCTGGTGGTTGTTTGAAATTATCGGATTTGTGGTCCTTCCGCTGGTGATCCTCTCCTATGCGATTCGCCATAAACTGGTTGGTTTGTGTCGTATCGGTGCGTTTATTACGGTTGCCGGGATTCTCTTGAACCGTCTGAATACTGCACTGATCGCTTTCAACTGGAAGCTGTACCAGGAAATTCCACATCAGTTGGAGATAATCATCAGTATTACCATCTTTGCAATTTATGTAGCAACCTATCGCTTTATCTTGAACCGCTTACCAATTCTCTATCAGTTTAAGGGGCAGGCTGATAAGTAAAAGAGTGGATTTTGCCAGCAATTGAAGGCAAGAATTCCCGCAAGTCATGAAATAAAAATCCCTGCCAGGTGGAGATATCCTTTGCCTGCCAGGGATTTTTATTTTACTATCGGCGAAATCATAACTAACTAGAGTGAGGGAGTATGTTTGATAATTTGATCGCCAGAGCTATCGTGCCAGTCACAATCGCGGTCACAGGGTTCGTCATCTTCGTCTGTATCCTGTTGTACTCTTTTGTCAAGTCAGATATGACGGCCGAGGCGATTCGGAACTTGGACAATTGTGCCAGCACCGTGGTTAAGTCAACAAAGCACGCCATGATGGAAGATGACCAGCGTGCTATACAAAATATTGTGGAAAATATCGGGACGCGCTCGGATGTAGGTCTGATCAGAATTTATGATCAAGCTGGCAAAGTTCGGTACAACGGATCGGAAGAACCAGAAGTCCTCTCAAAAACAATAGATGCCCACATTGCAGAATTTCTTCAGATCGATCCTTCGGCAAAAGAAAACGTCCAGCATGAAGTGGATCGAGCCAATGGCCATATTTCAGTTTCTTTACCAATTTTAAATGAACCAAAATGTTCTACGGCCGCCTGTCACTTCCATGCAGAAGATGAGCCGGTTCTGGGGTTTTTAAGCGTCGGTGTCTCCAGTGAAAATCTGGAAAACACCCTTGCCGTGCTCCGATACCGGATGATAATTTTTAGCATCATGGTGTTGTTCTTGACCATTGGCGGCGTTACTGCGCTGTTGAGAATGAACCTCTTTCTGCCAATTCTCCGGTTGACCTATAATGCTGAACAGGCAACTCAGGGGGTTGCGGAGTATGACCTGCCAACGTCTGATCATAAACTCGGAAAATTAAATAAAGATTTTCGCATATTAGTCAAACAACGAGATCAAGCCTTGCGGGATTTGCAGGCTATGGGAACCCCAGCTAGAAATGTAGGCGATGGATCCGACGACTCATGAAAACGAAGAAACTCCTCTGCCGGACATCAACCCACTAAGGAAACAGGTTCAGGCGAAGATTAAAAGGCTGGAGTTGCATTCAAGTACGGGTCTCTGGATTCTTGCTCTGTTTACCGTCCTTAGCATGGGTGCCTTTCGTAATTTTGACTTTCTGCCTCCATTAAGTGAAGGCATCCGCGCTGCCTTAGGAGCAGGTCCTCCGGTTAAATATATCAACTGGGCGCTGGTGATGTACGGGTTTTCAGCGATTATTCTGATCCTGACACAGATGGCCAGTGACAATAAACCGCGCGGCGCGTTAGCCCATTTTGGCTACCTGGGAGCCTTCTACCTTTTTTATCATTTTTCTGCAGGTCTGAGAGAAAACTTCTGGGCGATTTTTGTGGTTGGATTAACGATTCTGGGGCTGCAAAGTTATCATGTCTGGAACTATTACCATGAAAAAATCCAGGAGCAGGCAGAAATTTTAGAGGAGTTGGATAAGCTGTTAGACTGATATTTTCGTTATGATGTAGTTTGTCTACCAAAAGCCCCGCCTGGAAATGAGCGGGGCTTTTGGTTTATGCTGTTATTCGGTTCTACTGGTAATTTCAATCAGATGATATCCAAACTGGGTTTTAACCGGGCCCAGAACCTTGCCGACATCACCACTAAACACCACTTCATCAAATTCTTTAACCATCTGGCCAGGTGAAAATTCACCTAGAGCTCCACCCTGTTGACCTGATGGACACGTTGAGTGTTCCATTGCGACCTTCTCAAAATCAAACCTATCATCTGAAGCACAGTAATCTGCTTCCTCGGCGGTAGCTACTTCTTCTGGTGAAATTTCAGCGATTGATAACAACCGCCGCAGTGCTTTTTTCAGAACTGACATGGGTATTCATTTCTTGGAATTCAATGCTTTTCTTGCTGTTCCGCGAATTGTTCTGCGAACAAACGCTGGAGTTCCGGTCATTGGAGCTTCGGTTAACTGTTCGATTTGCAGCCCAGTAGCATGGATGGCAGCGGCTGTGTCGCGAGTTAAATGGCAATTCCCAGCACAAAAGCTCCAGTAGGGTTCGATCCGATGTTGCCAGGTCAAGGTTGACGGGTGGTTAGAAATAACATGCTCAAGAAAAAGTAATGTGCCATTGGGGCGTAATAAGCGATAAATTTCTTTGAGACTGGTTTCAAGGCTGGGGACGGAACAGAGGACTAAGGTGGAAACAATAGTATCGAAAGATGCATCCGGCATTTCTATCGAGTCTGCACCCCAATCCGTAATATGAAATCTGTTTATCTGTGTTTCTACTGTTTGGCGCTGTAGTCTTTTGCGCATCTGTGTGTCTGGCTCACTCAGGACAATCTGTGTGACCGATTCAGGGTAGTGTGGGAGGTTGACCCCTGTCCCTGCTCCAATCTCCAGAAGGTCACCACTGGCCTGGGATAGCAGCTCTTTGCGCCATCCGTGCAGACATTTTTTTTCCGTGCTCCGCATGGCATAGTCATAGCTTTTGGCAATCAGAAAAGAGCGTATTTTTTTTATCGGCATTGGTTGGATCCAGTTCTATTGACTTGTATTGATCCAGATTTACCAAAAACATGATGAAGCAACGTTTGGTCTATGTAATACCATAATGGTTGGGTTTGTAGGTCGTGTCAAGAAACTGAAAGAAGTGCACTTTGATTCTGGAGGTAAATATATTCAGCTTTGTCGTGCTCCGCTCTTGCCAGGTTGAAGGTGCGGTTGTATATTCGCGCCATGAGCGCATTGGTTATTGAAAATTTGCACAAGTCTTTTGACGGGGTTCCGGCGGTAAAGGGGGTCAGTTTTACCATTCATAAGGGTGAGATTTTTGGCTTGCTCGGCCCCAATGGTGCCGGGAAAAGTACCACAATCAACATGATTGCCGGGGTGGTCCGTCTGGGGTCAGGGAGTATCACTGCCTTTGGTTACGACAATCAGCGCGATTACCGCTATACCCGAAGGATGCTGGGAGTCGTGCACCAGGAAATTGTCATTGATAATTTCTTTACTGTGGATCAGGCCCTCCAACTGCATGCCGGTTATTACGGGGTCAAAGATGATCCGGCCTGGCGACAATTGTTGATCGAACGTCTTGGATTGAAACCCCACCTGGATAAGGTGATGTTGAAATTATCAGGTGGTTTGAAGCGACGCTTCATGATCGCCAAGGCGCTTATCCATCGCCCGAAGTTGTTGCTACTGGATGAACCCACCGCCGGGGTTGATGTCGAGTTGCGGCATGGTTTATGGGAATTTGTGCGGGAAATCAATCGGCAGGGAACCACGATTTTGTTGACAACTCATTATCTGGAAGAAGCTGAACAGATGTGTGACCGAATCGCGATCATGAATCATGGTGAACTGATTGCACTGGAGGAGACACAAAAGCTGATCCGACGCCTGTCCAATCGCCAGTTACGTCTTTGGTTGGAGGAGCCCTTGCTGAAAACTCCTGCGAGCTTGGAACCTTATGCACCCAAATTGATAGAGGACGGCAATGTACTTCTGCTTAGCTTGCCTGCCGGCGAAGGGGCCGGAAATGTACTAATCCAACTCACAGAATTAGGTTTGAAGATTCAAGATGTTGAGACTGATCAGAGTAGTTTGGAGGATGTATTTATTCACCTGACTGGAATGAACGGGGGCGTCAATGGTCACCATTCCAGATAATAAATATTATCCCTGGCTCCCTTTTGTCACCCTGCTGCGCAAAGAAATTTTGCGGTTCGTCAGAGTTTCAACCCAGACATTGTTAACCCCGATAGTGACGGCGTCATTATACCTTTTTATCTTCGGGGCAACTTTGGGAGAGCGACTTCATGTTCTTGAAGGGTTCAGTTACGCCCAATTTGTCATCCCGGGCTTGATTATTATGGGGGTGATAAATAATACTTTCGCCAATACCTCATCATCTTTATTTATGTCGCGTTATCTGGGCGGGATTGTCGATCTGTTGGTGACCCCGGTCAGTCCACCACAGTTCATCATGGCCTACACGCTGGCAGCAATGCTACGCGGGTTGCTGGTTGGAACTGTGGTCTGGCTGATTTCAACTTTGTTTGCGGAATTGCCATGGGAATCTCCCTTGTTGGCGATCTTGATGGCGATTTTGGCCAGTTTTTTGTTCGCCCAGTTCGGCTTAATTGCTGCAATTTATGCGCATAATTTTGACACGCTTTCTATGTACAGTAATTTTTTAATTTTACCGTTGGTCTATCTCGGTGGGGTTTTTTACCCCATCTCTATTCTTCCCGATCCCTGGGGGACATTTTCTTATCTTAATCCATTATTCTATCTGATTGATGGTTTTCGGCATGCGATTATCGGCGTTGGTGATACCAGTTATCTGATTGCTTTCGGCGTCAGTTTTGGGATAGCGGCTGTTTTGTTTGCCTGGGCTGCCTGGCTGATTGGCAAGGGCTATCGTTTGCGCGCCTGAAAGGGGAGAGAGATATGTTATCAGGAAAAAACCGTACCGCATTCAATACATTTTATGATGCTGTGAGAGATGAGTCATCGCTCGATAAAAAAACCACTATCTTGATTGGCCTGGCTGCAGCAATGACAAGCGGATGTGGCCCTTGAATGGCACACTACCTTGGCGTGGCTGAGGGACAGGGAATTACCGGTGAAGAAATCGGCGCAGTGCAGGGGATATGCATGGCGGTTTCGGCGGGGAAAATAAATGCACAATTGCGCGAAGTTGAGAATAAATACAAGGAAAAAGGAAACTAATTTGCAGGCGAGGAATATTTATCGATGCAAGATCATTTAATCCGGGTAGTCAGCCCCGATGGTTTGTTTCGTGCGGCAGCAGCGGTCACAACCGAATTGGTACGCACTATCTGTGAAAAACAGCAGACCGATCTGACTGCGACAGTTGCGCTGGGGCGCTTGTTGACCGGCGGCGCTTTGTTGGGCTGTCTGCTCAAGGGTCAACAACGCCTTGCTCTGGTTGTTGAAGGAAATGGCCCACTGGGTAAATTGAGTGTTGAGGCTGATGCCAAGGGGAAAATCCGTGGATCAATCCGTAACCCCGTGGCTAATTTGCCCCCGGATGGCGATCGTTTTGATGTGGCTGGAGCGGTAGGTAAAGCTGGCTTTCTCCATGTCTGGAAGGATCTTGGTCTAAAAACTCCCTACCAGAGCATGGTGCAACTGCAGAGCAGTGAAATCGCTGAGGATTTGGCCTGGTATCTGACCAGTTCAGAACAAGTTCCATCCAGTATCGGGCTGGGAGTTGAGCTTGATTTGCAAGGACAGGTTGCGGTTGCTGGGGGTTTTCTAGTTCAATCCCTACCTCCAGGAGATTCTGCCGCGATTGAAATTTTGAGTGAGCGAATAAAAGGGCTTCCTCCAACGACCAGTATGCTGCGCCAAGGGATGACGCCAACTGAGATTCTTGCCCGGATATTTTCCGCTGCCGGTTTTCACGTGCAGCAAGAGATCCCTTTGGATTTTTCTTGCCCTTGTAGTCTGCAGCAGATTGAGCAGATGTTAATCGGTCTTGGGCGCAAGGAACTTACCTCTCTAACCGAGGAGCAGGAGCCGGTTGAGGTTATTTGTGAGTACTGTCGCCATCACTACCACTTTAACCGCGAGCAGATGGGTGAATTAATAGAAAGAGCAACATAGGAGTCCGCGAGACAGCAGTTTTTCTGCCGCAGATTATCCATGCCGGAAAAATATAAACCCGGAGGGATTCGCTTACTTCTGCTCCTTTATTCAAACAATAAAAAGCTTAAGTAGAAAAAAGCAAAAATAACTAAAAACTACTGTAATATCAGAGCAAAAGTAGAGGGTCCCGGTTGTCTTAATTGCATACAGTATACGGTATTTCTCTTGACATGTCGGGGGAATTATCCTAGTTTTCACACGCTGTGGAGTATCCTGATTGCTCGTCAGGCATAGCTGAATGGTTCAATCTCTTCTAAGGAAGGAGCGGTTTTTATGCTTGATCTTTATTTACCGATTCTTGTTGTTATGGGAATCGCTTTCGCTTTTGCAATCGGGTCGGTTATTTTGTCCCGACTTGTCGGGGTTAAAAAGCCCAGTGAGACCAAGTTGGCGCCGTATGAATGTGGTATGCCGCTGATTGGTTCAGCTCAAGATCGTTTTTCTATTAAGTTTTATATTGTTGCGATGCTCTTTATCCTTTTCGATATTGAGGCAGTTTTCCTCTATCCCTGGGCGGTTATGTTCAAGCGTCTCGGGGTTTTCGGCTTTGTTGAGATGGGAGTATTTATCATCATTCTCCTCGTCGGCTTTATCTATGTATGGAAAAAAGGAGCTCTGGAATGGGAGTAGAGCAACCAGCAATGCCAAAGACACTCGGTAGTGGTTTTGTTACTACGAGTCTGGATAAATTAGTTAACTGGTCGCGGGCTAGCTCTATGTGGCCGCTGACTTTTGGACTGGCATGCTGTGCTATCGAGATGATGGCAACTGGCGCCGCCCGTTTTGACCTTGACCGGATGGGGATTCTGTTTCGCGCGTCGCCACGTCAGGCCGACGTTATTATTATTGCCGGGACGGTCACCAAAAAGATGGTACCGGTTATCAAAACCGTTTATGAGCAGATGCCTGAGCCTAAGTATGTTATTGCGATGGGTGCCTGTGCTTCTTCGGGCGGTATTTTCGATACCTACAGCACGGTACAGGGTGTTGATGAGTTTTTGCCGGTCGATGTTTATATTCCCGGCTGTCCGCCACGCCCCGAAGGTCTGCTCTACGGTCTGATGAAGCTTCAGGATAAAATCCGGGCTGAGCGCAATACCTTTGGTGCTGCTATTGGTGTTGGTGACGTGATTCACAATAAGGCCTGATGGCCGGTAGTTGATAACAGGGAATAATCAATGAGCGATCAAGCAATTGTTGAAAAAATGAAGACGAAGTTCTCCTCTGAAATCCTGAGTGTTGTTGAGTTCCGCGGAGAAACAACGGTCACGGTTAAAAAAGAGCGGATTGTCGATATCTGCACGTTTATGCGTGATGATTTGGGCTACAACCTGCTTTGTGATCTTTGCGGTGTGGATTATATGGGGAAGTCTCCGCGTTTCATGGTGGTTTATAATCTCTACAATATCACGAAAAAACAGCGGATTCGGGTCAAGGCACCGGTTGAAGAGCAAAATGCCAATATTGATACCGTGTGTACGGTCTGGGGGACGGCCAACTGGCATGAGCGGGAGTGTTGGGATATGATGGGGATTAAGTTTAACAACCATCCTGATCTGCGACGGATTTTGATGTCTGCCGACTGGGAAGGACACCCGCTGCGCAAAGATTATCCAGTGCAGGGTCCTGACCGTGAACCTTATCAGGGGCGACTTTCCTAATTAACGCTTTAGACATTTCTTAATCGGACGAGGCATACAATGGCAGCAAATACCAGCGAAACAATGACTATCAACATGGGTCCCCAGCACCCGTCGACACACGGCGTGTTGCAGTTGATCCTTGAGCTCGATGGTGAGATTGTCCAGAAGGCAACTCCGCATATAGGTTTTTTGCACCGGGGGATTGAAAAGCTTTCTGAACACCGTACTTATCATCAGATCATTCCGCTGACTGACCGCCTTGATTATCTGGCGCCGATGAGTAACAACCTCGGTTATGTCCTGGCGGTCGAGAAGTTGCTCGGGATTACAGACGAAATTCCGGAGCGGGTTCAGCGGATTCGTGTCATCATGACTGAGTTGACGCGTTTAAAGAGTCACTTGGTCTGGCTGGCCTGTCATGCCCTTGACATTGGTGCCATGACAGTTTTTCTCTACTGTTTCCGTGAGCGTGAGAGTATTACCGATATCTATGAAAAGGTTTCCGGTGCCCGGATGACCTCCAATTACTTCCGTGTCGGTGGCCTTGCTGAAGATTTTCCCGCTGGCCTTGAGGGAGAAATCCGTACTTTTGCTGAATCTATTCCTGCCCACGTTGAAGAATATGAGGGATTGCTGACGGGTAATCGGATCTGGCAGAAGCGAACCATCGGTGTTGGTAAAATCAGTGCTGAAGCGGCTATCGACATCGGCATTACTGGTCCGGCTCTACGGGCTTCCGGAGTCGATTGGGATCTCCGGCGTGATAATCCCTACAGTGGTTACGAGGATTATAGCTTTGAGGTTCCAGTCAGAACCGGCTGTGACACTTTCGACCGCTATAAGGTTCGACTCGATGAGATGCGCCAATCGGCTCTGATTGTCCTGCAGGCGCTGGATAAACTGAAGCCTGGACCAATCCTGGCGGACTGTCCTAAGGTTGTCTTGCCAGACAAAGAGGATGTTTACAACAATATTGAAGGCTTAATCCATCATTTCAAGATTGTTACTGAAGGATTCAAACCAGAAATTGGTGAAATTTATCAGGGTATTGAAGCTCCCAAAGGTGAGCTTGGTTTTTACCTTGTTTCTGATGGCACAAATCATCCGTTCAGAATGAAGATCCGGCCACCATCTTTCGTCAACCTGCAAGGCCTGCCACAAATGGTCGAAGGAAAGTTGTTAGCCGATGTTATTGCTGTTATTGGAACACTTGATATCGTTCTTGGTGAGATCGATCGCTGATTAAGTCGCCAGCACATTATAACTATATTGGATTGCTGGTAGATCTTACCGGCTGGAAACGGCAGAAATGCCATTGACTGATGAAGGAAG
This sequence comes from Desulfuromusa sp., assembly GCA_027858895.1. GTDB lineage: Bacteria > Desulfobacterota > Desulfuromonadia > Desulfuromonadales > Geopsychrobacteraceae > Desulfuromusa. The sequence continues at coordinate 10,832 of JAQIBX010000069.1, read as the reverse complement.
AGGATGGTCATGACGCCAGAAGTTCTGACACTCTCACAAACGCCTTGGTTGTTTACAGGGGTCATGTTGGTAAAGATTGCTGTGGCTTTTGTAGTGACGTTGTTGATTGTCGCTTATGCTACTTGGGCAGAGCGTAAGATCATTGGTCGGATGCAGACCCGGATGGGACCGACTATGACTGGCCCTAAGGGTTTACTTCAGCCGATTGCAGACGGTTTGAAGCTCTTTTTTAAAGAAGATATCATCCCGGCACAGGCGCACTATTTCGCTTTTATCCTGGCTCCAATGATGATTCTCGCCCCTGCTTTTATCTCGATTGCGGTGATCCCTTTCGGTGGGAATATTCACTTTACCTATGATGGCACCCTTTACGCTGTTCCAATGCAGATAACCGATTTGAATATCGGTGTGTTGTTTATCATGGCAATGGCCGGTCTCGGAGTTTATGGGATTGTATTGGCTGGGCTGGCATCCAACAGTAAGTATGCCTTGCTGGGTGGTATTCGTGCGACGGCGCAGATGATTTCTTATGAGCTTGCCGTTGGGCTCTCCATTATAGCTATTTTTATGCTTTCAGAAACCCTCAGTCTGCGTGGGATTGTAGCGGCACAGCAGCTACCTCTCTGGGGGATTGAATCCCTCAGCTTTATCCCCAATTGGTATGTTTTCTGCCAGCCTTTGGCTTTTGGATTGTTTGTGGTTGGCTCTATGGCTGAAATCAACCGGACTCCGTTTGATTTACCGGAAGCCGAAACAGAGCTGGTCTCAGGTTTCTGTACCGAATATTCAGCGATGAAATATGCACTGTTCTTTATGGCTGAATATGCCAACATGATTACAGTATCTGCGGTCGCAACAACGCTGTTCCTTGGTGGCTGGGGCGGACCATTCTTTGGCTGGATGAACTTTCTGATTAAAGTATTCGGATTCATGTTCTTCTTCATCAGGATTCGGGCCACCTTCCCGCGTCTTCGTTACGACCAGTTGATGTTCCTGGGGTGGAAAATTATGCTCCCGTTGGCACTTGCAAATGTTGTGCTCTCGGGCATTGCGATTCTTCTCTGGTAGTAACCATACGTTGTGTAGAGGATAGTTATGTTTAAAGAGTTTGCCAAAGGCTTGAGTATTACGCTGAAACATCTGTTGCCTGGAAACACGACAACGGTGCAGTACCCAAAGCAGAAGCTTGAAATGTCACCACGTTTTCGGGGGCTACATCGTCTCGTTCCTGATGTGCATCGCGAAAAATGCGTCGCTTGCTATCTCTGTCCGACCGTCTGTCCTGCAAAATGTATTACGGTTGTGTCAGCGGAGAATGAAAAAGGCGAAAAATATCCGGAAGTTTATGAAATTGATATGTTGCGCTGCATTTTCTGTGGCTACTGTGTTGAGGCTTGTCCGGTTGGGGCAATTGAGATGACCAATGCTTACGAACTGGCCAACTTTAGCCGCGAAGATTTTAACTTTGACAAAGAACGTCTTCTCAAGTCGTAAGAAGGAGCTCAAGTTATCATGGAAGCCATTCTTTTTTACCTCACTGCAACGGTTGCGATTCTTTCGGCTTTTTTTGTTACGAAGTGTCGAAATCCAGTCAACAGTGCACTGAATCTGGTGACTACTTTTCTTTGTCTGGCGGTGTTCTATGTCATGCTGGAATCTCCCTTCATGGCCGCTATTCAAATTATGGTTTATGCCGGTGCAATTATGGTGCTGATCGTTTTTGTCATCATGTTGTTGAATCTTGGCTTGACAGTTAAGACCCGTTATTCACATGGCTTAGCTACGAGTGGGTTTCTTTCTGCGCTGGTGCTGCTGATCACCACATATATGGTCAGAGCCGGTGAAGCGACAGGTATCGGTGGTGATGTCACTAGTGAAGTGATATCGAGTTATGGCCACACCGAACTGATTGGTAAAGCTATGTTTGTTGACTTTTTGCTCCCCTTTGAAATTGCCTCGATCTTGTTGCTGGTTGCAATAGTCGGTGCAGTTATCCTCTCAAAGCGCGAAGTTTAATCGAGTTCCACTCGGGAGATTGACCATGATTACCGTAAATCACTACATGTTGTTGAGTGCCATCTTGTTTTCTATTGGGACCTTTGGGGTGCTCACCCGAAAGAATGCCATTGTTATTTTTATGTGCATTGAGGTGATGCTCAATTCGGTGAATTTGACCTTTATTGCTGTGTCGCGTCATGTTGGCAATATGGACGGTCAGATTTTTGTATTCTTTGTTATGACGGTTGCTGCAGCTGAAGCAGCTGTAGGTTTAGCGTTGATGATTGCATTCTTTCGCAATAGTGATTCAATCGATGTTGATGATTTCAATATGCTCAAGTGGTGATGGCGTTGCAAAAAGTCCGACCTACTACGTTTCAGAAATTTTTCAGGATCTCGACATACACTACGTATGACTTCACCCCTGAAAAACCACTGTGCCTTGTAGGACGAAATTTTTGCTTAGCCACCGCACAAAATTTGTAAGTGCATCAATATAGTGGTAGTTATTTCCACTTTTAAATGGTGTTTCAGCTTATAGGAGAGTTTGATGTACAGTAATCTGTGGCTCATCCCATTCTTCCCGCTCGTCGGGGCAATCTTCAATGGCCTGTTCGGCAAGAAGATTAAAAATGAAGCAGCGATTGGTGGTATTGCTACCGGTCTGATGTTTCTTTCTTTTTTGGTCGCCACTCAGAATTTATTTAAGCTGATAGGTGATACTGAAAAAGTTCATGAGCTGGTCATGGCATCCTGGATAAACGTCGGTAACTTCCAACTTAATTGGGAGTTTTTACTGGATCCGTTGTCAGCAGTGATGATCATGGTGGTGACCGGGGTCGGTACCCTGATTCACCTTTACTCAATCGGCTATATGCACGGTGAAGAGGGTTACTACCGATTCTTTAGTTACATGAATTTGTTTGCTTTTGCCATGCTGATGCTGGTTTTGGGTGGCAATGCGCTGGTCATGTTTATCGGCTGGGAAGGTGTTGGCCTCTGTTCCTATCTGTTGATCGGTTATTACTACGAAAAGAAAAGTGCCAGTACTGCTGCTAACAAAGCTTTCATTGTCAACCGGGTTGGTGATTTTGGTTTTCTCTGTGGCTTGTTAACCCTCTTCTGGGCTTTGGCCGACAAAGGGGTATGGACTCTCAACTTTGTTAAGATTGCTGAGAGTGGACATCTGCTAGAGTCAGGTGGCTTGCTGATCACGGTTGTGACACTCTGTTTCTTCTTGGGCGCGACCGGAAAATCCGCACAGATTCCATTGTTTACCTGGCTTCCCGATGCGATGGAAGGCCCCACTCCTGTTTCAGCATTGATCCATGCAGCAACCATGGTGACTGCTGGTGTCTATATGATTGCCCGGATGAATGGCCTGTTTGCCATGGCACCGGCAACCATGATGACGATTGCTATCGTCGGTGGCTTGACCGCATTTTTTGCGGCAACGATCGGCTTGGCGCAAAACGATATCAAGCGAGTGCTGGCATATTCAACCGTTTCTCAGTTGGGATATATGTTTCTGGCGATGGGTGTTGGTGCTTTTTCGGCCGGTATTTTCCACTTGATGACCCACGCATTTTTCAAGGCATGTCTATTCCTCGGTTCAGGTTCAGTCATTCATGGTTTGCACCATGCCTACCATCATGCTCATCTGCATGATGATCCGCAGGATATGCGTAATATGGGTGGCTTGCGGAAAAAGATGCCGATCACTTTTATTACCTTCCTGGTGTCAACCATTGCTATTTCTGGTATCCCACTGTTCTCTGGATTTTTCTCTAAAGATGAAATTCTCTGGTGGTCTTTCGGTTCGACACGTGGTCACTGGATGCTCTGGGTTCTTGGCGCTGCGGCTGCTGGCATGACGGCATTCTATATGTTCCGTCTGGTCTTCATGACCTTCTTTGGCGAGCAGAAAACTGCTGCTAGGGCAAAAGATCACATTCCTGAATCACCTTTTACAATTACTATTCCATTGATGGTCCTCGGTTTCTTTGCTGTGGTTGGTGGCTATATTGGTGTCCCGAAAATTCTGGGTGGGGTCAATCGTTTCGATGCGTTCCTCGCCCCGGTTTTTGAACAGGCACAGCACCTGAATGAAATTCACGCGCACGGAACGCATGCCACTGAATATACGTTGATGGCAATTTCCGTTGCGATTGCGATCGTTGGTATTTTTACTGCATGGGTGATGTACATCAAGAATCCTGAACTTCCAGGGCAATTTGTCGCCAAGTTCGCATCTGCCCACAAGGTTATCTTCAATAAGTGGTATATTGATGAGCTGTACGATTTCCTTTTTGTCAATCCGTGTAAAAAAATCGGCACCTTTTTGTGGCGTGGAATTGACGTTAAAATCGTTGATGGTGTTGTGAATGGTTGTGCCTGGGTTGTTAAGGGGATTGGAACCGGTCTCCGCTATACTCAGTCCGGTTATCTGTACAACTACGCTGTGGCCATGGTGATCGGCGCAGTCGTGATCGTCGGCTATTTTATTTTTTAGTTAATTTGTTCGCCAGAGAATTACGATAGAGCTACAAGGAGCGATTCCACATGGCTGATTACCTTCTCAGTATTATGACTTTCTTCCCGTTGTTGGGGATACTGGTTCTTCTTTTCCTTCCCCGGGACAATGGTGGGCTGCTTAAAGGGTTTACCCTGGCAGTATCATTGATCACTTTTGCAATCAGCTTGCCCCTGGCGTTTGATAATGTGTTCACCACATCAGGCGGAATGCACTATCGTGAATTTTACCAGTGGATCAATATCGGCGATTTTTTCCAGATGAATTACAATCTTGGGGTTGATGGTATCAGCCTCTGGCTGGTTATGTTGACGACTTTTATTGTGCCGATTACCGTTCTTTCCACCTGGAATGCCGTTGACAAAAATATCAAAGGTTTCATGGCGATGCTGTTGCTGCTTGAAACCGGTATGCTTGGTGCCTTCGTTTCGCTTGACCTGTTTCTGTTTTATATCTTCTGGGAATTGATGCTCATTCCGATGTACTTCCTGATTGGTATTTGGGGCGGTCAAAACCGGATTTATGCAGCGGTCAAGTTTTTCATCTATACCGCGGTCGGGTCCTTGTTGATGCTGGTCGCAATTATCTTCGTCTACTATTTTGCGGTACAAAGTGGCGCACCGATGAACGGGTTTGGTATCCAGGAACTTTATAAACTGGATCTTCCGTATAATGCCCAGTTCTGGTTGTTCCTCGCATTTGGTTTCAGTTTCGCGATCAAGGTCCCAATGTTCCCTCTCCATACCTGGTTGCCTGATGCGCACACTGAAGCACCGACCGCAGGTTCAGTTATTCTGGCCGCTGTTCTGCTGAAAATGGGAACTTACGGCTATGTACGCTTTGCTATGCCGTTGTTTCCAGAAGCCCTGCCAACATTTATCCCCTTTTTAGCCTTCTTGAGTGTGGTTGGGATTATCTACGGTTCGCTGGTGGCGATGATGCAGGATGACATCAAAAAACTGGTGGCATACTCATCGGTTGCCCACCTTGGTTTTGTTATGCTGGGTGTTTTTTCACTGAACTTGCAGGGTCTTGCCGGTGGCATGATTCAGATGATCAACCATGGTATTTCGACCGGTGCACTCTTCCTTATTGTCGGCTTTCTTTATGAGCGTCGCCATACGCGTCTGATTACAGAGTTTGGTGGCGTCGCGACGAAAATGCCAATCTTTGCAACCATCTTTATGATCGTTACTTTTTCCTCTATCGGCCTGCCTGGGACGAACGGTTTTGTTGGTGAGTTTCTTGCGCTGATGGGGGCATTTCAAAGCAGTTTACGCTGGTACGCAGTCTTTGCAACCACCGGCGTTATCCTTGCTGCGGTCTATATGCTCTGGGTTTATCAACGGGTTATGTTTGGTAAGGTGACTAATCCTAAAAATGAAAACCTCAAGGATTTATCCGTCCGAGAAATTATCATTATGTTGCCACTGCTGCTGTTTATTTTCTGGATTGGTATTTTTCCCAATACCTTCTTTTCAAAAATGAACCCGGCGATGGAGCAGATGCTGATACAAATGGGCGCCAATCCGGTTGCGGTCGTCGAACCTGCTACCAGTGAAACACATGCTCCAGCACATTCAGCTACACCCGCAACTCAAGCAGACGGTCATAAGTAAGTATTTGAATTAATATTGTAATAAACACTGGTTCCGAGGAGCTGTTAGATGGAAAATCTGGTTCAAGAAGCCATCCAGAATGTGAACTTACAGGCAATTATGCCATCGCTGGTACTCTGTGTATTTGGCATGGTGCTACTGATGGTCTCAGTTTTTTCCAAACGCGGAAGCACCACACACGTGGCTTGGCTGAGTATCGTTGCTCTGGTTGTTACGGGGTTTGTATCGCTGTCTGGTTGGAATAACCCGCAAGCGGGATTTGCTGGAAGTGTCCTGTTAGATAACTTTGCCACCTTCTTCAGTATGATCTGCTTAGTGGCTGCCGGCTTGACGATTCTGATGTCGGATGATTACCTGCGGCGTGAAGGTTTTCCCGTCAGCGAATATTATCCATTGATTCTGTTTACCACCGCCGGGGCAATGTGGATGGCATCAGGAACCGACCTGATGACAATTTTCCTCGGTTTAGAGGTTCTGTCTGTTTCACTCTATGTGCTGGCTGGATTCTTCCGCACTCAGACCCGTTCCAACGAAGCTGGTCTAAAATACTTCTTTCTTGGCGCTTTTTCCACCGGATTTCTCCTCTATGGTGTTGCGTTACTCTATGCGGTGACGGGAACCACCAAGATTGATGGAATTGCTGCCTATGTTCAGGCAAACCCAGCCAGTGCAATGAACACGATGTTTATTGCCGGCGGGTTGTTGCTCCTGGTTGGTTTTCTTTTCAAGATTGCGGCGGCACCATTTCATATGTGGACCCCTGATGTCTATCAGGGGGCACCAACGCCGATTACTGCATTTATGAGCGCGGGTCCCAAGGCCGCAGCTTTTGCAGCTTTGATGCGAGTCACTATCGTTGGACTGGAAGGGTTGCAGTCCGAGCTTACTGCACTGTTCTGGGTTCTTGCCGTTCTGACCATGACGGTTGGTAACTTCATTGCTTTAAGTCAAAAAGATCTCAAGCGAATGCTGGCATATTCATCTATTTCACATGCTGGTTATGCCATGGTTGGCTTGGTTGCCTGGAATGAAATTGGGCTGTCAGCCATTCTCTTCTACATGCTCGTTTACACCTTTATGAATATGGGTGCCTTTGCCGTTTTGATTCTGATCGGTAAAAAGGGTGAGGATAATCTTACCCTTGACGGGATTGCCGGGCTTGGCTACAAGAAGCCGATTCTAGGTGTGGTTCTCACGATCTTCCTGTTTTCACTGATGGGCCTGCCGCCAACTGCTGGTTTTATCGGTAAGTTTTACATTTTTTCCGGTGCAATTAAGGCTGGCTATATCTGGCTAGCTGTCTTGGGTGTTCTGAACTCAGCCGTCTCTCTCTATTACTACCTGCGGGTTATGGTGCAAATGTACTTTAAAGACCCTGAAGAGGATTTTTCCTGGGTGACAATCAACGTCCCAACTGCAATTTCAATTATTATTTCTGTGGTTGGTGTCCTCTACCTTGGGATCGTTCCTGGGTCAGTAATTCAGCTGGCGAAGTTAGCTGGTTTCTAAAAAAAATATTGCATAACGTTTTAAAAAGCCCTTCAGCTTACTGAGGGGCTTTTTTAGCTTAGCCATCTTCCATTTTTACAAGACCTTCTCAGTTGGCTTTTTGAAAATGAAATGGGTACACTGTTAAGATGGATTTTCAGGCATACCTACAGCAATTATCTGAGCTAGATAAACTCAAGAGGGTTAAGGCATGCGTTAACAGCAGATTAGAACTTGCGGCGCTCTGTCGCCGTGAATTTACCAAAGATAACGGTGGTCATGCTCTCTTATTTGAGCAAGTCAGCAATTCACCTTTCTCCGTAGCGGCAAATCTTTTTGGATCTGCGCAGCGAGCCAGCTTGCTCCTCCATTCTGCTAGTTTTGATCATTTTTCTGACAAACTGAAGACATTGCTCCAGCAGAAAACTGGTTCGGTTGCGGAGCGGTTGCGGTTTACTAAAACAACAGAAAATACATTTCTAACCGCGCAAACAGACCTGCAGTTTGACCCTGATTTTGCATTGACCAATCTCCCTGCAATTCAGAGTTGGCCAGGAGAAGGGGGGCGTTACCTTAATTTGTCGATGGCGCTGACACAACATCCGCAAACTGGTCGCAGAAATTTAGGTTTGTATCGCGCCCAGCTCATCGATTCTGCTCGCCTGGCGCTTAACTTTGCCCCTGGTTCTGGAGCTGCTGAACATCTGGCGGTTGCAGCAAAAGAGCAACAGCCTCTGCCGATAAGCCTGATTCTTGGTTCAGATCCAGCTTTACTGTGGGTCGCTGCGGCACCCTTGCCTGACGGGTGTGATGATTTTGCCTTCAGTCGCGCTTTGTTTGCCCCTGATTTGCAGCTCACCGTTGGTTTCAGCCAGCCGCTGTCGGTTCCTGCTGATGCTGAGATTGTCATTGAAGGGCAAATCATGCCGGGTGAGACTGCGACCGAAGGGCCATTTGGCAACCATAGTGGGCAATATGTTTCACGCTCAGATTGCCCGGTGATGCAGGTCACGGCCATTCGTCATCGACCCCAACCGGTATTTCCTACGACTGTCGTTGGGCCGCCGCCGAGCGAAAATATCTATCTTGCCAAGGCGAATGAGATTTTGCTGCGGCAGATGTTGAAGATCGATTATCCTCAGATACGTGATTTACAGATGCCACTCGAAACAATTTTTCATGGAGTTGCACTATTGGCAGTTAAGCCACAATCGCAGGCGGACAATAAAGAGCTGCTTTATGCACTCTGGCAGATGAGTCCCTTAAGCCGCTCACGGTTATTGGTTTTACTCGATGAGGATATCAATTTAAGTTCTGCCTCGAGCAGTTGGTGGCGGACCATCAATTGTTTGCAGAATCAGCGCATCTATCAGGATAATGGCCGGATTGCGATTGATGCAACCGGGGTTACGCCATCGTCGCTAGTGGTAGAAGATCGGCAAACACGTGAACTGTTGCAGCGACGCAGGGATGAATATGCTTTATGAACCCTTCTCCATGAGGGAGAAGGTGGCTGCAGGCCGGATGAGGGGAATCCAGGTAACGTATTTGAGAATATACAATTTGGGTCATGCTGTGTCGCCCCCCCCCTCACCCTGACCCTCTCCCTCATGGCGAGGGGAATGTTCATTAAAGTTAAGCGGAAGATTGATACTGATCGGGATATAATTAATGTTAGACACCACAGAAAAGGCCTCGGTTCGCAAGACCTTAAATGATGTTTTTGGTTATCAGTCTTTTCGTCCCTTTCAGGAAGAAATTATTAACGGTTTGATTCAGGGCGAAGATGCTTTTGTTCTGATGCCGACCGGCGGCGGCAAGTCGCTCTGTTTCCAGCTTCCAGCTCTGCACCGCAGCGGTATCGCGATTGTCGTGTCACCCTTGATTTCGCTGATGAAAGATCAGGTCGATGCCTTGCATGCTAATGGTGTTCGTGCCGCTTGTTACAATTCATCTCTGGGGGCAGTTGAGGCTCGTCAGGTTTTGGCCCAGTTGCATGCAGGTCAACTTGACTTGCTTTATGTTGCGCCGGAGCGTTTATTAAGTTCTGATTTTCTGGAACGATTGCGATCCTTTGAAATTGCCCTCTTTGCCATTGATGAAGCCCACTGTGTCTCGCAATGGGGGCACGATTTCCGCCCCGAATATACCGGCCTAGGGAAACTGCGCAATTATTTCCCTGGCGTACCGATGGTTGCCCTGACGGCAACTGCTGAAAAGCAGACCCGCCTCGATATTCTACAGCATTTGAATTTACACAATGCCCGCCAGGTGGTTGCCAGCTTTGATCGACCGAATATCCGTTATACCGTGATTAACAAGGCCAAGCCCTATCTGCAACTGAATGCATTTCTCGACAATTGCCACAATGATGCGGGAATCGTTTATTGCCTCAGCCGTAAACGGGTTGATGAGGTTGCTGGAAAATTACGCCAGGGTGGATTAAAGGCGGCCGCTTATCATGCCGGGTTGCCGACCGCTGAACGGAGGCAGGTTCAGGAAGATTTCCTCCGTGATGATCTCCAGATTGTGGTGGCGACGGTTGCTTTCGGCATGGGAATTGACAAGCCTAATGTTCGCTTTGTCGTCCATTACGATCTGCCGAAAAATTTGGAAAGTTATTACCAGGAAACCGGCCGAGCCGGGCGGGATGGTCTGCCCGCCGAAGCCCTGTTACTGTTTGGTTATGGTGATATCGCCATCAGCCGGGGTTTGATCGAAAAAGGGGGGAACCCGGAACAAAAACGGATCGAAATTCACAAACTGAATGCGATGGTCGCTTTTGCCGAATCGGGTACTTGCCGCCGCCGAGCATTATTGGGTTATTTCGGTGAAACACTCGCGGAAGATTGTGCTAATTGCGATATCTGTCTTAATCCTCCGCAGCGTTACGATGCCAGTGAAGATGCCCGCAAAGTTCTTTCGTGTGTCTATCGGGTGGGACAGCGTTTTGGGATTGGACACGTTATAGAAGTGTTACGCGGCGCCAAGACGCAGCGAATTTTTGATTTGCGTCATGATCAGCTCTCGACCTACGGCATTGGCCGTGAACAGAATCAGGATCACTGGAGTCACCTGTTGCGGCAATTGATCCATTGTGGCTATCTGGAGCAGGATATCGCCAATTATTCGGTGTTGAAACTCACCGAAGCTGCCCGACCCCTGCTGCGTGGTGAGAGTGGACTGACCATTAC
>JAQIBX010000035.1 GCA_027858895.1 Desulfuromusa sp. | reverse complement strand
CTGATCAAGCGGCAGATCCTTAAGTCGTACAATCCCCTGGTTGTAATAATCGAATTTATTGATGCCGTTGCCGCGCAGCTCGAAAATTGAATTTTCGGGGATCTGCTGCCAGCAGTAGGGGATGAAGTCGCACTCGTACGGGGCTGTGCAGTGCAGACCGATGTCTATATCTGGCTGCTTATTTTCGCGCATTGTCTCACGAAATTCGGTGACGATTTCCGGCAAGCTTTGCTGGCGCGCCGCAACCTTGGCGCTGATATCTTCACTGCTGAAAAGTTTGTCGACTTCGATTGCGCCCTGGCGAACATAGCTGTTGTCGATGTGAACCAGAAAGCATTTTGAAACCGACAGGCCGCAACCATTGAGGACATAGTGCTGCACGGCAACGTCGTCGAGATTGACGGGTTTAACACTGGTGGCCATCTTGACTTCGTGGATTTGCCAGGTGTTTTTCTCTCCATCGGCGTTACGAACCAGAATGTCGACCTTGATAAAAATGGCAGAAAAGGAAAAAGACGCTTCGTAGATGATCTGCGCACCGTTGTCGATCAATTGTTTAGTGCGGGCCAGTTGGCCAGGGAAGGAGAGCCCCTCGTAGGGAACTTCGATACCGCCGGAGAACAGTTGTTGAGCGAGGATACCGACATCGGTGCCCGCCCTAAATTTGGCTTCGAGATCGGGTTGTGGGGGGAAGTCAAAATCGGGGGGATGTTTGGTCAGCCACAGTGACTTCTGGCACTGCAGCCCTTTGAGGATCAGAGACTTGCTGAGACCGCTGCTGCCTGATCGCCCCATGTTCCCTCCCCATGATGAGTCTACGTCGCGAATTGGCATTCGCCGTTTAAAAACTATCCCCCCAGATAAGCCTTCTTCACCTCAGGGTTATTCAACAGCTCTTCCCCAGTTCCTTCAGCAACAATGTTTCCCGTGTCCATAACATAACCACGATGGGCTAGTTTCAGAGCCAGGTTTGCATTCTGTTCAACGAGAAGAATGGTCATGCCGTCCTCATTGAGTTGCTTCAACTTGCGGAACATTTCGTATTTGAGAACAGGAGCCAGCCCCATGCTTGGTTCATCAAGCAGAAGGATCTTGCATCCTGTCATCAGAGCTCGACCCACTGCTAACATCTGCTGCTCACCCCCGCTTAAAGACTCACTTCGCTGATTACGACGCTCCTTTAAGCGGGGGAAAAGGTTAAAGATATAATCATATTCAGTTTCCAGATCAGCATCTTTTTTCCTGGCGTAGGTTGCTAATTTCAAGTTTTCTAAAACTGTCAGGTTGCCAAAAATTCGCCGACCTTCTGGGGAGAGGGAGAGGTGGAGTTTTTTAACCACATCACTTGGCTGGGTTTTAAGGATCGATTCCCCTTTAAATTTGATATCTCCAGCGATAACCATTGGCGCTTCTGGAGGAGGTAGACGGGTTATCGTATGCATGCAGGTGGTTTTTCCTGCTCCATTTGCCCCGATCAGTGTGACGATTTCACCTTCATTAACGTGAAAGCTGATTCCATGCAGGGCTTGGATATTCCCATATTTAACTTCAAGGTTTTCAACTGATAATAGCATCAGATGTTTTCATCTCCCAGATAAGCAGTCATAACGGCAGGATGATTGCGTACGTGCTCAGCGCTGCCCTCAGCAATAGTCTCTCCAAAATCAATAACCTTGATCTGGGTGCAGAGTTCCATCATGACATCCATGTGATGTTCAATCATCCAGATAGTCACGTGAAACGTTTCATGGATCCAGCGTATTAGCCGAATCAGCTCTTTCGCGTCGGCTGAGTTGAGCCCGGCGGCCGGTTCGTCGAGCAGAAGCAGTTTCGGGTGGCTCGATAGCGCGCGTGCGATCTCCAGCTTGCGCTGGGTGCCGTAGGGCAGGTTCTTAGGCAGTTCTTCAGCGTGGCGTTTCAGATCGAAGACATCGAGCAGTTCTTCGGCCTCTTTGGCTACCTGTTCCTCTCTCGCCCGATAGCGTTTGCTGCGGACAATGGCATGGAAAAAACCGTAGCCAAGTTGATAGTGCTGTGCGACGCGGATATTATCAAGCACCGTCATATCGTTCCAAAGTCGTATGTTTTGAAAAGTGCGAGCTGCACCTAGAGCGGTGACCTTGTGCGGTTTAAGCCCGGCGGTAGGGATGCCGTCGACGAAAATTTGCCCATCGGTCGGCTGATAGAAGCCACTGACTAGGTTAAAAATAGTTGTTTTGCCAGCGCCGTTGGGACCGATCAGTCCGGAGAGCTCTCCCGGCATCAGTTTGACATTGAAGTCGTTGACCGCGGTCAGACCGCCAAAACGTTGGGTCAAGTCACGTACTTCGAGGACTGGCGTCGATTCAGTTTGTATTTGTGTCTGTGCCATCATTTAAACCTGTAAAATTTCTTCAGCTTTGGGAAAACATCTCCCAGCTCCCGGTTTCCCATGATTCCTTCGGAGCGGAACTGCATGACAATGACCAGCAGTAGCGGGATCATGACCCATTTGATGACGCCTGCCGAAGGTTCCCAGTCGGGAAATATAAAGGTGACTGGTGAGAGAAGGGCATCGATGATCGCTTGCGAGCGGAGCACTTCCAGCAGACAGGTGAAAATGATGGCGGAAATAATGGCGCCGGACAAAGACCCCATACCGCCGAGATAGACCATGACCAGAGCCTCAGTCGATTTGAGAATGTTGAAGGACTGCGGGTTCACATAACCAATGATGTGTGCGTAAAGACCACCAGCACACCCTGCCAAGCCGGCGGCGACCATAAAATTGATGATTTTGATCTTGTTGGTGTTAACGCTCATGATTTCCGCTGCCACTTCGTCCTGACGGATGGCGTTGACGCCCTTACCGTAGGTGGAGGAGATGAAGCGCCGGATCACCCAGACCGCGAAGACGGTGAAGTTGATGACCCAGAAAAGCATCCATGGGCCATCTAAGACGTCGGTCATCGCCCAGACGGTATCCTTCATTCCCTGAAAGCCGCGCGACCCGCCGACGAAGTCCATGTTCTCTATGGCCGAGATGACCATATAGTTGACGGCGATGGAGATAATGGCCAAATAGTCGTCGCGGGTTTTGAACGAAGGAACAGATACCAGTAGCGAGGATATGGCAGCTACGGCCCCGCCGATCAGTAGGATGATGGGGAAAACAATCACCACTGAGGCCGCGGGCAGCAGCGGGTCGCCAAACTTGGTACCGAAACAGAAAACTGAGAGGATCGATGAGATATAGGCGCCCACGCACATGAAGGCCGCATGGCCACAGGTGAATTCGCCCATGTTGCCATTGACCAGGTTGAGGCTGGTCGACATCATGATATTTATGCCGATGGTCATGACGACAATTTGGATATAGCCATCGATCATGCGGAAATGAGCAGCGAGCAGCAGTCCTATGGCAAAGACGACCAGCAGCATGTTAAGAGAGTATTTTTTCATATCTTTATCTCCCAACCTATATCTTGGTCGACTGAGGTATGCCGAACAGCCCGGAGGGCTTTATCCACAGAATCAGCAGTAAAATGGTGAAGGCGAAAAGATCTCGGTAGGTCGAGGGGAAGACCGAAACCACGCCCACCTCGATGAAGCCGAGCAGGAAGCCGCCAACAAACGCTCCCTTGATGTCACCGATGCCGCCAACAACTGCAGCGATAAAAGCCTTCCAGCCGATCAGCATCCCCATGAACGGCTCCAGGACCGGGTAGCTCATGGCGAACAGCAGTCCGGCCAAACCGGCAAACCCTGAACCGAGGACAAAGGTGACGACGATGATTCTGTCGATGGGGATACCCATCAGCGGGATTGCGAATTTATCATAAGAGATGGCTCGCATAGCCATCCCGACCCGCGTACGGGTCACCACCCACTGCAGAAACAGGAAGACCAGAATGGCAGTCACGATGACCATGACCTTAAGGTTGGTCAGGGTGACGCCACCCATGTGCCAGATCTGTTTTTCAATAAGTTCGGGAAACTTCAAGCGACTTGCGCCGAGTACGGCCAGGTTGGAGTACTCGAGAATCAGGCCGCACATCAGTGCAGTGATGACCACGTAGAGCCGGTGTGCGCCTTTGCGTCGCAGGGGACGGTAGGCGATCCGCTCCAGGGTCACGCCGACCAGCGAGGTCAGGGCCATGGTCAAGGGCACGGTCACAACGAAGGCCATCACTGGGGAGAAACCGGCGATTGGGCCGATAAGGAAACTCGCCACGAAAAAAGAGATATAGGCTCCGACCATGAAGACATCGCCATGGGCGAAGTTGATCAGACGCAGCACCCCGTAAACCAGGGTGTAGCCTAGAGCAATGAGAGCGTAAAAGCTCCCCCATTGCATGGCATTCAGGACATTCTGAATAATGAAATCCACAGAAATTTTTCCTTAAAAAACGTTGGAGTTGCATGGTCGCCGGTGGCGACTTATTTTAGGCACAGCAAAGCGGGGATCCGAAGACCCCCGCTTTTTTAGAACTATGCTACTGGAGTATTATGGGCAAACTGACTCTTCGAAGACAAAGGTTCCTTCGTCGGAGATTTTAACCACAACAGCGCACTTGATCGGGTCGCCCTGCTCATTAAACTTGGATGAGCCGGTGACGCCGTCAAAAGACTTGATGGCGGCTAGACCGTCACGGATGGCTTTGCGCATCTTGCGTGGGTTGGAGTCGACCATGCCGGCGTTCTTGATCCCTTCAACCATCAGGCCGATGGAGTCCCAGGTCAGGGCAGCGTAGTCAGCTGGTTCTGTGCCGTATTTTGCCATGTATCGGTCGATGAAGACCTTGGTTGCACCCTTGGCACCGGCTGCAGCGTAATGGGTTGAGAAGTACTGACCGTTGCACTGCTCGCCACAGAGTTTGACCAGGTCTGGGGTGCCCCAGGCGTCGGAACCCATGAATGGGCCCTTGTAACCGAGATCACGCGCCTGCGGTATGATCAGGGCGACCTGGTTGTAGTTTTCCGGCACAAAGATGAAGTCAGGGTTGGCGGCAATGATGGTGGTCAGCTGGGCGGAGTAATCCTGGTCCTTGGTGCCGTTTGACTCGTAGGCTACGACCGGGCCGAGCCCCTTGGCTTCCCAGGCAGATTTAAATACTTCTGCCAAACCGACAGAATAGTCGTTGGCGACGTCGAAGAGCACAGCTGCGGTCTTGGCACCGAACTTCTTGGCCGCAAAGTCGGCTATTACTGGCCCCTGGAAGGGGTCAAGGAAGGCTGCGCGGAAAACCCAAGGACGGTCCAGCGTGGTAGCAGGATTGGTCGACCAGGGACTGATCATTGGTACACGGTTTTCGTTGGCGGTACCGCCGCCTGGCACGGCCTGCTTGGAAGAGTTGGGACCGATAATCGCCACGACCTCTTCCTGCTCGATCAGTTTGAGTGCTGCGTTGACCGCCGAGGCGGCCTTTGACTCGTTGTCCATGTAGACGAACTCAAGCATGTACTTCTTGCCACCGACCTCGAGGCCACCGGCGCCGTTGATATCGGCAAGGTACATCTCAGCAGCGTTTTTGGAGCCTTCGCCGACTTCAGGAATGTCGCCGGTCATGGGAATATTGAAACCGATCTTGATGGTCTTTGCTGCCATGGCCGGGACTGCCAGCATCATGGCGACGCTGGTGATTAACAGGGTGGTCAATAGTCGTTTCATAGTTTCTCCTCTGAAATGATTAGTAAAATGCAGTTCTACGAGATACTTGAATAAACAGTGTGGTTTCCTCCATACAGAAGAATGATCTAGCCCCTAATGAAAGAAGACTGCATTATTTTTCATAATGAGAAAAAAAACAACTGTTTTATTGTTACCAATTTCTCAGAAAGGGCCAAATATCTCTACTTTGGTTTGTTTGTTGCTGAAAAATCTATGGATTTGGCATATCCTAATTTATGGCTTAAGTTGACTTATTTGCTCAATAACCGTAATGTGCATATGCACAATCTTGTGGCATTGAGACGATCAAGGGGAGGGCCTATGTCTGCAGATGTTTTTCGTGCCGAATCAGATAAAAGTATTGTCGATTTTATTAAGGATCTTGGCAAAGCAATGGCGGTGCGAGGTTTTTTAATTCACAATGATAATAAGACGGAAATGGTGCATCACTTTGGCTATCACGGAGTTGAGTTGGCCAAAGGGTTTGACCTGCGCATGGTGCAGGTCTGTGCACCGAAGGCATCAGCACAATCGATGACAGAGAATCTTGAGCGGGCGGTTATTCTGCCTAAGTTCATCGTTGTTTTCAGTAAAAACAAGAAGACTCAAGTGCGTATGTTGCGTATCCATCGAGAACTGGTCGCAGAGCTTGTCGATGACGCGGAGTTTCCTGCGATGCATGCGGCCGTGTGTGATAGTTTAACTGCTGCCATAGAGGCAGCCCTTTAAGCGGAAAAAATATGTCGCCCAGACCCAGAAAACCAAGAAGATGTTGCCCGACCCGTCGACCCACTGACCTTATGTTTAAACCTGCAGGGACACCTTTAGCAAAGTTACAGATGGTTGAACTCGCTGCCGATGAACTTGAGGCAATATCGCTTTGTGATCGGGATGCCATGACTCAAGCGCAAGCGGGAGAGCAGATGGGGATTTCTAGAGGCACAATTCAGCGTCTGGTTACCAGCGGGCGGAAAAAAATAGTTGATGCGCTGTTATCAGGACATGCATTGGTTATAAAGCCGCATGAGTAAAGGCACAGGAAGTGTTATGCAGATAGAAATAATGACAACGGGTGGAACCATCGATAAGGTCTATTTTGATGCGAAAAGCAGCTACGAAATTGGTGAGCCACAGATTGACGATGTTCTCCGTGACGCAAATCTGACTATTGATTATCAAATCACACCGCTGTTGCGCAAAGACAGTCTTGATTTAAATGTTGCAGATCGACAATTGATAAGAAACGCAGTGCTTGAGAGTTCGGTCGCAAAGGTTGTTATGACTCATGGAACAGACACCATGGTTGAAACGGCTAAGTTTTTGCGCGGAGTGACCGGAAAAACGATTGTTCTGACAGGATCTATGCAGCCGGCCAGGTTCCGTTTTACAGATGCGATCTATAATATTGCCAGTGCCATTACTGCCGTTCAATTGTTGCCAGAAGGGGTGTGGATTGCTATGAATGGACAGATTTTCGATCCAGAAAAGTCGCGGAAAAATATTGAGATGAACCGATTTGAGATTATTGAGTGTTAATGCCGCTTGCAAATAAGGACATTGCTGCCCTGTTGTTTTTTGGCAGTTTTTTTCATTTCGGTGCAGATATCAATCACTTCAAGTGCAGTTGTTTTTTTTCGTTGAGATAGATCAACTGCACCCATACTGAGGCTGACTAGGGGGTGATGCCTTTCTTCCCCTTCGCGGTTTATTGCCACCACATAACCTCTTTCAATATCTTCAGCACTGTAAAACTCTACAATCCCCAGGTCAATTCGGCGGCTAATTTCTTCCGCGATAACGGTACATTTTTCCGTCGGAACAACGAAGACAAAATCATCCCCACCGATATGCCCCAGAAATGAATCAGCACACCCCGCAACCCGCAAAGCAACTTTGATAACATTTGCCGTGAAAATGATGACATCGTCGCCCCGAGCAAATCCGTAGGTGTCGTTGTAGCTTTTGAAGTAGTCCAGATCCGCATAAACAACACAAACATCTTCCTTATTAGTGACAACGCGCTGGATCTCATTAAGAAGACTGTTATTCCCCGGCAAGCTGGTGTTGGGGTTAGCATCAAGAGCCAGTTGATTAAGGCGCTTGAGTTCTTGAATCGCTGCACTGAGTTTGAGTTGGTTTTTGATGCGTACAGTGACTGTTGGAGCGTTGAATGGCTTGACAATGTAGTCAACTGCACCGACTTCAAAGCCTTTTTCTTCGCCAGTGAAAGAATTCTGAGCGGTAATGAAAATAACGGGGATTTCTTGCGTCTGTTTATCTGCTTTGAGTTGTCGACAGATTTCAAACCCATCAATGCCGGGAAGTTTGGTATCGAGGAGGACCATATCGATACGGTTTTTTTTCAGTTGTTTGAAAACCTCTACAGAGTCCTTAGCAACAACTACGTGGTAATCATCCTTTAACGTGCCGATCAGGGTTGCCAGATTTAGAATTTCGGCATCTGCGACCAGTATCCTTTTTTTCTCTGTTAATACCATAGACTTCTCCTTAAACGGAAAAGCGCTTGTGATCGCGGTGCTGCAAGGTCTCTGTTCACTGACAATGGCAGGACCTGTTTATCAGTAGCACTGATATATGTCAACTACTCCAGTTTGTCAAATTTAAGTCAAAGTGTGAGTTATTTCAGGTTTATACGGCATCTGTTCTGCAAAAGTGGAAACCTTCTAAAATGTTGCTATAATGATTGTAAGTTATGAGTGAGTTTGTCTAAGGTCAATTATCGGTTGGAGGAGTTGAAAGGGAGATTTTCAAAGGAGGTCATCATGCTGGTTAAAGGGTACACACGGGCTAACTGGGCAGCCTTGGCTCTCAGGCGAATGCGAATCATCTGTATATTTTTAATTGTTGGTGTAAGCGTTGGCCCTTTTTCAGCGTATGCTTTCGATGTTCGTTTAGGTACGGGAGAGCCCGGCTCATTTTCTTATTTTACCGGCCGGGTGCTTTGTCGGATGATCAACACTCAGGTGGATGATATTTATTGCCAGCAGGTGCCAGCTTCTGATGATGTCTATAATCTAACCAACCTGCAAGGTGGTTCACTGGACATTGTTTTAGTGGATTCACGTCCGCTTTTTGATGCAATTAACAAAACAGGTAGTTTTGAATTTCTTGACATCAGCTATAAAAATTTACGTGCTCTTGCACCGCTGTATGATATCCCCATTACCCTGATTGTTCGCAATGATGCGGGGATTGATTCATTGGCAGATCTGAAAGGAAAACGGATCAATGCTGGAAACCCAGGGTCGCTTCAGGATCTGGCAGTCAAAACAATCCTGAAGGCAAAAAAATGGTCGAAAAAAGATTTTAGTCTTGTGGCAGATCTCCCCCCGATCAAGTCACAGGATACTAAGGCATTCTGCTATGGCACCCTGCAGGCAACGGTGTACATCGGCCTTCACCCCGATTTCTCTTTGCGACAGTTGCTGAAAGACTGTAATGCGAATCTCGTCAATATGGATGATAGTGATATTGAAAAACTGGTTAATGATCATTCAGCTTTCCGGAAAATTGATCTTGCTGCCGGGACCTATCCCTCTCATCCAGAAAAAGTCGTAACGTTTGGGACTCGCGCCATGCTGGTTGTATCGGAGGATTTCGATAACGAAACGGCCTATAAAATCATTGAAATCATTGACAAGAATCGAAAACGCATAGCAGCTGCTCATCCAGCGTTGTCTTTATTTTCTGTGGATACAGCGCGCAAGAGTGTCCCCGGACTGGAACTCCATCCGGGTGCAGCTATGTACTATGATGGGCATTAGCCAGGGGGGAAGCATTAGTCTAGCCCCCTTTTTGAGAGGGGTCTAGACGGGCAATTTTAGAGGATCTGACTCAAAAACAGTTTGGTGCGTTCGTGCTGAGGGTTATCAAAGAACACATCCGGGCTGTTTTGTTCAACGATTTCGCCATCATCCATGAACATCACCCGATCCGCGACACTTTTGGCAAAACCCATCTCGTGAGTGACTACCAACATTGTCATCCCTTCTTCTGCCAGCCCGATCATAACATCGAGAACTTCCTTGATCATTTCTGGGTCGAGAGCTGAGGTTGGTTCGTCAAACAGCATCACCTGCGGATTCATGCAGAGGCTGCGGGCAATGGCGACACGCTGTTGCTGTCCACCAGAAAGTTGACCGGGAAATTTCTTTGCCTGCTCGGCAATCTGTACCTTCTCCAGGTACATCATGGCAGCTTCTTCAGCTTCTTTCTTGGGCGTCTTGCGAACCCAGATCGGCCCGAGAGTGAGATTTTCTACAATTGTCAGGTGTGGGAATAGGTTGAAGTGCTGAAAAACCATCCCGACTTCAGCCCGCACTTTTTCGATATTTTTAATATCGTTGCAGAGTTCTGTCCCATTGACAATGATCTGACCGCGCTGATGTTCTTCCAGGCGATTGATGCAACGGATTAACGTCGATTTTCCAGAACCTGAAGGGCCGCAAATGACAATTTTTTCTTTCGGTAGTACCTGAAGATTGATATTGCTGAGAACGTGGAAATCCCCATACCATTTATGCATCTCGCGGATTTCAATGATGGGTTTAGCTGCATCTTCAGAACTAACACTTGTTTGTGAATCGATCATAACAATCTCACTTGTTGCGGACATGGATCAATGTCCGGTATGTAGCTCTTTTTCCAACCTGCGACTGTAACTTGACATGGCGTAACAGAAGCAAAAATAGAGCAGCGCCAGAAAAATATAAGATTCTTTTGAATAACCGGCCCATTCAGGGTTGGAAAGGGTAACCATTGTCGTTTTTAGTACATCGTATAGGGCAATGATCACGACCAGGGAGGTATCTTTAAAGACTGAGAGTAAGACACCAACTGACGGTGGAATAACAATTTTCAGCGCTTGAGGCAGAATAACCAAGCGCATCGTGTTGCTGTAGTTTAAACCGAGGGAGTCGGCGGCTTCATATTGACCTCTCGGCATGGCTTGTAATCCGCCACGCACGACTTCAGCTATATAGGCAGCAGCAAACAAAATAATAGCAACCAGAGCACGCAGCACTTTATCAATGGTGACCCCTTCAGGGAGAAACAGGGGAAACATAATTGAAGACATGAAGAGCAAGCTGATCAATGGCACCCCACGAATCATCTCAATATAGACAACGCACAGGGTTTTGATTGCCGGCAGTTTTGAACGCCGCCCGAGAGCCAGCAGAATCCCCAGCGGATAAGCGACAATCATGCCGAAAAAAGAGAGGATCAAGGTGAGTGGTAACCCGCTCCATTGCGCAGTTTCGACAACTGGCATGCCTAAAACCCCACCATACATCAAAGTACCCATAACGATCAGGTTGATGAGCCAGAGCCACGCAAGAGATTTTTTCCAGCGGGAGCGCTCTTTTGAGTAGATCACCAGGCCGAGCAACAAAACCATTGCCAGAATAGGTCGCCATTCCTGTCCCTCTGGAAAGAAACCTAAAATGATAAATCTGAAGTTGTTGGGGATCACCGACCAGCATGCTCCGTCAATATCACGGCATGCAGCGGCTGAGCTGTTCCAGAGGCTGTCGACAAAGGCCCATTGAAAGAGCGGTGGTACGCTCCACGCAAGCATCAGCAACATAATAATCGTCAGCAGGGAATTGTACCAAGTGCTGAAGAGGTTGGTATATAGCCAACCAACAACACCGACATTGCTGATCGGTGGTTTCAGTTGTGCTCTTTTGGCCGTGGTTGCTTCAGTCATATTCTATCTCTCCACCAAGGCCATGTGTTTGTTGTACCAATTCATGAAAACAGAGGTTGTCAGGCTGAAGAACAGGTAAACGACCATAATCATAGCAACCCCCTCAATCGCCTGCCCGGTCTGGTTGATGGTGGTATTGGCTACTGCAACAAAATCAGCATAGCCGATGGCAACAGCTAGAGAACTATTTTTGGTTAAGTTGAGCATCTGGCTGGTCAGCGGTGGGATAATGACTCGCAATGCCTGGGGAATAATGACCAGGCGTAAAACCTGTCCCGGACGCAGAGCAATGGCCTTGGCGGCTTCAATCTGACCACGATTGATGGATTGAATCCCCGCCCGGACAATTTCAGCGACAAAGGCTGAGGTGTAGAGAACCAATCCCAGCAAAAGGGCACCGAATTCGGGGCTAACTGTCAGCCCCCCCGTGAAATTGAAACCGCGTAGTTCCGGGATGTTCATTGCAGTTGGAGCACCGTAAAGAGCCCAAATCAGCAATGGTAAAAATAGTGCCAGTGCTGCAGTGATTCGTCCTGCAGGAAAGGGTCTCCCAGTCAACTCCTGGCGCTGATATCCCCAACGGTTCAGAAACCAGCCTCCGACCAAGACCGCAAGGAACATCCACCCCATTACCGCGTGAGCGCTGTGAGTTTCTGGAATCGCAAAAATAAATCCCCGGTTACAGAGGAATACTCCTTTGATCGGATTCAATGCCTGTCGTGGTGAGGGAAAAGACTCGTAAAAAACGGCATACCAGAAAAACAGTTGTAAAAGCACGGGAATGTTCTGCATCAACTCTATAAAAGAACCAGCTACTTTTGAAACAAGCCAGTTACTGGAGAGCCGTGCGATTCCGACAAGACTGCCGAGAATTGTTGTCAGGATGATGCCGATAAAGGACACTTTCAACGTATTTAGTGCACCGACCAACAGGGCCCTGGCATAGGTGTCTGCCGCTGAATAGCGGATCAGTGACTCACCAATTTCAAAAGAAGCCTCTTTTCCCCAAAAACCAAATCCTGTTGCGATGGATTGTCGGGCCAGATTGGCCTGAGTGTTGGAAAATAAGTAATAGCTGGCGCCACTGACAATAAAGAGCGCAACAATTTGAAATGCGATCGCTCGTTTTCCAGCATCACGCCAGAAAGGGACTGCCGCCTCGATTGGCTTTGTTGATGTGGGGGGGATTTTGTGTTTCAAATCGTAGTTCCCGAGAAAGGTAAAAAAAAGAGCGCCGCCGAAACAGTAGCGTTGCGGCGGCGGACAATCAATTGAAAATGATTTTATTTAAATGGCGGAGAGTACATCAAACCACCATTAGTCCAGAGTGCGTTGAGACCGCGTTCAATACCCAGCGTGGTATTGACGCCAACATTGCGTTCGAAGACTTCACCGTAGTTGCCGACTTGTTTAATGATGTTATAGGCCCATTTTTCGTCCAACCCGAGGGATTTGCCATTTCCTGGGGAGGTGCCGAGGAATCGCTGGATAACCGGGTTTTTGCTCTTGAGCATTTCATCAACATTTTTTGAAGTGATGCCAAGTTCCTCAGCGTTGATCATTGCCAGAACCGAGAAATCAACAATATCTCTGAATTGGTCATCACCATGGCGTACCGCTGGTGCCAGAGGCTCCTTAGAGATAATTTCTGGCAAGATGATGTAATCTTTCGGGTTCTGAGCTATCGCACGGGTTCCGGCCAACTGAGAAGCATCAGAGGTCAAAACGTCACAACGACCAGCAAAAAATGTTTTAGCCAGCTCTGCTGTTGATTCAATAACAACTGGTTTCCAGGACATTTTATTAGTGCGGAAATAGTCAGCTGCATTCTGCTCAGTGGTGGTTCCCGGGAGAACACAGATAGTTGCTCCATCAAGTTCTTTAGCGCTTTTAACCCCTAGTTTTTTCGAGACCAGGAAGCCTTGACCGTCGTAGTAGTTGACAGACACAAAGTTGAGCCCAAGCTGAGTCTCACGGCTCAAGGTTTGGGTCCCATTACGGGTCAGTACGTCAATTTCACCCGATTGCAGAGCAGTAAAGCGCTGCTGAGCTGACAGGGGAGTGAATTTGACTTTGCTGGCATCACCAAAGATAGCAGCTGCAATAGCGCGAGCGGTATCGACATCCAGACCTGCCCAGTTACCTTTTGCATCAGGCATTCCGAAGCCGAAGAGAGAGCCGTTAACACCGGCTTGAATGAATCCTTTGCTTTTGACAGCATCAAGGTCTTTACCCGCATGGGCAAAAGAGACCAGCATCAAGCAAAGACTAAGAACCAGAACCAGAGTTTTCGTAAGTTTCATGCGTTACTCCTCCTGTTAGAGTGTTGAGGTGCCCCAAAAAACAATAATAGGGTTTGAAGGATAATTTTACCACAAAAAATAACACTGTTTGGTATTTATTGAAAAGGGGAAAAATGTTTCTCCAGTTTCCTCATTAATATAGGGGGTAATCCGAATTTCTGTCAAATACTGGTCGTTAGGTTAGATAGCGCATCGAGTAAATGTTCTTCGTTGCGGATGGCTTTGGCGCCCCGTTGTTGTAGTTGTTGAATTCTTCCCCAAGCTTTGCCATCAGTATAATCCTGATCTTGTTGCTGCGCGAGCAAGTAAACAGGTGTTCCTTGCTGGATTGCTCTTTCTGCCAGATCGAGGCAGGGGAGGTTGCCTGCACCCCACCATTGAGTCGTGATAACAAGTACGCCCGTTTTCTCGATTAACTTTTCTGTTACAACCAGAGTGTCTTCTGCAAACGGGCTGAACGGGAGTTCCTGTGCAACCGGGATATTGAGGACTGTCGCAACTGATTCGTCTGAATCTCCCCGATTTAGAGGCCCAGCGGTCACCACTGCTTTAGCCAGATGGAGTCGGCGGAGCAGGTTTTTTCCACTGCCGCCTCCGCAGATCAGGTGAATTTTAAGGCCATTCAGCTGGTGAGTTGAATTGTTGATCAACGGTACAATTTGCGGGGCTCCGGTGAAGGGATTACTGTCGACCTTGACATCGACGCGGAAAACCCGTTGCAGGTTGGCGGCGGTCATCACTTTTTCAGGTGAGCCGATCGCCGCAATGTTGCCATGTTCGGTCAACATGAGGATACGTTGGGAAATGGCAGCGGCCAGATCGAGATCGTGACTGATCTGGACAATGGTCGTTTGCTGTTCCTGATTTAATCGTATCAGTAATTCTGTCAGTTCTATTCGGTGATCGATGTCCAAGTGGCTGGTCGCCTCATCCAGAAAAAGAACTGAGCCGTTTTGCGCTAACGCCCGCGCCAGTAGAACGCGCTGCAGTTCCCCACCGCTCAATTGCGTAACCGGGCGCTCTGCCAGCGGCAGAATATCTGTCATCACCAATGCTTGTTCTATCGCTTGCAGGTCGGCTTTATCCTGAAAACTGAGCAGGTTTTTTCGGTGCGGATAGCGTCCCATGGCAACGAGATCCCGCACCTTGTAGGGAAAGGAAATCGCGGACGATTGGGGAACCACCGCAACTTTGCAAGCCATCTCTCTTGCGGGAATCTGTCCAACCGGGATGTTCTCCCAGAGAATCTCTCCTGCTTGCGCTTTGAGGCTGCCACGCAATAATCGTAATAAGGTCGATTTGCCACAACCATTAGGGCCGATGATCGAAAGAATTTCTCCCCGGGTGACATTGAAATTGAGGCCGTTGAATATTTCTGACGCTGCGAAAGAAAAGGAGAGGTTGTTGATCTGAATCATAAATCCCCTCCCTTACGCCGTAACAGATAAAGAAAAAATGGCGCGCCCAATATCGCAGTGACAACGCCCACCGGGATTTCTGCCGGGGCATAGAGACTCCGGGCGATGGCATCAGCGATGATCAGAAAACTACTGCCGAGCAGAGCGGAGAACGGGAGTAACAGGCGATGCCCCGGCCCCCAGAGGTGCCGGCAGATGTGCGGGATCACCAGACCGACAAAACCGACCAATCCCGCCAGGGCAACCGCACAGGCAGTTAAAGCTCCGGCTAAAACAAACAGAATCAACCGGGTGCTGCCGACCTGCAGCCCCAGGTCTGCCGCAGTTTCTTCTCCCTGAGTGAGCAGGTCCAGATTGAGAGATTGTGACCAGAGCAGCAGGAAGCCAATACCAACCCACAACCAACCCCAGGAAAGCCAGTCCGGGTCAGCCAGAGAAAGATTTCCCGCGAGCCAGAAAATTGCCTGCCGGGTGGCATCGGCCGGAGCCCGCCAGAGGAGGAACAACAGCAGCGCGGCAGCCAGACTGCCGACCATGACTCCAGATAAAATCAAAGTGTGGGTAGAACAGGTATGAGCTTGTGCTACTAGATAAACCAACAGCAGGGCAGTGAGAGCCCCGACAAAAGCGGCCAGCGGAATAACGATTGGCGATTGAAAGCCGCAGGTCAGGGCGGTGACGGCACCCAAAGCTGCTCCGCCAGAAACCCCAAGTAAATAGGGATCGGCAAGGGGATTGCGCAAAACCGCCTGGAAGGTGACACCGGACAAGCTCAAGGCCGCTCCGACAAGTCCCGCGAGCAGCGCTCGTGGAAAGCGGATCTGCCAGATGATCACTTGCTCAATATCGGTTCCTGGTCCTTGAAGTAAAATTGCAAACAGCTCGCGCCAGGAAAGATCAAGGCTCCCCGCAGAAAGTGAGATCAAGATGGCCAGCAAGGGAGACGCCAGCAGGATCAATTGCCATATCCAGCGTTTATTTGCTTTCACTGGTTTACTCATCAATTGAAATTTCTGGATGGAGGGCTTTAGCCAGTGCTTCAATGCCGAGAATCATCCTCGGTCCTGGCCGATGTATCCAGTCAGCTTCGATTTGGATAATCCGTTGCTTACGTACCGCCTGCAATTGAGGCCAATGATCAAAAAAATGTTTTGGAGATGGCTGACCCGGATAAGTTGAAACAATAACTGTCTCCGGATTGACAGTTAATAATGCCTCAGTATTCCAGGTCGGGTAGCGGGAGGGTCCTTTGGGTACCACATTCTGTCCACCGGCGATGTGGATAATATCAGCAACAAAAGTATCTGGTCCGGCAACCGTGAGGGGTTGCAGCATGACACATGCAAGTGTTGTTGGCTGAGTAAGTGTGGCAATTTTTAGCTGAACTCTCTGAATCCTGGTTTTGAGAGAATCGACTAGCCGTTTGCTCCGTATTTCTGTTCCGGTGACCTGGCCGATGTTTTGGATTGTCGTCAATGTGTCTTCAACTGTCTGTGGATAGACCACAAAAACAGGAATTCCCATCAATTCCAACCGCCGGATCAGTGATGGCCGGTTCACGTCAGCACTTGCAATAATCAAGTCTGGTTGATGGAGTAGAATACTTTCCAGACTGGGATCGGCATAACCCCCAACTTTTGGCAGCTTTAACGCAGCTTCAGGGTAGGTACAAAAGTCTGTCGCAGCGACAATGCGTTTTTCAAGACCCAGTTTAAACAGGATTTCGGTCACGCTGGGAACCAGAGAGACAATGCGTTGCGGGGGCTGGGGGATGGATATTTGACGATTCAAGGCATCGGTGAAATCGGCTCCTGCTGCCGGGCACGAAAATATTAGAGTAAGAAGAATGCCGAGGATAAAATTTTTGTGCATAACTATCCTGAAATTAGACTGGGGACTGATAATAATTCAGTCCCCAGCTTAGAACAATTGACAAGGATTAGAAAGAGAGTTTGATCCCGGCATATCCAGACAAACCAGCTGTTCCGTATCCAACAGCTTCTTCGTAGTCTTCATCTAGCAGATTATCTATCCGCACAAACCCTTTCACGTTGCGGGTGATCTGATGTGATGCTGCAAGGTTCACCAGAATGTAGTTATCCATGGTTTCGCTGCGATCTTCCCGTTCGCCTATATACAGGAGGTTAAGGCTGATTTGTTTTTCGTCGTCGGGGTAAAGATTTAAACTAAAGTTCCCTTTATGAAGGGGAACACGAGTTTTTCTGGCACCGGAATTCTCTTCTGTATCTGTGTAAGTGTAGCCGATTTTAAGGTCAAAAATAGCGGTAAAATACCACTCAATGGTAGATTCAATTCCTTTGGTTTTTAATGTTTCAATATTGTGGTATCCATCACCATCGAAAAAATCGTTATCACCATCATCATACCAGTCAATATAGTCATCAATGTCATTGTAAAACCAAGTAACATCAACGATAAGAGTACTATCAAACAGGCGTTGTTCAACCCCAATGTCCCAGCTTAAACTGCTTTCTGGGTTTAATTCCTCGTTGCCGCCGTAGGGGTAGAATAGGTGAAATAATGAAGGTGCCTTGAAGCCGGTGCCTATAGACCCTTTTAACCTTGTCCTAGTTGCGGGAAAGTTATAAGTAGGTGCTATTCTCCATGTGATTTCGCTGCCGAAATGCTCATGGTCATCATAGCGAGTACCGATAGCTGTAGCCAGATTGCCGAAAACAAGCTGATCTTGTAGAAAAATGGCATTGTTTTCTGCACTTCCCGTCCCGCTGGAACTGCTGTCATACTCTTCTTTCTCTGTTTCTGCACCAAAGACAATGGTGTTCTTTCCCGAGGCAATTGTATTCTTTACATCGAATTTTGTTATTTTCCCATCAAAGTTGTAATTGTCATACCAGCCGGTTCCGGTTCCGGTTCTTTCACTGTCGGTTATGGCAGTTCCCAGAGCAAGTTGCCAACTGTCATTGAATAGATGGAAAATTCCTTCTATTCGACCAACTTTTTCTTCTGATTCAATCAGTGCATCAGAGTCGGCAAAGGAACCGCTGGCAAAACTGTCGATATCGTTTTCGGTCGAGCTGAGACGGGTATTAATGTTGATTTCAAATGTTTCCGTTGGCTTGATACCAAGATTGAAGGATGCGGTCGTATCTTTAGACCCATCATTTTCAGTATTGCCATCTTTTTCATTGGCAGACGAAAATCCATCTGAATCTATTCTGGATAGGGAAACCGAGAATGAAGTTATGTCGCTGCCAGCAGAGAGACCCGTTTTCTCAATCCAGGTGTTGTAAGAGCCACCCTCAATCGAAGCGTAACCCTCTGGTGTTTTTGCACCTTTCTTGGTGATGATATTGATGACACCGCCAATGGCATCAGAACCGTAGAGGACGCTTTGTGCTCCACGTACCACTTCGATTTGGGCAATATTGTCGGTACCAAGGCTTTCAATGCTGGGGACACCGCCTATTCTTGATACGTCTCGATATTCAATTCCATCAATGAGAACCAGAGTGTGTCTGGTATCAGTTCCTCTCAGGAAGAGGGATGTTTGACCTCCCCGTGACCCCGTTTGTACGATATTGACCCCTGGCACGCTTCTGAGCACATCTATCACCTGAGTCTGCTGTTTCGCCTCAATCTCTTCTGCGGTAATGACAGTAACTGAACTGGCAATCTGGCTCAATGGGGTTCCGGTGCGAGTGGCAGTTACCACAATGGGATCAAGCCTCACTACTTCTGCCTGGAGTGTTCCTGCTGTGAGTAGTAATGCGCATAGTACGATGAAACTTTTCCGCATTTTGTTCCTCCTGTTTTCCCGTGAGAGCTGACGTGCGCACAATAAAAAAACCCGACACCATGACAGGTGCGGGTTTCCGTATTATTCCGCGCTCGTCCACGCTCCCTTGCCCGGGGAGATGAAAGTGGATGTTTCACGGCAGGTCTTCTGACTTACGAGCTTTCGACATTGTTTCTTGCCGAAGAAGCGGACAGTCTTCCCAGCGTTTTCACCAGTGACATGTTTGTCCGATTCAACTCGATTACAGCGGCGGGTCCGTCGGGGATTTACACCCCTCTTCCCTATTGTGCTTTTTAAGCACCGTAAAACGATTCAATTGTGTTCCTGCTTATAGAGAATACAGTGTCTTCTGTCAAGGATTCAAAATGCTCCAAGCTATTTTGCTGTAACTTCTGGAGAGCCTCAGAATTCAACTCCTTGCCGCGCTGGAATGCCACTTTCCAGAGCATGTTTAAATGGAACCATTTCGGTCACTGTATCGGCCATCTCAATCATTGCCGGGGTTGCACTTCGGCCGGTGAGGACAATGTTCAGGTCATCACGCGAGCTTTCTACGGCTTCAAGAACCTGTTTCTCTTCGACCAGTCCGCAGGAGACAGCTCCGCAAATTTCGTCCAGAACCAATAGATCATATTCGCCACTCTGCATTGCTTTGCAGGCCGCTGCGAATCCCTGTTGAGCTGCCTCTCGGTGGGCGGGGTATTTTGGATGTTCAGGCTTTGGCACGAATCCAAGTCCGGTCAGGCGAATATCGATCCCGAGTTTCTGCCGTAAGCTGACCAACTCCCCGGTCGATTCATCCGATTTCATGAACTGGAGGATCAGGATCCGTTGTCCGTGACCGGCCGCACGGAGTGCCATTCCAAAGGCTGCTGTCGATTTTCCTTTGCCATTGCCGGTAAAAATCAGCATATTTTTTGCCATGGGAACACCTCTTAAGCTGTTATCAGTTTCAACAAAACTCCAACCGCCACGATGCACAGTGAAGTGACGACCATAAGCCGGAGTGCCGTTTTGATTGTGTCCGAATTCATTCTCTCTTGCGGGTCCCCCAGGTAAGGGCGGAATGATGCTTTTCCCCCATAGCTGATTTTCCCACCCAATTGAATCCGTAAGGCCCCGGCAAAAGCCGCTTCAATCTGACCACCGTTGGGGCTGGGGTGATTGTGGCGGTCGCGGATAAAAATGCGCCATGCCTGTGAGCCATCCTGTCCGGTTAACCAGGCGGCCAGCGGGACCAGGAGGGCACTGATTCGAGCCGGGATAAAATTCGCCAGATCGTCGAGGCGTGCCGCGGCCCAGCCAAACTGAAGATAGCGTTCATTTTTATAGCCGTAGGTTGAATCCAGCGTATTGATGGCCTTGTACAAAATTGCCCCGGGTGCCCCGGCAATGAAAGCAAAAAACAGGGGTGCCGTTACTCCATCTACGGTATTTTCGGCGACACTTTCTACCGTAGCACGAGTGATTTCTTTTTCATCCAGGCTTTCTGTGTCGCGCCCCACCAGCATTGCTAGCTTTCTCCTTGCCTGAGACAGATCCCCAGCAATAAGAGCTTTGTGAACCGCCAGGGCATGCTGCCGCAAGTCCTGCATGGCAAAACAGGTGGTGAGAAACAGAATTGAGGCCAGATCCCCACAAAGAGGATGGAGTGCTGTCGCCAGTCGGCAACCCAGCCAAACTGAACCCGTACTTATTGTCACCACCAGTAATACAGCAATTATACCTGCGGTGCGTGGAGGAAACAGGCGTCGCAGTGGGGCTTCAAGCAACAATGCCAAACGACCAACCCCTTTGACCGGATGGGGAAGCCAGCGCGGGTCACCGAACACAAAATCGAGCAACAACGCCAGTAATATTTGGACTGTCAGCGGTATCATAAGCCGAGTAGCCGATAAATTTCGTCCATGCTCAGAGAGGCACGGACATGGTCGGCCAACCGGTCGAGAGCTGGTTCGAGATCGTACGGAGATTGTATTTTACCGATCACCTGCCAACCTTTCCGCTGCCGCAACCGATCCAGGAACCAGCGGCGGAAGCCATCGGCATCAAATACGCCATGCAGGTAAGTTCCCCAGATGTGCTCTCTATCAGCCACACAACTGCCGATGACTGCGCCATCTTCGCGTTGAATCAGAGGCTTAAGGTTGTCGCCGGTGCTGGTTCCATGGTGAATCTCGTAACCATGAAGTGGCTCTGCCGAGGATAAATGGGTTGCATGACAACGGGTCATGATCTTGTCTGGTTGGAGCGTAGTTTCCAACGCCAGTAAACCCAATCCTTGAACGGTTTCTCTGGAGGATTCAATCGCGTGAGGGTCAGCAATTTTTTCACCCAGCATCTGATAGCCACCGCAGATGCCGACAATCTCTGTTCCAGCTTCAGCCAATTGACGAACCGCTACGGCTAGCCCAGAGGTAACCAGATAGTCCAGATCACGAATTACGTTTTTTGTCCCTGGCAGGATAACCGCATCTGGTTGTCCCAGCTCGGCAACTCGGCACACCCGGCGCACATGCACATCCGTTTCGACACGCAGTGCATCTATATCGGTAAAGTTGGAGATATGTGGCAAGTCGATGAGGGCAATATCAAGAACTTTCCCCTCTTTTTTATCCGTACCGATGAGTCCATCCTTGAAATCAACCGAATCTTCCTCTGGCAAGCCAAGATTAAGCAGATAGGGTACCGTACCAAGAAAAGGTTTTCCCGTGTGCTGACTGGTCAAATCCAGAGCATCGCCAAACAGTGTTGCGTCGCCGCGAAAACGGTTGATGACAAAACCGCTGACCAGCTGCCGCTCCCACTCATTGAGCAGTTCCATGGTGCCGACAAAGGAAGCAAATACCCCGCCCCGGTCGATATCGCCAACGAGCAGTACCTTGGCATCGGCATAGCGTGCCATATTCATATTGACAATATCGCGCGATTTCAGATTAATCTCTGCTGGGCTACCAGCCCCTTCCAGCACCATCACCTGATGCTCACTGGCAAGGTTGTCGTAGCATTGTTGTACTTGGGTAAAAATCCCACTGCGCCGCTCTGCATAGTCATTAAAATGCATCGTTTCCAGCACCTTGCCGCAGACTATCACCTGCGAGCCGGTGGCACTGCTCGGCTTGAGCAGAACCGGATTCATCCGTACATCGGCGTCGAGACGACAGGCTTGTGCTTGCAGTACCTGCGCCCGACCCATTTCGCCGCCCTGAAAAGTGACGCACGAATTGAGCGACATGTTCTGCGCTTTGAAAGGTGCAACCGAAACGCCATCCTGAAAGAGGATGCGACACAGGGCCGCAGTGAGGATGCTTTTTCCGGCATTGGAGCCGGTTCCCTGAAACATGATCGCCGGGGTTTTACGAGCCGTTTTTTTCAGCGACACCGCATTGATGCACGCATCCAGTTCGGCACAGAGTCGTTGCTGCTCCTCAGCTGTCCGCACAGCCACCCGGAAATAGCGGTTGTCAAGCCCCTTGAAATTGCCACAGCTGCGGATAATAATTCCTCTTTTCAGGAGGTTTTGT
Source organism: Desulfuromusa sp. (assembly GCA_027858895.1). GTDB lineage: Bacteria > Desulfobacterota > Desulfuromonadia > Desulfuromonadales > Geopsychrobacteraceae > Desulfuromusa. Next base: position 4,918 of record JAQIBX010000035.1, on the reverse strand, counting down.
GCCAGAGCAGAAGCATCTAGTGTGGGGTGATCGATCCTTACAAGGAGAAAATTGGCATCGCTGGGAAAGGGATGCAGACCGTGAATCGACTCAAGTTGTGTAAAAAGGTCCAGCCGTTGCTGACGCACATAATCACGTGTCCGTTTGAGAAAGTCGCTGTCCTGCAAGGCGCGGACACCTGCCGCTTGTGCAATGCTATTCACCGACCAATCGGGACGCATGTGGCGCATGGCGGTAACCACTTTTTGATCAGCCAGGGCGTAACCTAAGCGCAGGCCGGGAATGGCCCAGGATTTAGTCATCGATTGGACAATGATCAGGTTGCCAGGTCGTTGCCAGCGTAGCGAATGGACCGGGTCGGCAAAATCGATAAAGGATTCATCAACAATGAAATGATTTTGTGGATGTTGCAGGATCAGTTGCCGCAACGCTCGGGTATCACACAACTTTCCGGTGGGATTATTGGGGTGGCCAATGATGACCAGATGATCATCTGTCAGCGATGCCGAAAGTTGAGCGAGATCGAGTTGAAACTCATCTTTGGCCAACAATGGCAGGGTGTCCACTTGTAACCCTGCTGCTTCTGCCGTGGCAGTATAATCAGCGTAACTTGGAACCGGCACCAGCAAGCGTTTGTGATTCAGAACCTGAGGTAGCAGATAGAGCAGTTCACTCGCGCCGTTGCCGACGATGACCTGGTCAGGTTCAATCTGATGATGTGCTGCTAGCGCTGTGGCCAGTTCACTTGCTTCAGGATCGGGGTAGTGTGCCAGATGACTGATCTGGGCACTGATCAGTGGGCGCAACCATTGTGGAAAACCGAGAGGATTGATACTGGCGGAAAAATCGATCAGCTCCTGCTGTGGCAAGCCACTGGCTTCACTGGCTTGGCGTAGATTGCCGCCATGTTTTGGCCCCGGACTCATCAGATTATTCCCTGATGAGCAAGGACGACGACGCTGAGCGCTGGTAACAGTTCGACCAGCTCGCAGGTCGCACCCAAGGTGTCGCCGGTAAAACCACTAATTTTACGGCGGCTGTAGAGACCCGATAGCCAGCCCCCCAAACAGACAACGGCAATGACAAGTGATCCCGTCATCCAGCCCAAAAGGAAAAAAGAGGGGATTGACAACATGGCCAATGCAATGAGTAAACGCACCCAACTGAATTGACTGCTGGTAAAAGCCGCCGTCCCGTTGGATCGTGCATAAGGAAGCCAACTGCTGATAACCGGCAATACACAGCGCCCGGCCAGAGGCATCAGCAAAATAGACTGCCAGCGCCAGGTTACGGGCAACGCCAGGAGCAACATCAGCTTGAGCAGCAGAACAACCACGATCGCTGTAACACCCATAGGGCCGGAGCGACTGTCCTTCATGATTTCCAGCATCTGCTCCCGTCCGCGACTGCTAAAAAAAGCATCGGCACTGTCAGCCAGGCCATCCAAATGCAATGCCCCTGAAATTGCGATCATCGCCAGCAGCAGCAGCACACTGGCAACCGGAACCGGCAACAGCCAGCAGAGGAAAAAATCGAGCAGTACCAGCAACAGACCAATCAGCAATCCCACCAGGGGATACCAGTCGGGACTTTTGCGAAAGCTGGTTTCATCGACGCACCATGATTCTGGAACCGGTAAGATGGTGAGGAAGCGCAGGGCTGAAAAAAAGGGTTTTGGGATCATTCCGATAACCTTCTGTTAGATACGTACGAATGGTGCTAGTTTAAAAAAATTTGTAGTAAATTCGGGACTGTCCCCAGGGTCATCGGGGGCTGTTCCAAGAGTTTACGAGCCATGGAACTGTGATGGTTCGCACCGCAAAAAAAAACTTGGACAGCTCGCATGTTAATACGGATGAACAACCCACAAGGTCGTGGGGTTGCGGCCCCACTCGCCGCCTTACTCTTTTGTTGTGCCACAAAAGAGTAAGCAGAAAAAGGCACCCGAATTCCTTGCCCTGCGGGTTCCCTCTGTTCTGTTACACTTTGCAGCTCAGAAAAAAACTCGCCTGCGGCTCAGACATTTTTCTTCGAAACCCTGCAAATCTGCACTGCACTCCGGCTGCGTCACACGGGGGAAAGTTCAAAATCAATGTGATCGGTTTCAATACGCCAGTTTAAAACTATGGACTTTTAGTCCAAGTCTTTCAGCTGCTACTCATCATCCCTTCTCCTTGGGGAGAAGGTGCCCGATAGGGCGGATGAGGGAGCAGTTAGTATCGGCGTTTCCCCCTCTCCCTCAGGAGAGGGGCTGATTTAGTTTGCTTCAGACACCGCGGCTTCGTTGAATGTCGCCATCTCAGTTAGAATCGCAACGGCGCCTTCAATCAAGTTCATGGCAACCGCAGCTCCTGTCCCTTCACCGAGACGGAACTGCAGATCCAGAAGCGGTTCTTTCCCCAGATCGGTAAGTGCAGCAACGTGCCCTTTCTCGACACTGCGGTGCGCAGCAATCATATACTCTTTGCTTTTCGGCGCCAGCCGTCCAGCAAGCAGTGCTCCAGCGGTTGAGATAAAGCCATCAATAATAATCGGTTTTTTCAGGGCAGCTGCACCCAGAACCAAACCCGCAATACCAGCGATTTCAAAACCACCCACTTTGCTCAGTACATCAATGGGATCAGCAGGATCCGGATTGTTGAGAGCCAGAGCTTTTTCAAGGACTTTAATTTTATGTTTCAGTTGTGCATCATCCAGCCCTGTTCCACGATCGACAACATCTGCGACCGGCAGCTGGCATATGGTTGCAACAATGGCACTACTTGAAGAGGTGTTGCCGATACCCATGTCACCGGTACCAAATAGATCGGTGGAGTCCGCCAGTTCCTGCGCTGCGCTGATACCAGCTTCAAGGGCTCTGATTGCTTGATCTCGGCTCATGGCTGGCCCTTCGGCGAAGTTGTTGGTTCCGGGAGCAATCTTCCGGTCAAGGATGTCGCCGTTTACAGACAGGGCAGAAAGGTCTCCGGCAACTCCCATATCAACAACTTTGACATCCGCACCAGCTTGTCTGGCGAGGACGTTGATCCCTGCGACACCGTTAACAAAACCACGCACCATTTCCACGGTGACCTCTTTTGGAAAAAGGCTGACACCCGCATCGGTAATGCCGTGATCTCCCGCCATAACAATGATGGTTTTGCGCTTAACGCTGGGACGCACCGATCCGCAGATGCCGGCTAGATCTAGTGCCAGATCCATCAGTCGGCCCAATGCCCAGTGGGGCATGATCAATTGATCCAGGCGCTCTTTTGCTTGTGCACGAGAGGTTTCATCTTGCCCTGAAATAGAATCAATGGTTTTGTTCAGTAAACTCATACGAATTGTTATCCCTGTTTTAAGGTTAGCGGAATACCAGAGACCATAAAAATAGCCTCGTCGGACAGTTTTGCTAGAGTTTGGTTGCAACGTCCAAGACAATCCCGGTAACGCCTGGATACAGAATCCACAGGAACCAGACCCATCCCTAGTTCATTGGTTACAAAAATAATTGTCTGGTTCCTTTTGCGGCAAATATCGACCAGCTCCATACACTGCTTGCTGATCATCTGTTCGGTGAGATAATCTTCTTTTTTCTCCGCTTCATAGAGGAGGTTGTTGATCCACAGAGTCAGACAATCGATGAGAAGAACGTCAAAATCATGCGCCTGTTCAACGGCACCTGCAAGATCTAGCGGCGCCTCTATCGTTTCCCATTCTCTATCGGCTCGCTGCTGTTGGTGTAATGCAATCCGTTGTTCCATCTCCGCATCAATCAGCGGACAGGTGGCCAAGTAGACTCGTTTGCCCGGTAGTGTTTCAGCAAGCTGTTGGGCGTAATTGCTTTTTCCGCTGCGGCACCCACCACTGACATAGACCAAATAGCTCATTGTGTTTTCTCCAAAAAAAAATCCCGGAGTCTTTTATCTAGACTCCGGGATAACGTTTTTTATCCATGGATTTGTCTGCCTGAGATCCTCAGTCCACGAAGCTTGGGCAGCGGCGTTAGCAGAAGAAAGTATCTGGCTTCCAGAAAGATGATCCTTCCTGTTACAGTGGCGGGCCCGCGACGGATTTTAACCGTCTTCCTTTTTCTGCATGCTATTTGTATTATGGTGATTAGAGTGTAAAAGGGACTCTACTGCAAGAAAAAATTACAAACAGAGAGGTGTCGATGATGATTTATGAAAAAATAGCAGTACAGGTGCCAAAAATTCTGTTGCCAAAAAAAGGGACAGATATGCAACGCTGGGCGGTGATTGCCTGTGATCAATATACTTCTGATCAGGCTTATTGGCAGCGGCTGGAGCAGCAGACGGCTGGGAGCATTTCAACCTTGAATCTGGTTTTTCCCGAAGCGTACCTGGATGATGCCGATACTGAACAGCGGATTGCGGCTATCAATAGAAGCATGGAAGAATATCTGGCTGATGGTAGTTTAGAAGAACAGCCGCCAGGGTTTATCCTGGTTGATCGCAAAACTTCGGCTGTTGAATCACGGAAAGGGTTGGTTGTAGCGCTCGACCTGGAACAGTACGATTATACTGCTGGGGCAAAGAGCCTGATTCGGTCAACCGAAGGGACTATTCTCGATCGATTGCCACCACGGATCAAGGTACGAAAGAGTGCGCCGATCGAATTGCCACATATTATGGTGCTGATTGATGATCCGGATAAGACGGTTATCGAACCGCTGTTCAGTGAGAATTTGGAAACTGTCTACAATTTTGAACTGCTGGAAAATGGTGGGCACCTCAAAGGATATCGCGTTGACCAGCCGGAGTTGATTAATCAAGTTGCAGCGGCACTTGAAAGGTTGGCTGATCCTGACACGTACCGGGAAAAATCTGGCGATGGTGAGATCATGCTCTATGCCATGGGTGACGGCAATCATTCGTTTGCGACGGCTAAGGCCATTTGGGAAAAACTCAAGCAAGAA
>JAQIBX010000178.1 GCA_027858895.1 Desulfuromusa sp. | reverse complement strand
GACAGAACCAATTGACATAAATTAAAATTTACTATAACTATATCATTACTAAATAATTTTAACTTTCAAGGACAATATGCAACAACTAAATCCTGCTCAACTTCGACAAAAAATTCTTTCTCCCGATGAAGATTTGCGTGGCGCAGATTTCAATGGGACAGATCTACGCGACTTTGATCTTTCTAAGCGGGATTTAAGTGGGATTCAGTTTTTTGGTGCAGACCTGCGCGGAGCAAACCTGCAAGATAGCAACCTTGAAGGTGCGGAACTTTCTACAGCCAACCTTGAAGGTGCAATTCTGGATGGAGCTAATTGTAAACAAGCCGGATTTGGCAGAGCAAACCTGAGTCATGCTAGTTTGTTCAGAACCAATCTTGAACACGCAACGCTAACCCAAGCCAACCTGGAAAATGCCAACCTGAGTTGCGCAAATCTTCACCATAGTCGCATGCGTGAAGCCAATCTTATTGCAACTGACCTGACAGAAGCGGATCTTCGCTATGCGGAACTATCGCTAGCCAACATTCGCAATGCCAACTTCAGTAATGCCGACTTGCGCCATGCTCGCTTAAGGATGATGCGACAATTTAAATCAGCCAACTGGATTGGCGTCGATATCCGTGATGTTAATTTTTCCGGAGCCTACTTGATGCGCCGGGAAATTGTTGATCAGAACTTCATCAAAGAGTTCCGCTCCTACAACCGAATCTCCAGTATCCTTTATTATCCCTGGTTATGGACCTGTGATTGCGGTCGCAGCATGTTTCGCTGGTGCTGCTGTATCGGTATATTTCTCGTTGTATTTGCCTTTCTTTACCGCTTTGTTGGTATCGATTATGGCTCATATCCGACCGGATTATCACCGCTCTATTTCAGTGTTGTGACTTTAACTACGCTTGGTTTTGGGGATGTTGCACCCACTAGTATCGGCGGACAGATTGTCGTTATGCTCGAAGTCTCAACCGGCTATATCATGCTTGGTGGACTCCTTTCGATTTTTTCTAACAAACTGGCACGACGTGGGGAGTAGATTGAGATATGGCTTTCATCTTTGGAAAAAAGAAAAAAACGACAACGAACCTGGCAGAGTTTGATATCCCCAGTTTCTCTTCAGCAGTGGTCAGTCTGCTCGGCAAACTGCGTGATCCTGAAATTAGTATTGACGAACTTGCCACAGAACTGGAACGTGATCCCGGCCTGCATATCCGGGTTCTCAAAACAGTTAATTCTTCCGCCTTCGGCTTATCACGACAGGTCAGTAACATCAAACACGCCGTCAATCTGATGGGGCGCGGGCGCCTGGAATCTCTGGTTCTTTCGGTCGCCGTAAAAAACAACCTGGCTATGAATAAGCAAGCGGCCTGGTTCGACATGGCTCAATTCTGGAAAACAGCATCCCGTCAAGCAGCTGTGGCGAGAATATTAGAAACAACCTTGCACCCAAGCACCCAGAGTGATGTGTTTACTATCGGCTTACTGCAAAACATAGCGATCCCGATATTGGCAAACCGTGAAGGGGATCGCTATCGGACCCTTTATCAACGCTGGCAAACCGAAAAAATTAACCTGGCGGAACAGGAACTGCAGTTATTCGGGATCGATCATGCAACTCTTGGTGCGCAGATGGCTGAGCACTGGGGATTCCCCGAGGCCTTGATTATGGGAATTGGGGAGCATCATGAAGCGGAAAATCAGGATATCCCTGTTTCCGTTAAAATTGCTGCCTTAATGGAAGGGAATCTGGAAAAAGATTCTGCCGCTGACTTGGCCCAAGCTGCCGCACAATTGTTTAATCTTGATCACAAAACGCTGTTGCCATTGATTGAGCAGGCTCTGCAGCAAAGCGCCGAACTCTCCGAAGCCCTGAATTGATCCCGCCTGTGCTTTTCGGTAAACAGTTATACGATGGCAAAGCCAGATTTATTTGAAATATCGATTGATCCCTGATCGATATTTGCATATAAAAGCAGCATGATTCTTAATCAAGAAGAACCACCGCCACCCCAACAGTCTTCACCAATCTGTCCCGTCGGCGAAACTGACTGCCCAATAGCGACTGAAGTTGCCGAATTACGTTTAAATTTAGCAGAGTTATCCAGCCTGGTACGCACAGATCCCCTGACCGGTATTGCCAACTATCGTTATTTTTTTCAGGCTCTGGAACAAGAGATTGAACGAACCCAGCGTAGCGGTCTGCCAACATCCCTGATTATGCTCGATATTGATTTTTTTAAAAAGGTCAACGATCAATGGGGACATGAAATTGGCAACCAAGCCTTAGTCCACTTGTCTCGTCTACTGCAACAAACCGTGCGCAAATTGGATATCCCATGCCGTTACGGTGGAGAAGAATTTGCCGTTATCCTCCCCGACACCAGTCTGGCAGCTTGCCATCCGGTCGCTGAACGTATCAGGCAAGGGATAGAACAATCCCCTTTAGACATTGCCGGGCAACCACTGAGAATAACAGTCAGTCTGGGTATTACAACCTACATGGATAAACAGCACACCAGCGTAGAAGAGCTGGTTAAACAAGCCGATAAATATCTTTACCAGGCAAAAGAAACCGGGCGCAATCGGGTCTGCCACGCAGATTTTCCAAGCGTTGATATTGTCACCAAAGAAGAAAAACAAGCATTGTCTGAACTGTTCGGCAGCGGCACTATAAAAAAGGATTGATCATGAAAATTGTTGCTCTGGATGGCTACACCCTCAATCCCGGAGATCTCAATTGGGCTCCGTTAAAAGAATTGGGATCATGTGTTATTCATCCACGCACAGAACTCGAACAGATTGTTGATAGGGCGCGCGACGCGGAGATTTTACTGACCAATAAAATCGTCATTTCTGCCGACACCTTAGCCAGGTTGCCCAAACTGCAATATATTGGCGTGATCGCAACTGGGGTTAATGTTGTCGATCTGGAGGCGGCTAAACAGCATAATATCGTTGTAACAAATGTTCCCGGTTACGGCACCGGATCGGTTGTGCAGATGGTGTTTGCCCTGTTGCTGGAGATGACCCAACAGGTTGGCCACCATGCCGAAATGGTACGAAAAGGAGACTGGGTCACTTGCCCTGACTTCAGTTTCAAGGATCGTCCTTTAATTGAACTGGCGGGGAAAACCCTTGGTGTGGTTGGCTACGGACAGATTGGTCAACAGGTGGCAAAAATTGCAAAAGCCTTTGGCATGCAGGTTCTGGTACAGACTGCCCATCCAGAAAAGTATCAGCAAAAAGGAGAGTTTGAATTTGTTGATATTGACAAATTATTTTCCGATTCCGATATCATCAGCCTCAATTGTCCACTCACAGAAAAAACCGAGAATCTGGTGAATACCGCTCGATTGGCACGCGTCAAACAAGGAGCCATATTGATCAATACCGGCCGTGGCCAGCTGATCAATGAAGTGGCCGTTGCCGAAGCTCTCGAAGAAGGCTATCTCGGGGGCTATGCCACGGATGTCCTGTCCCAGGAACCCCCAGATGGTAACAACCCTCTGTTTTCTGCACCAAACTGCCTTATCACACCACATATCGCCTGGGCGACCACTGAAGCACGACAACGTTTGCTCGATATTGTGGTTGCCAATATTGCTGCATTTCAAAATGATGCCCCTCAAAACCGAGTTGCCTGATACTCCTGGCAAGGAATCCTATGTTCTCAGTCGGGTTGATTTACCTTATTATCATCATCATTTGCTACACGATATTGTGGCCTATTGATCGAACAAAAGTCCTTCAATCGCTTCGATTGTCCTGGCAATCTTTGTTTAAGTTATTACCGTTCCTCATCGCCATTTTTGGGCTGGTCGGCTTGTTTCAGGAATTTATTCCCCCGGAACTGATTGCCCTTTTTCTCGGAAAATCGAGTGGTCTCATTTCTCTTGTCATCAGCTCTTTTGCCGGTGCTGTCTCCATCGGACCACCTCTGGCAGCTTACCCTCTGGCAGAAACCCTTCTTAAGGCCGGTGCCTGGCCGCCGGCTATTGCAGCATTCATTTTCAGCTGGATCTCAGTTGGGGTTATCACTATGCCTTTTGAAGCGGCCACCTTTGGGCCACGTTTTGCGCTGTTACGTAATGGAATCACCCTTATCGCCGCCATGCTATCCGGGCTGATTTTGGGATTGCTGCTATGATGTCACTGCTTCGCACCCAGTGGTTATTTTTCTCAACCATTCTTATCTATGCTTTGGTCTTTCTGACCAACCCGGAACGGGCAGGGCGGGCTTTGTTCACTGCAGCGACCACTTTTTCATCTGTTCTCTTATTGATTATTGCCGTGTTCAGCTTGGTCGGTTTGTTGCAAATCTGGATTAGCAGGGATGTTATCGTTCGTCTGCTGGGTCGTGAAGGGGGAATAAAAAGTCTTGTGATTGCAGCATTATGTGGCACTCTGTTGATCGGACCAGCTTACATTATCTTTCCTTTGCTCATGGAAATACAAAAACGTGGGGCTCGCTGGGCGGTCATTACCATTGTTCTGACCAGTTATGCGGTTAAGTTGCAGATGATCCCCCTTGAAGTGGAATTTCTTGGCTGGCCGTTTGCCCTCGGACGAGCGCTGGTCACTATCGCCTTGGCCGTTCCGATCGGCTTGCTGGTTGAAGCCGTGATGGAAAAACAGCAAAAACTCTAATCTTTATAAAAAAAGCCCTTCCCTGTGCATAAATAAAATATTTAACAGAATAAAAATATACACCCCTGCTTTATCAAAAAAAGGTACTTTATTTCAGATAGTTATAGTTTACACCAATGATCATCTCCCCCGATTTACTTTCCCCAACTGTATGCCCTCTTTATACAGAGACTTTTGCGGATAGGGTGACATTCTATCTGTAAATATATTTATTTAACTATATATTTCAGCTTGTTAAGGGTGTTTTCAGTTTTATTCTCAAGACTTGGCACGGACACTGCTTTATATCTAGGTCAATAGCGAAACAAAAAGCCAACAAACATAAATGCGGAGGACGCCATGAAAAACACTTTACGTAATACCTTAATCGCCCTGATCACTTTTTCTTCTTCTGCTTTTGCAGCAGGTAACAGCAGTGCAAGCGGCGGTGGCTTACTCCTCTCCTTGTTCATCGGCTTCTTTGCTCTGATCATTGTCTGCCAACTGGTTCCAGCAACGATCATGCTGGTCGGGATTCTTAAAGGACTATTTGGACGTGACACTAAAGAAGTTACCACCCACTAAAAGATAATTAAATCTTCCGGGATGTGATCATCTCGGAAGAAACAAATCATACAAAAACTAAACTATTTTAAAGGAGATCATCATGAAAGCAATCATCACAACACTCAGCCTGATCCTGTTCGCCGTACCTGCCTTCGCTGTTGACACAACCCAAACTTACAACAGTGGCATTCTGGTTCTGTTGTTTGTCGGCTTCTGTGCTCTGCTGATCGTTGCTCAACTGGTTCCTGCTGTATTGACCCTGTTCGGTATGACTAAAGCTGCTGTTGAAGGAACTCGCAAGACTGCTGAAGCAAAGAACTAAGACATAAATAACAAAAAACGGGGACAGGTTAAATTCTGTCCCCGCTGGTATTTTAAAGGGCAGCCGATTGGCTGCCCTTTTTTCAGATGAATTCCAAGCATCACTGAGTACAAATGCCCTGATTACCGTAATATCACCCCTGAATAATTAAGTTCAGGATGCGATGGTACCTGTCATTCTCCTTGCGTTATTTCTATTTTTGCTTTGGAGAAAACTCCGTCAACCGTGCATTCTTCATCGGCGTCGGGCAAGGATAAAATCGATGGGCCCTCTTCATTTATCTGCAATCTCCCCTCCATACTTTCAACCATACTCAGACAGCCATTAGTATTTAAAGCGACCTCCTGACCCTCTATCCTATACCAATTATCATCTTCCCAGTTGACCTTTATTCGATACTCACCGGCCTGCAGTTGTGTTTGTCCGTAGACCATCTTAACATCACATTTAACCCCGGATTCATTAAAAGTGATCTCTCCGCTGTCGCCGTCCATCCGCAAAAGCAGGGCTGCGGTCTCAGCATCCTCAAAACAATATTCCGTCTGGATATAAATTTTCTCCGCTGCTGCCCAATACAGGTTCCCCCCTCTTCGAGCGACGTTAATTTCATACTCCAGTGCAAACGCATGTGATACTAGCATTGGAATCATCAACAGTACCGCTGTCACAATTTTCATAATTTCTCCTGTTTATTTTGTCGAGTAAGTGTCTATCTCCCATAGACAAATAGGATCTGAAAAAATCTTCTCCCCCCAAGATTTCATCAGAGCTTTATCGTGTCGCCATCAGTGACTGTATCCAGCTCAAGTTGATCAAGCCGAGCTAGCATTTCCGGGCCCATATGGGTCAAGACCAATTTCCGGCACCCTAACCTTGACCGTTGTTTCAGCAGCGTCCGGTAGTCCAGATGCGAAGGAACCGGATCGTCGTAAGCAAAACATTCGGCAATTAACAGGTCACTCCCCTGCGCCAAAGGAATCAGATTATCAGTCCATTCCGTATCACCAGTATAACCGATAATCTTTCCGGCGACGCCAACCCGCAACCCATAGGCATGCTTGCTGCTGCCGTGCTTGACTCGAAAACACTCAACCTGCAGAGAATTTATCTGTAAAGGTTGTTTCGGATCGAGCGCCAGATATTTGATCGGAAAGTTAAATTTTTTATCGACCATTCCAGGATAGAGCGCATCAGCAGCGGCTTCAACCCGCTGCTGCAATCCTGGTGGGCCGATCAGGGTCAAAGGTCTGGTGCGCTGACTGGCATATTTCCCTTCCAGCAGTAAATAAGGAATACCGCCAAAATGATCTCCATGCAGATGGCTGATAACCACTGTGTCAATCTCAGCTGGAATCACTCCACAGCGCTGCATACCGATCAAGCTGGAACAACCACAATCGATCAGCATCTGTCCGGCCGTCGAATGAAGGTGAAAGCAGCTATTTAAGCGACCGCCACTACCAAAAGCATCACCGGTTCCAACACAGCAAAGAGAAACTGAAGTGCTTGCCATACTTTCTCACCTTTCTTTTCCAGCCTGCCAAGAGCTACAGCCCAACGATTCCATTTTCAACACTACTTGCTGATAAACATGATATTATGGCAAAAAAGTACGATAGTTTGGCTATCCATAGTAACGATACTTTAACAATGGTTTGTCATGCCAGTAGATTCTTTTCAAATAATTTCCGCCCTGGCCGTGATCTTGCTCGCCGCCCTGATTGGCGGTCGATTTGCCACTTTCTGCCGAATTCCCCGCGTCACCGGTTATCTGTTGGCCGGGGTGCTGGTCGGGCCTTCTTTTGCTGGGCAGCTCAATCTTCCGCAACTGGTCTCGTACTCTGCGTTGAAAGACCTGCGACTGATTTCAGATGTTGCCCTGGCATTAATCCTGATGAATATTGGTGGACAGCTACGCACTGAAAATCTGCGCCGCTGGAAGCAACGTATCTTTATTTTTTCATTCACTGAGTCAATCCTGACCGGCTTCTTGGTCGGTGCTGCTGTTTTTATTGTCAATCAATTCATGGTCCAGCAGGTTGTCGCCGGCTTGAGCCTTGGACAAACCTCCCTGATGTTTGGCATCTTTACCGGAACCATCAGTATTGCCACCGCTCCGGCAGCAACCTTGATGGTGGTTCGTGAGTATGAAGCTGAAGGCCCGATCACCAGCTTATTACTGACCCTGGTCAGCCTGAATAACCTTCTTTCTGTCTTCGTTTTTTCGGTTGCCGCCCAATTGTTAGTCGCTCCCGATGGTGGATTTGTTACGATTATCTATCAACTCTGTCTTCCTTTAATCCTAGGTGGCGGGTTCGGCTTCATCATGTCACTCTGGGCTCAACGGATGGAGCTGCCCAGTGAGCATAAAATTCTGCTGCTTGGCGGAGTGACGGCAGTTGCCGTTATCAGCCGCGCGCTTGGATTGGAACCGCTGCTGTCCTGCCTGGCTTTAGGGATGATTCTGGCCGATAGTTCGCCGCGTTGGACCCGGCTGGTAAAAGCTCTGAACGAAGTTGACTACCCTCTATATGTTGTATTTTTCGTCCTGGCTGGCGCCAATTTACATATTGATACGCTGGCACATATCGGTCTGCTAGGCGTAACTTATGTTCTTGCCAGAACCTGTGGAAAACTCGCTGGCGCCGCCCTCGGTGCCCGCTTGGGAAAGTTCGGCCAACGTGAACAAGCCTGGGTCGGCATGACGTTGCTTGCCCAGGCCGGGATGGCTATCGGACTCGCAGCAACCCTGTCACAGCAGTGGCCAGAAGGTGGCAAATTGGTCGAGACGATCATTCTCGGTTCAGTTGTGATCTTTGAGTTGATCGGTCCGCTGGCAGTTCGCTGCGGATTGGTTAAGGCAGGAGAAGTTCCATTACTTTCATTATTACGCAAGCGGGGACCACAAAGTGGGATGGAAGGGCTGCATAGCGTTGCCAACCATTTTCGCAATAACCTCGGCCTGCCTGCTGGGCATAAAATGGAGAATCCAGGTGACATCCTGGTTCGCCATGTCATGCGTCTTAATGTTGAAACGATCCACCATGGCACAGCATTTCAAGAGCTGTTAAATATTATTGCTCACAGTCGCTACGATCGTTTCCCAGTTGTCGATGATGACCACAACTTCGTCGGCATTATTAACTACACAGAGATCCGCAACCTGCTGTTTGATCAGTCCCTGTCAGCTCTACTCGTCGCCCGTGATCTGGTTTCCCCAGTACGCCATGCAATCCCCCCTGACACCCCGCTTCGAGAAGCACTCAAAACCTTCCAGAAAAAACGCAATATCAGTTATTTTCCGGTTATTGACCCGGGAGAACCCAAAAAATTACTTGGCATCCTCAGCCAGAATGATGTTCTTGCAGCTTTTCGACGTATGGATTTGGATGAATAAAAAAAGCAGGGCAACCAAACGGATATTGGTTGCCCTGCTTTTTTTATTTGTGACTTCGTGGCTCGGTATCAGCTCTACTTAATTTGTTTCCAAATACTTTTTCGCTGTAGCAGCTTGTGTCGATTCGGGATATTCTTCAATCACTTTCTGCATCGTTGTTCTAGCGTTTTCACCATCCCCCAAAGCATTAAAAGCCAATGCCTGTTTCAGCATCGCCGCAGAGGCTTTGGAATGGGAGGCGTACTTACTGATAACATCCTGAAACTGCAGAATCGCCAACTCATACTTCTTCTCACCATAAAGGGCTTCACCAATCCAGTAAAGGGCATTGACGTGTAAGTCATGCTCTGGGTATTTATGGGCAAAAGACTCCAGCATCTTGCGTCCTTCAGCAAATTGCTTTTGGTTGCGGATTAATTCGATCGCATCCTGGTAGAGCTGCTCTGCTGTCAGCTCTGGTTCACCTTTCTGCTCCGGTTGTTGCTGTGATTGTACTATTGTCTCCTGGCTGGAAACTTGTTGTTCCAGTTCAACAAACCGATTGGAGAGAGAACTCAGCTGTAATCCCATATCATCTTTGATCAGTTGCAGCTCGTCAGCCAACGCCCGGTTATCCCGACCTAAATCATCTATACGCCCGTTAACCGACTGGAACTCTACCCGAAGATTATCAAGTCCAGCGAGCAATTCAGCACCCTGGCGCTGTTGCGTGTCTCCACCGGCCATTTCTACTTGTGACGTCTCCACCTTCTGCACTTCCACTTGAGCCAGACGGCGCTTCATCTGCTCCAGATCCATTTCCATCCGCAACTGATCCTGACTTGGTGGTAAGCAGCCAACCAGCAACAACAAACTCACTAATATTAATATAAATCGCATCGGATTTTCTCCTGGGAACCTGAAACAAAAAAGGCCGCTCAGAAAAATGAGCGGCCTGATTGATTAACGATACAACCTAACGCTTAACTTTAAAATTAGCCCGACGGTTTTTAGCCCAGGCTTCTTTAGTACGGGCAGAATCGATAGGCATCTCTTCACCGTAAGAAATAACGTTCATCCGCTCAGCAGCAACGCCGAGAGAAAGCAGGTAATTCTTGGCTGCCAAGGCACGCTTCTCACCCAGCGCCAGGTTGTACTCATCGGAACCACGCTCATCGCAGTGCCCTTCGATCAAAACTTTAACAACAGGGGCGGCTCTAAGTAAACCGGCATTGCTTACCAAGATGCTTTTGGCTGCATCGGTCAGCACATACTGGTCAAAAGCAAAATGGATCCGCTCCAAACCACTGGAGGCAGCAAGCTCAGCTGCTCTAGCAACAGCTGCAGCATCATAAGCGGGCGCGGTGTCAGAAACCTGCTGCTCAACAACTGCTGCAGGTTGTTGCTGCTGCATTTCAACAGCAGGTTGTTCAGTCATTGTCGGTTGCTCAGCTACCGGTTTCTTGGCACAGCCTGAAGCCAGAAGGGTCAGGACAAAGAGAGTCAGCACCAGACGGGTAATGGTTGATTTGAACATGTAAATCACTCCTTTCGCATTTGCGATAAATTTAAAGTTCAGTTTTCTAAAGTATCAAGGCTATTATACAGAAGCCCAACATAAAAACAACACCCGTTTACAGGAAGATTAAGAACGCTACCAGCGACCCGACCAAGCGGGATGGGAATCATTTCCACCGCGAGCCGAAATTCTTTTAGCTCCAGTCCCATCGGCCCGCATAATCCAGATCGACCTTCCCCCCCCATTCAGATCCTTGGAATAGATCAAAAACCGCCCATCCGGGCTCCAGCGCGGATGCTCTTTGCTGCCCTTGCCGAAAGTCAACTGTCGCTCATCGGTTCCATCCTCACGAATAGTAAAAACATTAAAAACACCATTATCCATCCGTGAATAAGCGATTCGTCCCCCTTTGGGACTCCAGGCCGGAGTTGCATTATACTTTCCTTCATGGGTCAAACGGGTCACTCCAAGGGTATGGATATCGACAATAAAAATATTGGGATTCCCGCGTCGATCAGAAACAAATGCGATCTTGTTTCCCTTTGGGCTCCAGCTTGGATCGACATCGATACTATAGTGATTGGTTAAGCGTCGATGAATTGTCCCATCAGTGCCAATCAGATAAATCTCCGAATTTTCATCCTTAGACAGTGTGATTGCTATTTCCCGCCCATCTGGACTGTAGCGCCCGCCAATATTAAGCCCTTGCTTGAGCGACAAACGCGATTCGCGCCCGGTGTAGATTTCCTTACGATAGAGATCGGGATTGCCTTTATTGTAGGAGGTGAAAATCAATTCTTTCCGGGTTGGCGAAAAGTCGGGGTTCAGAACAATAGAGCGATGATCAGTCATGCGGATCGGCTGATGCCCATCAACATCCATCATATAAAGCTCTTTGCGGCCGGTTCGCTTGGAGATATAGGCAATCTTAGTAGAAAATGGGCCCATTTCGCCAGTCAAACTCAGTAACACCTGATCGGCAAAGGTATGGGCAATTTTACGCACATCGGTCAACTTCCCAACATAGCGCCGCCCGGTCAGCAGCCGATGGGTTATCACATCAAACAGTCGCAATTCAATCGTCAGTTGTCCCGATGAAACGCTATAGCCACCTTTAATCAACGCTTCAGATCCGAGCATCCGCCACTGGTTAAAATCTATATCTGTTCTACGCAGTCCTAGTTTTGTTGCATCATTCAAAAAAGCAGCAGGATCGACCAGATCGAACAATCCAGACAAGTCAAGATCGCTTTGCAGCACTTGCTGAAACTCCTCCACCACTGCCGGTTGCACTGCTCCAACACCCATGGGCAACAAACGGGTCATGGCAAGGGGAATTGTTTGCTCCCCCGGGGCACTGATTTCAATTCTGGCAGCAATTGCAGCTGAACAGAGCAAATATAGAATCATTAGGCTAAAAAAACTTATTTTTAAATATCTCATGGCTTGTCCAACATATCCTTAAGATTGAAGAAAATATGAAACTCCATTGATTGCGGAAGCGGCTGGGGCAATTGCTTAGATTTCGTGATAGCCCGAGTCAGTGACTCGTCAAAAGCACTGTTCCCAGACTGTTTCAAAAATTTATAGTGAAGCAACGTTCCAGCAGCATTATAAAACAACTTCACCTCAGCTTCTGGGTTTCCTGAGGCCTGATACTTTGAAAAACTCCACTGCTGTTGAATAAATTCTTGAACAAAAGCAATAGCACTGACACCTGCTTCATCACCTTTGCCGTCTGCCATACCAACCGGTGCCTCGGCAACTGGAGATTCAATATTGCTGCTTTCGGCAAGAGCATCTGCTTTCAGAGCTGCGATCCGGTCTTTTCTGGCCTGTTCACTCGCTTTTTTATCCTGCGCTGCTCGAAGCTGGTCCAAGCGTTGCTGCAGAGTATTTTCCTGTGCCTTAGAAACTGCCGGTTTCGGTTTAGGCTGCGGCTTTTCTTTTACCGCTTTTGGTTCTGGTTCTGGCTTTGGCTTTGGTTCTGGCTTAACCGGCACTGGTTTTGGAGGAATTGGAATTGGCTTGACCACCGGTTTGGGTTTAGGTTTGGGTTTAGGTTTGGGTTTTGGCTTAACTTCCGGTTTTTTTGTCACCGGAGCAGCTTCAGGACGCCCGGCCTGGGGATTCTTAACTATTTTATTTACCAGATTGACCCGATAAACCGGTGGCTTCTCTATTTCACGCTTGGGGAAAAAGGGGGCGTAGTAAAGAATCGGCAATAGCAAATGGAGCAGGATTGAAACCAGCAGCATCTGCTTAAAACCGGGTTCAAACACTGACTGCAGCTGCTGCCAGCGTTGTTTGCGTGAAGATTCCATGGGTTAGCCGTTATTCCTCAGGGAGGCGGGTCACCATTCCGAGCTTTTCTACCCCGGCTTTTTTCACTGCCGCCATCACCTGCACTACTCGACCGTAGGCAACTTTCTCATCCGCCTCCAGAAAAACTTCGCGATCCGGCTTACCCTTCAACGCTTGCTGAATGACTGGTCCCAGTTTTGACAGCTGATCAATCTTGGCCTTGCCGATCAAAATCTGACCACTCTTCTCTATCGTCACCACTAATGGTTCCTGCTGTACCGGCAACCCTGGAGCTTCGGCTACTTCGGGAAGGTTAACTTCGACACCCTGATCAAGCATCGGAGCCGTAACCATAAAGATAATCAACAGCACCAGCATGACATCGACAAAGGGAGTCACGTTGATCTGGGACATGCTGCTGCGTCGACCACTGGATGGGCGTCCTGCTTCCATCTAGTTTCCCCGCTCCATCCGCTCAACGATATTCAGAAGCTCCTGACTGAAGTTATCCATCTCACCAATCAGAATGTTAACCTTGTTGAGAAAATGGTTATAGCCCATAACGGCTGGAATCGCTGCTGCCAAACCCATCGCGGTCGCAATTAAAGCTTCGGAAATACCTGGAGCAACAACGGCAAGCGATGCACTGCCAGTCGTTCCGATACCTTGAAAAGCATCCATAATTCCCCAGACGGTTCCGAACAGACCGATAAAGGGAGCGATAGAACCAGTTGTCGCCAAGAAAGTCAGATATTTTTCCAACCGTTGCGTCTCTTGGGTTGTGGCACGTCGCAATGCTCGACCCACCATCTCCGTTGTATCCATTTTTAAAGAAAAATCACCCGGTTCGGTCGGATCCAAATTTTTCTTTTTAAATTGCAGCATCTCATGATAACCCTCGCGGAACAGATTGGCGATCGGTGAGTGGCTGAACTCCTTGATTCCCTGCCCGACCAGATCAAAGCGCTTTTTCGCCCAGAAAAAATCGAGAAAACGATCCGATTCTGCGATCGCTCGCTGAATGACTGAAACCTTGTAAAAGATAATTGCCCAAGATACGAGCGAAAAATAGACCAGAATGAGCAGAACCAGTTTGACAACCGGCCCGGCGTTAAATACCAGATCCAGCAAAAGCTTTCTCCTTTTAGAAGGGGCAGTAAAACTGCCCAGTATAATTTAAATCATCAGCAAAAAAAACATATCGGCTAAGGAACATTTCCTGCCCACAAGGCGTCATAGCAGTCTAGGAGCTGAAGGCATACATGGTGCGTCAAAGCCCTGAAAAACTGCTGCGACACCTGACGTCACATTTGACCACGCCATCCACAGATTATCCGGTAGCTGTCAAAACAAGTCAAGGGATAGACTGGGATCAGCCCCGACCGACAACAAACTCTTGAGAAATTTGACGGCACAAGGACTACTTATAAAAGGCTTTCAAATTAATTGACGCCCTTCGATATTTCTACTTTTCTGCTTTTTGCCCTGTTTCTGTCGAGAGTTATCCACTTTATCCACAGGGTTATCCACGTCTAGGTGTTTCGCCCCTCAATCATGGCGTAAGCAGAATGATTGTGGATCGATTCGAAATTCTCACATTGAATCTTGAACCAGCTGATTTGTTCGACAGCACACAACTTTTCGGTGACCGCACGCACCATATCCTCAACAAACATTGGGTTGTCATAGGCTTGTTCTGTCACCGCCTTTTCATCCTCACGCTTAAGCAGCGCATAAACCTGGCAGCTGGCACATTCTTCGACCCACTGAATCAGATCCTCCAACCAGACATGCTCGGAGTATCTGATCTGTACAGTCACAATGCTACGCTGATTATGGGCACCACGCTCGCTAATCTCCTTGGAACAGGGGCATAGAGATGTTACGGGGACGCTCGCCTCGAGGATAAAATCAAAATTTTCCGCCTGCGTACCAATCATACGACATTGATATTCCAGCAAACTACGAGCACCAGACACTGGGGCCTGTTTTTCAATAAAATAGGGGAAATCAAGCTCTAAGTGTGCCCGGGCAGAGCCTAAGCGGGATTTCATTTCAGCAAGGATGGTTTCCATGTTTTCAACGCTGATTGCGCCATGATAAAGGTTAAGCACTTCAATAAAACGACTCATATGAGTCCCCTTAAAATGCTCGGGGAGATCCACAAACATATTGATCTTGGCTACCGTATGCTGCTGTTCACGATGTTTATCAAGCACCACGATCGGATAGCGGATATCTTTCACACCGACTTTATCGATTGCGATATTGCGCGTATCCCGACTCTGCTGCATATCGGCCATCAACAGTTTTTTTTCATCATGAGGCATAGGGAATCGGATCCTCCTGTCCTGCAGCAGCAAAACCCTGCAAACGCAGTCGGCAGGAATCACACAAGCCGCAGGATAGACCTTCCGGCGTGGGATCATAGCAAGAATGGGTGAGATGATAATCGACCCCCAGCGCCAGCCCTTGTTGAATAATTTGTGCTTTGGTCAAATTGAGCAAGGGCGCATGGATGTGATAGGGGCACCCCTCAACCCCAGCTTTGGTTGCCAGGTTCGCCATTTGTTCAAAAGCCTGAATAAATTCGGGACGGCAATCGGGATAACCGGAGTAATCGAGGGCGTTGACACCGATATAAATATCCGAAGCGCCGAGAACCTCGGCCCAACCAAGAGCAAACGAGAGGAAGATTGTATTGCGAGCAGGAACATAAGTGATCGGGATTTCACCCTCTGCTAACCCATTTTTAGGCACATCAATGTCTGCAGTCAGGGCACTTCCACCCATTTTGCGAAGGTCGATATCAATCACCATGTGCTCTATAGCCCCGATCAATGGAGCATAGTCACGAGCTTTTTCCAGTTCGATCGTATGTCGTTGGCCATAGGCAAAACTGAGAGCATAGGGCACAAAACCCTGATCGCGAGCAATTGCCATACAGGTAGTCGAATCGAGACCACCGCTATAGAGAATGACCGCTTTTTTCATTGCCAACCTTCTTTCATAAATTCATCACGCCTTCAATTGTAGAGATAATTAGTAGAGGGAGAATAGGCTGAACATTTAAGTTCGGTCAAGCCCGCAATCTATTGCTCCAACACCAGCTGCGTGTTATAAATCCAATAATTATTCAGCATTGGCACAATGCTCAAACAAAACTTATCCTTTTTCGACTTAAAAGATAAAATGAATCACTCCTTGAAATATATTTTATTCTTCCTGCTAGGCATGCCCCTGCTTGGTGCTGCGCTCTTGGTCGGCGCTTATTTTTACGTCTCGACAACCCTGCCAAAGGTTGAAACCCTATCCGATTATCAGCCTCCACTGATTACCAGTATCTTCGCCGATGACGGTTCTATCATCGCTGAATATTCCCGTGAACGGCGTATTTTAGTGCCCTACGAAAAGATGCCTAAACAGCTGGTGCAAGCCTTTGTTGCGGCCGAAGATTCAAGCTTCTTCAAGCATCAGGGAATCGATTTTATCTCGATCCTGCGGGCAGCACTAAAAAATGTCAAAGCCGGTGGCATTGCTCAGGGTGGCAGCACTATCACCCAGCAGGTTGCAAAAAAGTTGTTATTGACCTCAGAGCGAACCTTCACCCGCAAATTTAAAGAAGCAATCCTTGCCTGGCGGATGGAAAAAACTCTGACTAAACAGGATATTCTCTATCTTTACTTGAATCAGATCTATCTTGGCCATCGAGCCTACGGCGTCGAAGCGGCATCGGAAAACTATTTCGATAAAAATGTCGAGGAATTGACCTTGGCGGAATCGGCTATTCTTGCGGGATTACCACAGGCTCCCAGCCGTTACTCTCCCTATCGCAATTACGAGCTCGCCATGAAACGGCAGAAATATGTTCTTGGCCGGATGGTAGAAGAAGGTTTCATTACCCCGGAGGAATATAGCCAGGCAGCTCAGGAAGAAGTCGCTATTAAGCCGCGCCTGAACAACCTGCTAGAGGTCACTGCTTACTTCAATGAACAGGTTCGCCGCTACCTGGAAGAACGCTTCGGTGAAGAGCTCCTTTATAATGGCGGTTTACAGGTTGAAACCAGTATCAATCTGCCGATGCAACAGGTGGCCCGCCAGGCAGTTAAAAATAATTTGCAGAACCACGACAAACGTCGTGGCTACCGTGGTGCACAGCAAGTTCTTGATGAAACGGCAACTGAAGAATTTTTAACCAATCAAATGGAGCAATTTACCGATGAGCCTTTAACCAATGGCAGCTTCACGCAAGCGATCATTGTCGGACAAGAAGGGGATCTACTCCTTTGCAAGATTGGTGAAAAACAGGGTGCCATTTCGATCAAGGAATCAAAATGGGCAGCACCAATCAAATTTGTCGATGATTCTGTCGAACCCCTTGGCAATGCCGGCGAGAAGAAACTGACTCTGTTCCCCCTTGGCTCACTGATTGACGTCAAAGTTCTTGATCTAGAACCCAAGGTGATAAAGCTCAGCCTGGAGCAAGCGCCACTTGCACAGGGAGCGTTGGTCGCCATCGACCCCTTTAGTGGACAAATCAAGGCAATGGTTGGTGGTTATGATTTCAAAGAAAGTCAGTTCAACCGCGCAATTCAATCCAAACGCCTGCCCGGCTCTGCCATTAAACCGCTGATTTACGCCGCTGCTCTTGATCGCGGCTATACCCCTGCCAGCATTATTCTCGATACGCCACTGATCTACGAAAACAGACAAATTGACACCGGTAAGCTGGAAGAATGGAAACCAAGAAACTACGAAGAAAAGTTCTACGGTCCGACCCGGTTCCGTTATGCGTTGGCTCATTCACGCAATGTCGTGACGATCAAAATTCTGGAAGATATCGGGGTCAACTATGCAGCTAACTATATCAAAAAACTTGGTGTTGAAACGCCTCAACAGAGAGATCTGTCCATGGCTCTTGGATCAACTGCCATCACTCCACTGGAGCTGCTGACAGCTTATACTGTTTTTGCTAACGGGGGGGTGCTGGTACCACCAACCTATATCACGAGAATTCGTGACAGAAACGGTCGGATTCTGGAATCGATCGATCCAGCTGACTTTGTCAATGGCATGGCAGCTGATCAGCACCTGATCCGTAAGCCACCACGGCGGGTGATCTCACCGGAAACTGCATACCTGATCACCAATATCATGGAAAGCGTCGTCAGGGAAGGAACCGGCTGGCGAGCCAAGGCAATTAAGCGTCCTTCAGCGGGGAAAACCGGTACCACCAACGACTTGAAAGATGCCTGGTATATTGGTTTTATCCCGCAACTTGCCTGTGTTTCCTGGGTCGGCTACGATCAGGAACGGCCACTGGGAAAAAGTGAGACCGGCTCGCGAGCTGCAGCACCTGCCTGGGTTGACTTTATGAAAGAAGCCGCCAAACAATACCCGGTGGAAAATTTTCATGTTCCCGATAGTATTGAGTTTCATCCAATCGACAAGGAGAATGGGCTGCTTCTGGCAGACGACAGCGAACTGGCTTATTTCGAAGTCTTTGCCCCAGGCACCGCTCCTACCAGAATGAGTAGCGATAAACAACTAAAAGCGCGAGATTTTTTCCGTTTGGATATGGAAGAAAAGCTTTAGTATCCCCTTCCTCTAACGCTAAACCTGAAAAGGCCTCGATCATAAGATCGGGGCCTTTTCAGGTTTGTGACTGTCCTTGGAAGGATCAGGGCGTTTCTGGAACAATTTCGAACAGAGTTATCTCCGGTGGCGAAAGAATCCGCATCGGTGGGCCCCAAGTGCCGGTGCCACGGCTTACGTAGAGGTCCTGGCCGCTTGCTAACGGGTAGAGACCGTTCTGCCGCGGGTGCTTAATGGCGGTCAGCAGGTTGAATGGAAACATCTGACCTCGGTGAGCATGCCCCGAGAGCTGCAGGTCGAATTTTCCCAGTGAGGTCTCTACAAAGTCCGGGCGATGTTTAAGCAGTAAGGTGAACAGTTCTGAACGTTCACCTAATGCCCCGTCTTCATCGGGGATGCCGCGCCGCGCCGGATCATCAACCCCGACCACCTTGAGCCACTCCCCGACCTTCATATCGCGGTTGCGCAACACCTTAAAGCCACTGCGGCGCAGAAAATCTAGCGCCTGATCAAGACCTGCATAATATTCATGATTGCCTGTGACAGCATATTTGCCGAGCGGTGGATCAATGCGCTGCCAGAGTTCCACCAGCTCATCCAAGTGGTTAAGTTGAGCATCGACGATATCCCCGGTGGCAACCAGCAGATCGGGCTGAAGATCCTGAAGTCGGCTGACAATTGGTGCCAAGGCCTCGTCCCGATGAATCAACCCGAGATGGAGGTCAGAAACTTGTGCAATGCGGATCGGTGCTGTGCCGGATGGCAGTCGCGGGGTAACAATTCGTATCCGCTCGATCCGCAGGTTGTTCGCTTCGTAGATTCCATAAAAGCTGGCAGCAATAACGACAAACAGAACCACGGTCGCCGTCACTGCTCCGTGCAGGGAAAGGTTCGGCAGTTGCGGCAACAGCCGGTTCGCCAAGCGAACCATCAACTCCCAGAGCCCGACCAAGGTAAACAGACTGAAGGCGATAAAAACCACCCCCATCCAGCTATAACTAACCCAGGCGAGACCACGAGCCAAGGCTTCTAATCCGGATCGATCACAGAGTCTGACCAGCAGGGGAGCAGCGATCATCCCCACCATCCAGATCCAGGTCAAAGACGGAAGGGCCGGGTGTCCCTTGAGTAGAGGGTGAAAGCCCCAGAAGACCAAGGCATGCATGCCACCATAGGTGGCCAGGAATAGCAAAAAAAACAGTTTCATAGGCTGATCCGGATTTTCATTTCAAGCCCCCGAATATAAGTTTTATCTGGGCAATTCGACACTCATTTCTGCTCCGCCGTAGCCATGCACCAGATCGTAGGCACGGATAATCACTGAACTTATTCCCGCATCGATAGCAACCCCTGACAGGCTGCGGGTAAAGGGTTGTTCGTTGACATGTGGATGGTAGAGAACCCGGGTTCCCAGCACTTGACCAGCGGGGCTGACAACATCCCACTTGTTGGCATAATGTTGCCAACCTTCATCGCCGTGTTTAACCGTCACGTTAAAATTATACACACTGCCGGACTTATCAACCTCGACTCTGATGACATCCGCTTCACCAGCGAAAAGCAGAGCGGGAAATACCAAAAAAAGCAGGAAGATAAAACCCCAGATGGTTTTTATCACTTTTCTACCATCAGAGCAGCTTTTGATAGTCCAGCCAGAGCCTTACCGAGCTTCCCAGCTGCCGGACATTGCGCAACTCCATGCCGCTGTGCCAGATAAACCGGATCGTTATATCCAAGCCACACCTGCCCGTCAGCGTCTTCCCAGACAAGAACCTTGAGTGGCAAATCGATTCCGACCGTCTGAGCGCACTCAATAAACGGGGTACCTCCCTGAGGGTTACCGAAGATCAATACTTCAGTCGGACGCAGGGTTTTCCCTATCTTCGCGGCGCCGGCAGTGTGATTGATGCGGGCAAAAATATTCAACCCTTTTTGCTTGGCAATGGCTTCAAAACGATTCATGGTTTCCGCTGGAGAATAAGAACTTTTGAGAGAAGTAAGACCATCTGCAGCCAAAACGGTGGAAGTGCTGATGAGGACAAAACACAATACGAGCAATAAACTTAATTGTTTCATTGGTAACTCCTGTGAAAATAGTTTTGAAAAATGTTGATTCTTTTTCTGCGGATTTATAACCTGGCGGAAATTATCCTCTGCGCCAAGTATGATATTTTTCTACCCAGCCGAGAAGCTTTTCTGGAGTATGCGCCCGCTTCCATTCACCGGCAGCATATTTATTCATCTCGGATAGAGTCGGATAGGTATGAATCGTCCCGAGAATTTTATTCAGACCGAGCTTATACTTCATCGCCAGGACATACTCTGCGAGTAGATCTCCAGCGTGAGTACCAACGATTGTCACACCTAGAATCTTATCAGACCCTGGCTTGGTGAGGATCTTGACCCAACCATGATCTTCACTGTCGGCAATCGCCCGGTCTAGATCGTCAATTCCGTAGCGAGTAATTTCAAACGGGATTCCCTGTTCTTTTGCTTCTGTTTCATTGAGACCGACCCTGGCAACTTCAGCATCGGTAAAGGTGCACCAGGGAATTACCCGGTAGTCGACCTTAAAACTCTTGAACTGTCCAAACAAAGCATTAACCGCAGCATACCAGGCCTGATGTGCAGCAGTATGGGTGAACTGATAAGGACCAGTGACATCCCCAGCACATAAGATATTGGGGAAGTTCGTCCGCAGAAAAGGATCGCTGACAACGGTTCCACGTGGGGCAATCTCAACACCCAGCTCTTCCAACCCGAACCCGGTCACATTTGCTTTACGACCAACCGCAATCAGGAGCTGATCAAATTCAATTTCAATTTTCTCCCCACGATGTTCACACACCAACCATTTGTGATCGCTATCAACCCGTACTTCTTGCGCCTGGTGTTCGGTCAGAACCTGAACTCCATCCTCTTCAAATTTCTGCTGAATAAAATCACCGACCTCAGGGTCTTCACGCCCAACGATACGGGAGCCCATTTCAACCTGTGTCACTTGACTCCCCAACCGGGCAAACGCCTGAGTCATCTCACTACCAATCGGTCCACCGCCCAGCACAACCAGTTTTCCCGGAAGCTCCCGCAGTGACCACAAATTATCTGAGGTCAGATAATCAATTTGATCCAATCCTTTGATCGGTGGAACAAAGGGTTTTGCTCCTGTGGCGATAATAATGCTTCGGGTCGATAAGGTTTTCCCGTTGACTTCAACTGTCCAGGGAGAGGTTATTTTTGCTTCCCCTTCAATCACCTCAACGCCGAGACTGGTATAGCGCTCTACCGAATCATGTGGCTCTATCTGATCGATTTTCTGCTGTACCCGCTCCATGACCTTGGCAAAATCGAATTCTACCTCGGTCTTTTCAAAACCAAATTCCTTGGCCCGTTTTGCATAAGAGAGCATCTTGGCGCTCCGCAGCAGAGCCTTGCTCGGAACACAACCGGTGTTAAGACAATCGCCACCCATCTTGTGCTTTTCAATCAATGCCACTTTTGCTTTGACGGCTGCTGCGATATAAGAACTGACCAAACCACCACTTCCGGCACCCAGTACCACCAAATTATAGTCAAACTTTTGCGGTTTTTGATGCCCGGCAAAAACTTTTCGCGCTTGGAAAACCCCAAGAATCCGCTTTGCGAGGAGAGGAAATATGCCAAGCAGGGCAAAAGAGATCAAAAGACCGGGAGACAGAATGCCACCGGCACTTTCAAGTTGGCCGATCTGGGTTCCAGCATTGACGTAAACAAAGGTTCCAGCCAACATCCCAACCTGGCTGACAATGTAATAAAGAGAGGTTTTGAGCGGTGTCAGTCCCATCACCAGATTGATGACAAAAAACGGAAACAGGGGAACCAGACGGAGAGAAAAAAGGTAGAAGGCGCCTTCTTTCTCTACCCCATCGTTGATTGCCTGCAACTTATCGCCGAACTTTCCTTGCACCCAATCGCGCAACAGAAAACGCGAAACCAAAAATGCCAGAGTTGCACCGATGCTGCTGGCAAAGCTGACCACAACCACAGCGGTCCAGAGGCCAAACAGTGCTCCACCGGCAAGGGTCATCACTGCTGCCCCCGGCAGAGACATAGCCGTGACCAGGATGTAAATAACAAAATAAATCAGCAAGGTCGAAAACCGGTTCTGCTGATAATAGTCATTAAAGACCTGTTGCTGGCTTTTGAGATAACCCAAAGTCAAATATTGCCCCAGATCAAAGATGAAAAAACTGGCAACCAGGACAACAATGACCGCTAGAATACTTATTTTGGTAGTACGACTATTCATAACTTTGCCTTTTAGAAATTGTTACACCGTTATCCAAGTTCAACCTGAAGAGTATCTAAAAATTTGTTAAATGCGGTGAAAACCTCCATAACTCCCAGAGCCTCAACAAGTTCTGCATCTGTTGCCCCAGCGGTACGGGCGATTCCAACTTCTTCATCGGTCACTTGTAAAGGGGCAGAGTTTGCCTTACGCGCGAACTTGATGAGGGCTTTTTCCTTCTCGGTAAAGTCAGCACTATCAAGATCAGTTTTAATCATCTGAATCTCTTCAGATGAAATCCCGATGCTCTGCAATGCTCCTTCATGAGCAGCAATGCAATAGCTACAGCTATTATCCATCGAGACCAAAACAGCGATCGATTCTTTCACTTTTCGGGGTAAAACCCCCTCCATCATCACCCGTTTAACCTTATGCCAGTTCGCTTCCAGAAGCGGTGGGTGATGAGCATAAACTTTGAATAAATTGGGGATCCGGCCAAAAGCTGCGTTAATTTCTGCGAACAGTTCCTGTACCTGACTATCGGCCGAGGTTGGCTCAACCATTGAAATTCGTGCCATGATGATGCCCTTTCTATAAATTAATTATGAGGTTGTGTCTTCAGCTCCAGAACCTTTCTCAAGGTCTCCAGAGAGCGTTTTAAGGGTGTTTCGGATTTCTGTAATCGAGATTGCATAATGCCCCCTTCAATTGTTGCGACCACCATTTCGGCAAGTTCACCGGCCGAGACATCGGTGCGGATCTGTTCAACACCCTGGGCTAAGGTAATTTGCTGCTCAAACTTTCTAATCCATTCGGCGAAAACCTCCTGAACCAGACCGGCGAAAACCGGCGCCGTATCACTGGTTTCGAGAGCTGTATTACCAAACAAACAACCACCGACAAAACCTTGACGAGATTGTTTTTCCAGCGCTTTTTGAAAAAAATTATCCAGACCCGCAGCTGGTGATTTCCCTTGAAAAGCTTGCTCAAGGAACCGGTAAAACGATTGCTGTTCGCCTCTAAGGACTTCTAAACCAATGGCTTCCTTGTCGGAAAAATGAAAATAAAGATTTCCTTTTGTTGTCCCTGAAGCGGCAAGAAGGTCGTTGATCGTGGTTGCACCAAAGCCTTTGCACTTAAATACCTGATTGGCCTCTTTCAGTATTTTTTCTCTGGTTTGTTCACCTTTTGTTGCCATAACCTTGCCTCCAAAAAAACAGACCGTTCGGTTTATTTAAACATAACCTATCATGTCTTCTTTTTGGTTGTCAACAAGCAGCACTACAATGGCTCGCCTAAGACTCTAGAAGGTCAGACGTGCCCTCTCTGAAAAACTGAGTTGGTTCCAGCTCACCCCTCAGAGCAACTGGCACCACCGGCAAAACAGGAGTAACAGCGATGATGTCCCAACAGAACACGTTTTTCCATCGCTTCGTGCAGGGTTTTGCCAAGATCGTAGTTTTCGACATCATCGACCAAGGTACAGGCGTAGACCCCGCATTGACCATTCTTCCTGACGATCATCTTGCTGAAGTTGCACATGAATTTATCACGCTGTTCGGCACTTAAATAGCGGGTCATGCAGGTTTCAGTGATCTCCGCAACCTGGGGGAGAGAGCCGGGCAGATGAAAATCGGGGAATTTGATGATCGTCAGGTCGAGCGGTACTCCGGCGGATTCGAAATAGGGGGTATAGGCGCAATCCACGGTGGCACTGTCTTCGCCGGACAGCATCAGTCGGGCAATCGACACGCCGAAGCCCTCCCGATAAAGGCGTCCCAGTGTGGCGAGGGCTTTTCTAAAGTTCCCCCGCCCGCGCGATTCGTCATGTTTGACCGGATCCGGGTGATCGAGACTGACCCGGAAGTTTAAAGAGTTCGGCCTGTCCAGCAAAGGGAGCACATCGCCAATTTGATTCATCAGCGGTTCGGTGGCGTTAGTCAATACCAGACAGGGGCGGAGCTCCAAGGCATAGTCGAGAATCTGAATGAACTCGGGATTGACGAAGGGTTCGCCGCCAGTGAAAGAGAACTTTTTAACCCCAAACTCCAGCGCTTCATCCATAAAACGCCGGGCGTCAGTCAGGGTCAGAAATTCAATGCGATTGTCCCCCGGCTTAGATCCTTCAAGACAAAAAGGGCAGCGCAGGTTGCAGTTGGTTCCAGCATGAAACCAGAGTTCATCAAGACTTTGCGGCTGGATATAACCGCGTGGTTCATTCTGACTGGTACAATGCCATTGGTTAGAGTTGTCCATCTTCATAAAAAAAGATCTCCCGGTGAATTTGCGTGTAGGCGACACCATGATTTTCCAGCCAAATGCTGGTTTCGTCGATCATGGTATCGAGTCCGCAAAGATAATAGTGGATGTCATCTGCAAAAGGGATCTGTTCCAGCAGTCCGGTGATACGCCCATGAAAGTGGCCGTTGACTTCTTCCTGGGACAGAGCCAGACGAAAATTATCGATCTGCTGTAGTTCTTCAAGGTTGAAAGCTTCCGTCTGCCGACGCACTCCATAGAGGCAGAGTTCTGGCAGACGTTGAGGGTTACTGCGGAGGTAGCTCAAAAAGGGGGCGATGCCGGTTCCGGTGGCAATAAAAACGCTACGTGTCCCGGCGACGGCGCGACCGGGCCGGAACCAGCCGAAAGGTGCGCTGGCCGATACCTTATCCCCCGGCTTACGCTGTGCCAGCCAATTGCTGACGATGCCGTTTGAAACCCGTCGGATCAGGAAACGCAGAATCTCTTCCCCTGTTCCAGCGGCAATGCTGTAGGGACGCGATTCAGTGCTATTGCTAAATAGTGCCACACAGGCACCCGGTTCAAACTGGACGTCACCGCGCTCAAGCTGCAGCTCAAACAGCTCATCGGTTCTAAAAATAACATTACGGACCGTCAGGGTATTCATGGGTATCTTCTTTCAATATTATTTAATTGCGACTTCCCGGCGCTTGAGGTAACGAGCAAAACCGAAACCGAGCAACATAAAAAGGGCAGACAAACTCAACACCAGGATGCGGTTTTGTACTCCCGAGGCTGCGACACCCCCGAGCAGGACAAAACCGATCAGCGAAGGGAGAATGCCGGTAAAGGTACCGATCGCATAATCGCGATGACGAATAGCGGTCAGTCCGCAGCCAAAGTTAACCGCATCAAAGGGCAACATAAGTAACCGCATAGTCATGACTGCAACGATGCCATTCTGTTTCAGTTTTTCATCCCACCGGCTAAGCCACTCCGTTGAATGTGCCTCCACGGTTTCTCGGCCAAACCAGCGAACTAGAGTAAACCCAACGTTGGCGCTGGCGTTTTCACCAATAATAGTAAAGAGGGTTCCTAGCCAGGGGCCGAAGATCAGGCCTGATGCTACAGTCAACAGAGTTGCAGGAAAAAGAATCAGTGGCCGCACGGCATAGATAACAATATAAATCAGCGCAGCCTTGAACAATCCGACCTCGGACAACCAGTGTTCAAGCAAAGCCGGGATTGCCGTCAAGGCAATGCCCGAGCGCCACCAGAGCACTAGGGCCAGCAAAAACAGGCCTAGCCAGAGACAGCCAAAAGCATTTTTTAGAGGCTGTCTAGATGATCGGATCATGGGCCCAGGAACTCCGCCCTGTGTACACTAAATCTTCCATTACGATGGCTTTTCCACGCCGGCTCCTCTCGGCAACAGGAAGGACATCCATGCTGGGCCAAAGACCGGTCACCAGCGTTTTGGCATAGCCCGACTGTAATCCGGCTTCACACATATTGTGGCCAGCTTGAACGGCCGCATAGCTTAACCGCTGCCAGTTGCAACGGATGTCACCCCTCTCTGGGCTAAGCAGCAGAAACCATCCGTCCGGGGTGCCATCGTTGGCGGGAAGGCCGATGACTCCGGAGTTAAGCCAGACCCGCTGATCAATTTTCTGCCCCCAGGGGATGCCGCTGTGTCCACCAATCAAGATGTCGCTGTCGGCCAGATCCAATTCCTCGCGCTTCACCGCCTCCGGGGTTGAGGGAAAGATAAAACGGTTATTCTGGTTGACGCCACCGTGGACGACTTTGAGGGTGCGACCGGCCAACTTGAAGGTTATCGATCTGGGCAAGTTCTGCATCCAGACCCGGTCATCGGTCGAGATCTTGCGGGTGGCGTACTGGTACCATTCCACCGAGAGCAGTGAGCAGGTTGTCCCCTCTGCAAAACCGCAGCCGCAGTCGGGAGCATCAGCCCCCAGCGACTCTTCGCAATTGCCCTGTACCACAGAAATTCCCCAGTTGCGAATCAGTTGCAGAGTTTCCTGCGGTTCCGCGCAGTAGGCGATCACATCACCCGTACAGATGACTTGCGCTGAGGGAATCTGCAGATCATCAGCCCGCTGCCGCATCGCCCGGGTGGCGGCCAGATTACTGTAGGGGCCACCGAAAACCAGCACCGGCCCGCTCAACCGTCCAAGATCCAAGGGTTGGGCCGATTCACTCATGCAATCTGATCCTTTTGTTCCGCCTGTGGCGTGGTTTTCCCGCCCAGCCAGAAACCTAGGCAGCCGAGACCGAGTACGCTAACGGTCAGATAGAGCAACTTGGTGTACTTGTGCGCATCGCCGAGGAGTTGGCTGTAGCCGCTCGACTCAGTAAAGTAGAGAGCTGCGGCGGCAATCGCCAGTACAAAACTGAACAGGTAACTCCAGAGCGGAATATTGTCGCGCTTGCCCCAGAGGGAGAAGAAGATCACCGGTGCCAGATAGAGCGAGGCGGTGCCGCTGACAGCTACCGCGCTGAACAGATCCTTGTTCCCCCAGAAAACCAGCATGAGCCCGATCAACATGAACGCCGCCATCACCGCGCGGCCGTTGCGCAGACTCATCTTCATCACAGCCATATCAACCGCCAGCAGTTTAGCCGAACTCGACAGGGTGCTGTCGAGAGTCGACATGGCCGAAATCACCAGCGCAGCATTGAAGAGCATCATCGGTGCCGTTCCCAGCAGAAGGATCAGGGTCTCGTTCATGCTTGCCCCCTTAACCGCATGCGCACCAGCCAGGACACCAAGGCAACCGAAGGCGACAATGCAGATGATGCTGATCCAGGCGGCGTGTTGAAAACTCTTGCGTGTCGTCTCACGGTCAGCGAGAAAGCCGCGATCCATCATCACCGGGTCGTGCATCGGGTAGCTCCAGACTTGCAACAATGCGACCAGCATCAAAATCGGCCCGGGCTGATCGAAGACAAAGGGCTTAAAGGCGAGATCACCTAAAGAGATATTTTGATTGAAAACGACCAGCGCAATCAGCAGTATCAGGGTGCCGAGAAAGATCACCATTTGAAACACATCGGTGCGCAACGAAGCGCGCAGACCACCGAGCATTGAATAGAAGAGGGTAATGGCTGAGAAGGCGAGAATCGTCCAGGTGTAAGCGGTGCTGCCAGCGACGCCGAAAAGGATACCGATAACCAGCAGGTTTGCGAAGACCTCACTAATCAATCGAATGCCGATGACAAAATTGTAGCAGCCGGTCCCCCAGTGGCCGAACCGGTTGCGCAGGAAATCCTGAACGCTGCTGCAGCCATGCTCAAAACGCAGGCTGTCAACGATCCTTCCCCCTGTCAAAAAAGAAAAATAGTAAAAGGCGTAGGCCAAAGTGCCCCAGATTCCATAATAGAAACCAAGGATCGCGGCGTTCATCAGCGAACGGGCAAAGATCCAGGTGGTCACCTGAGAAAGGGTGAGAGCCAGCAAACCAGGCTGTCGCCCTGTCGCACTAAGCCCTTGAAAAAAAGCACCTGCATTTTCAGCCTTAGGTGCGAGGATGACTGAGGCCAGGGCGATGACACCGGCGAAAACCGGGAGGTAGTAATCCATGGGTGAAAACTCCGGAGTAAGGTTTGAACTAACAATCTATTCTTTGTTTAAGTCCCAGTTGTACTGATAGGAAATAGTCCCTCGATAATTCTTCAAATTAGCAGCTAAATCGGCCGCAGCAAACCGTTCAAGATGACTTAGCAGGGCCGTCTCAGAAGCACCAAAATCGACCTGAAACCATTCGTAGATACTTGAAAGAAGCAGACGCTTGTCGTTAATATCAACTCCGCGAGGACTATTAATAAAATCGCGGGCAGCTTCTGTGAGTAGCCGTTCGCTGTTTTCGGCGGTGAAGGGTTCCGACTGTAGATTCGGGCAGCCCAGACTGGCACAATTCACGGCATAGTGGACCCGGTTGTCCTGCCAGATCGGCCGCAGAATACGATGCTCGATATCGTTGAGAGACAGTTCGATTTCTTCCACTCTGACCAGTTTCAAATCCCAGGGGCCACCGCTGAACCAACCAGAGCTGATATCCCGGATGCTCTTGACCGGATAGTGGTCAAGAATCGTATGGACGGTCAGGGCATTGTAGAGATTGATCCAGGTAGATTTTTGTTCGGCGCGGTTGAGTTTTGACATCGGCACGGCGCTCAGTTCGGTAAGGTATTGTGCGAGAGAGTCTTTATCCGCAGAACTGACCTCGGCATAGCGAACCAGGTTTGCTGACCCGACCTTGCCGACAACTAAGTATTTATCCAGAAATTGTGCCCAGGCGGAGTGGTCGACGCGGACACTGCTCGGCGCAGCG
The DNA here is from genome assembly GCA_027858895.1 of Desulfuromusa sp. Lineage (GTDB taxonomy): Bacteria > Desulfobacterota > Desulfuromonadia > Desulfuromonadales > Geopsychrobacteraceae > Desulfuromusa. Next base: position 36,128 of record JAQIBX010000178.1, on the reverse strand, counting down.
TTTACCTGCCAGCGCGGCCAGAGTTCAGCTTTCGGCGCAGCGTAAACGTTGGTGCTAACGATCAACAGAAGGATCGTGATGAATAAAATTTTGGGAATAGAACGCATATTTTCCCCCTTCAATAACAGTTAACCTGAGTACGCAATTCATCTCTGTGCCCCAGGATACAAATAAGACGTCCTTTGGCGGCCAAAGTTCCATCCGCGCATGACAGGAATTGTAAACAACCCCTTTTCGTAGTTTAGGCAAGTTTGTATTGTATGCTTATTAAACTTGACAAACTTATTTATCAACCATCTGCCAACTTTTTATTCAAATAAAAACAGTCCGTTAAGGAACTCTTTGAAAGATTAAAAGCCTGTTCTGTGGAATATAGCACATTGAACAGCGGAATACCGACCTTTTTTGTCATGTATTGGCGGGAATGATAAGCACTTCAGCATGGCTATTTATTTAGCGGGTCTGCGTAGAAACCCAATCAATACGACCAAGTCAAACTTATCGACCAAAAAGCCTGTTCCTTAGTTTGGAAATTGTAAGAGCCGATCCTCGGGATGAGACTTAGCTGTTTTCCCCTTGTTGTTATTAAGGATGCTGATATGATTGCTCTAAGCTACTTGGAATCTGTGAGGACCTAATGGAACAAAAAATCTGGTACATCAAAAAAACCGGCGGGCTGTTTTCGAGTTTAAGCGAAGAAGAACACGAATGGCTTGCAGAAATCAGCAAAATGGTGACCTGCCGGCGTAAGCACCAGTTTTATTTATCTGACGAGTTAAGCGACAAGATTTATCTGGTTAAGGAGGGTAAAGTCCGGCTGGGAAGGGTCAATCAGGATGGTGATGAAATTACTCTTGATGTTCTTGGCCCAGGTGAAATTTTCGGCGAACTTGCTTTGACCGACGAACAACAACGCTCCCATTTTGCTGAAGCCACAGAAGATAGTTTGGTCTGTATTTTCCCACGAGATAAATTTCAAAAATTTCTTGTTGAGCATCAGGAATTGACCTTTAAGGTCATGAAACTGATTGGTTTCCGCTTGCGGGAAATGGAATCCCGGCTACAGGATCTCACGTACCAATCCGTTGCTGAAAGAGTGCGTACAGCGTTAATCCGCCTAGCCGAAAAACATGGCATTCCAGAGGCGGGCGGAAAAGTAAGGCTTTCGATCACCCAAAAAGACATTGCTTATCTCGTTGGCGCAACCCGCGAATCTGTTGCTGAAGAACTTGGTCTTTTGAAACGTGCCGGGCTGGTGGAAACATCCTACCGATCCTTATTGCTCCCAAATCTCGAAACACTTCGGCAATAATTCTGAGTTCTATTGATCGACTGCTTTATATCCCTTTTTTCGCATAAAATAAAAAATCCCTCAGATTGTCTCCCGGCTTACATTCCTGCACCATCAATTTCTTTAGAATAACTTTCAAGCTGAGTAAAAGTAGTCAAAGTTTCAGGCTGTAAGAACTGTAATTTGACAAATGACTGGATTTTCCGGCTCAGCTAAATAGGTCTGTTTCGGGTTGATTGTTCATTATCAGCTCAAAAGAGAAACCCTCACTAAAAGGAGAAAAACCATGAAGAAAATTAAAATTTGGGGAATTCTGTTGGTTATGGCTTTTGCACTATCAGCCTGCGCAACACCACACATGGTTAAGTGTCCTTCCTGTGGCCAGGTCTTTGATGCCCAAGAGCACCAAGAACCCGGCCGTTAATCTTACCCATGATCCACAAAGGATCTTCATCTGCAATAAGGTGAAGATCCTTTGCTGGCCCAAAAATTGATTGTAATGCTTAACTTGTCTAGTCTAAGGCTCTAGCTGTTCATTTTCCGGTAGATGATCAACAACTGCTCTTCCCCCGATTTTTGTGGCATCTTAACCTTAACCAGACTATCTTTAGCTCCGTTTGAATCCTCACCCTCGGAGCTCCCTTTGACTGAAGAAACCCGTCGCTTACTACCGACCATCAGCCTGATCACAGCCATGTTGCTCTGGGCCAGCTCTTTTGTTGCCCTGAAGCTGGCTTTTCAGGGTTATCACCCGATGCAGGTTATTTTCGGGCGGATGTTTATTGCCAGCCTCTGTTTTGTGGTATTTATCCCCTCTTTCCGTAAAATCCCCTGGCGCCGGCGCGATCTCAAATATTTTTTGATTATGGGAATCTGCGAACCTTGCCTTTATTATGTCTTTGAAGCCAAGGCCCTGGAACTCACCAGTGCCTCACAAGCAGGAATGATTACCGCCATGCTCCCGTTACTGGTGGCAATTCTGGCGTGGAGCCTATTGAAAGAGAGCATCAGCCAACAAACGCTGGTCGGGTTCACCATTGCAATTATCGGTGCCTGCTGGCTTAGTCTGGCAAGTGACACCCACGTAAATGCACCTAACCCTTTAGTAGGGAATTTTTTTGAGTTTTTGGCGATGGTTTTTGCCGCCGGTTGTACGGTTTCGCTTAAACATCTGACCAACAATTACCCGCCACTTTTCCTGACCGCTTTTCAAGCATTTATTGGCAGTCTATTCTTTTTTCCCTTTCTGTTCCTCCCCGGTGTCGAGTGGCCTATCATCTGGGATACAACCCCGGCACTGGCTGTGATTTATCTGGGAACCCTGATCACCTTCGGTGCCTATGGCTGTTTTAATTATGGCGTCAGCCGCATTCCCGCCAGTCGTGCCGCAGGATATGTGAACCTGATTCCGGTTTTCAGCGTTATTCTGGGCATGGTTATCCTTGGCGACAAACTAAACATGTCGCAGTGGCTGGCCTGCGGATTGGTTTTCTGCGGTGTCTGGTTGAGCAGCAGAAAAGGTAAAGCCCCCGGACAAAGAACCAACTAAAAGCAGAGGCTATGATGAACTACGCCCTCGAACCGATCGCCATCATCCACACTCCATTTAAGGAAAAATTTGCCACCCCGCGCCAACCGGGTTTGGCCCCATCCATTCGCGCCCGGATTGATTTTGCTCCTGACTTTGCTACCCCGGAAGCGGTTCGTGGCTTAGAAGGATTCAGCCATCTCTGGTTGATTTTTCTGTTTCATCAGAATTGGCAAAAGGAATGGAAACCGACCGTTCGCCCACCCCGTTTAGGTGGCAACCAGCGGGTTGGAGTCTACGCTTCCAGATCACCGTTTCGACCTAACCCAATTGGCCTCTCTGCAGTTAAATTACTCTCTATCAACATTGATAAAGGAGCTGTTTCACTGGAAGTGCTGGGAGCAGACCTGATCGATGGCACCCCGATCCTCGATATCAAACCCTATATCCCCTATGGTGATAGCGTTCCGGATGCAACGGGCGGCTTTGCTGAAGAGGCACCAAAACCAAACCTGCTGGTTGAATTTACCGCCATCGCGCAGAAACAAATCATTCTCTACCAAAAGGTCTCTCCAGAGCTGGAGACATTGGTTCGGGAAGCCCTCAGCCTGGACCCACGCCCAGCCTATCGAGGAAACAAGAAAGATTTACAGGAGTATGGCGCGCTGTTAGATTGCTATAATATTCGCTGGAAAGTCGAAGAAGATCGGTTGATTGTCCTGGAAATCCTAGCCGTAGAATAAAAAACGGGTGCAGCAATGTAACTGCACCCGGAATAAATCCATTTAATACCGCTAAAATTTGTTACTTTATCAACTCCAACAACACATGATTAAGAATTCCGCCGCTCTCGAAAAATGTCACTTCCCGGTCCGTATCCACACGACACAGAACCTCGAGTTTTTCCTGCCTACCATCGACACGAGTCATGGTTAAGGTCAGCAGCTGTTTTGACTTCAGACCATCGACAGCCGGCAAACTAAATGTTTCACTGCCATCCAGGTGGAGGCTTTCAGCTGAAGATCCAGCCAAAAACTGGAGCGGGAGCACTCCCATCCCGACCAGATTGGAACGATGGATCCGCTCGTAGCTTTCAGCCAGAACCGCTTTGACCCCGAGTAGCTGGGTTCCCTTGGCTGCCCAGTCACGGCTGGAGCCGGTGCCATATTCCTTCCCCGCAATAACAACCAACGGAATCTGTTCAGCTTGATAGAGATTTGCAGCCGCAAAGATACTCATCTCCTCACCGGTCAGCAGATATTTTGTCACTCCTCCTTCAGTCCCGGGCAGCATTTTATTTCGCAGACGAATATTGGCAAAGGTGCCGCGCATCATTACTTCGTGGTTGCCACGTCGCGATCCGTAGGAATTGAAACCCTGCTCTGCTATTTGATGCTCCTGGAGATATTGACCTGCTGGACTGGTTGCGTTAATCGACCCTGCGGGGGAGATATGATCGGTGGTTATCGAATCACCAAGCAGTGCAAGTACCTTCGCTTGCTCAAAGCCGGGATAGATTTTTGAAACCTGCAATCGATCAAAGAAAGAAGGAGGACGGATGTAGGTGGAATCAGGGTCCCAAGCATATGTTAACCCTTCCGGTACCGGAAGGCTGCGCCAACTCTCGTCCCCGGTAAACACTTCTGCATATTCTTTGAGGAACATCTGCGCATTAACCAACGCAACCATTTCTGCTACCTCGGCATTACTTGGCCAGATATCCTTCAAATAAACCGGCTCACCAGAACTGTCGACACCGAGCGGCTCACTGGTCAGATCAATGCGGGTGGTGCCCGCAAGGGTAAAGGCAACAACCAAGGGTGGAGAAGCAAGCCAATTTGCTTTGGCCTGGGCATGGATTCGCCCTTCGAAGTTACGGTTTCCAGAAAGAACCGAACAGACGGTTAAATCTCCAGCATCAATCGCTTCAGCAATCGGACCGGTCAGTGGACCTGAATTACCGATACAGGTTGTACAACCATAACCAACGATATTGAAACCGAGCTGGTCGAGATAGTTCTGTAATCCGGCTTTAGCCAGATAATCCGTAACCACCTTAGAGCCTGGTGCCAACGATGTTTTTACCCAGGGCTTTTGCTGCAACCCTTTTTCAACCGCCTTTTTTGCGACCAATCCTGCAGCCATCATGACCGCAGGATTGGAGGTATTGGTACAGGAAGTAATTGCCGCAATGACGACGTCACCATGATTCAGCTCGTCTGTACTGCCAGAAATTGCAACCCCGTTCTCCGAATCTGCTTCAGGAAAAATATCTTCTGTGGCGCTACGCATCTTTTCCAAGACGACCCGGTCCTGCGGACGCTTCGGTCCCGCTAAACTCGGTTTGACCGTTGCCAGATCAAGTTCCAGAACCGCGCTATAGCGGGGATCGGGGAGTTCATCACTACGCCACAACCCCTGTTCTTTACAATAAGCTTCAACCAGTGCCACGGTTTCTGCACTGCGCCCGGACAGAGTCAGATAATCGAGAGTGATTTGATCGATCGGGAAGAATCCGCAGGTTGCGCCGTATTCGGGTGCCATATTGGCAATCGTTGCGCGATCGGCCAGTGGTAGTTGGGACAAACCGACACCGAAAAATTCCACAAATTTACCCACCACCCCATGGGCGCGCAGCTGCTGCGTTACTGTCAATACAAGGTCTGTAGCAGTAATTCCTTCACTGAGCTGTCCGGTTAAACGGAACCCGATGACTTCGGGAATCAACATAGAAATCGGCTGCCCCAGCATGGCTGCTTCAGCTTCAATCCCGCCAACACCCCAACCGAGCACCCCGAGACCATTGATCATGGTGGTGTGGCTGTCAGTTCCAACCAGAGTATCTGGGTAGACCCAGGTTTCCCCATCAACCTCTTGACTCCAGACCGCTTGGGCGAGATATTCCAGATTGACCTGGTGACAAATACCGGTTCCAGGTGGCACGACACGGAAGTTATTAAAAGCCTTCTGCCCCCAGCGCAAAAAAGCATACCGTTCACGGTTACGCACCATCTCCTTTTCTACGTTAGCAGCCAAAGCACCGGGTTTGCCAAATTGATCGACCATAACTGAATGGTCGATCACCAGATCAACCGGGATTTGCGGATTTATTTTTGCCGGATCACCGCCGTTTCTGGCGACTGCATCCCGCATCGCTGCCAAATCAACAATTGCCGGAACCCCGGTAAAATCCTGCATTAAAACGCGAGCCGGACTATAGGAAATCTCGCCGGTTTGATCCTGATCTGGCTGCCAGGTGGCAACGGCTTCTATGTCGCTGCGCTTGACCGCTTCACCATCTTCCTTGCGCAGCAAGTTTTCCAGGAGCACCTTGATTGTAAATGGAAGAGCCTCCAAATCACTGTGACCATTAGCGGCAACAGCTTTGAGACTCTGGTATCGATATTGACGCCCTGCAACATTCAGGGTTTTTGCACTGTTAAATGAGTTGCCATTCATCGGCGACCTCCTCTGAAAAGTTTATATATGCACGCGATGACTCAGTTTTTAAATGAAGAAAAAGACTTGCTGATAACATGATACACTTTCCCCTGTAGAGCGTCAAAAATTCCAACAAAATTCCAGACAGATAGAGACAACTACACTTAATATTGTGCGGCTATGTGTTGTTCAGCAAAAAGCTTGGAAAAAATATCTACTGTTAGTTTGGGTACTTTGCTAGAAAAGATAAGCATATCATTAAAAAATAACGTTGTTTTTAAAATTAGCCTGTGCTAGAAACGAAGCTATCGTGTCTCGGTTACCCTCGTAAAAACGTATAAGGAGCAACAGCATGGCAGAAGGTACAGTAAAGTGGTTTAATGATTCTAAAGGGTTTGGTTTTATTGAGCAAGACAATGGTCCAGATGTTTTTGTTCACTTTTCAGCGATCCAATCAGAAGGGTTCAAGTCCCTGGCTGAAGGCGATCGAGTGACTTTTGATGTAATCCAAGGAGATAAAGGTCCGCAATCCGCGAACGTAATGAAAGCTTAAATTTGATCGTTGTCGACAGTTTCAACTGCCGGTAATAGAATCTTTGAGGGTAAACCAAAAAAGCTTCGCAACATCTGTTGCGGAGCTTTTTATTTATCTACTTGCCACAAGTTCAATCTTTCCTAGCGACCTTTTCGTCAAAACCGACCAAGGCCCTTACCGTGAATTGTCCACACCTATGCGAGGACAGAGATCTATGATGGGGCAGGAGCTACAGGTTGGGGTGGGGGCTTTGCAGCGTGCTCGACCGTGAGCAATTAAAGTATGGCCACACTGAGTCCAATCGGACGCTGGTAGCAAGCGACTTAATTCTCTTTCTATTTGTTCCGGATTGTTTGATTTCGTCCAGCCAAACCGGCGAGCCAACCGTTTGACATGAGTATCGACGACCATTCCAGGAATCTCATACGCATTGCCCAGAACGACATTGGCAGTTTTTCGACCAACTCCATTTAACGCAACCAAAGCATCGAGATCTGCTGGAACCTCACCCTGATGGCGTGTCAACACCTGTTCAGCACAACGAATCAAATTTTTAGCCTTATTTCGAAAAAAACCGGTGGAATGGATCAAATCTTCCACCTGTTCCTGACTGGCTGCGGCCATCTGCTCCGGACTGGGGAGAATTTTAAAAAGCTTTTCGGTGACCAGATTGACCCGCTTATCGGTACATTGTGCCGAAAGAATCGTTGCAACCAGTAGCTGCCATGGGTTCCGATAGATGAGTGCACAGTGAGCCGCTGGATAAACGTTTTTGAGCGCTTGCAACAATTGCAGTGCTTGTTCCGCTTTTTTCATGTTGGAATCTTTTTCTGATGGCAGATAAAACTTATCCACAAACCGGATTGGGTTGTTTGGGGGAAACCCGAGCAGTTTTTTTGATTGTTAAAACTTCACGGGTATCGCTTGTTTCAACAGTAAGAACCAGGGGCAGGTGTGTAGACGCCTTACGCGCCTCAGCAGTCATGAGAACATTGCCTGATAGCGCTTTGATTGGACCACGAAAATAAACCCGGTCACGCCCCCAGATCGGTATCTTTCCGGGGAAATTAGCACGCCAGACAGGAAAGTTAGCACGCTTAAGATGTTCATTGAGAGGAACTTGACCGCTCCCCCACAAAGGTAGCCCAAAATCGCCACAGATAATTGTTGCGCATGGCAGATAAGGGTTATTCAGCAGCTTTTCCCCCATCAGGAGCTTAACCTGCTCACGACGCTGGCGAATATCCCAGGAAAGGGTTAAATTAAATAGATGGATCCTCTCGTTCTCATGCTCAAGGTCAGCTTGAATACATTGGCCGCCAAACCCAAGTTGAAGCTCCTGGATATGATGTAAAGGGTAGCGAGATAAGAAGGCACAGCCCCCTTCCGAATCAGATCCATAAGCTGGCAAACCAACCCGTTCAGCCAACCGATCAACAGAGTTCAATCCAATCGGCGATCCAACCCGCTGCAACATGACAAGTTCAGGCTCTTGAGCACGAATCACTGCAGCGCAAAGCTCAGGAGCAAGCTCGCCGGCAGCATTTCGGCCGCCATTGATATGATAACTCATGATCCGGAACGTCGACATGACTCGCCCCTTTGGACTGAATCGGCCAGCTTAGCTCGATTATAGCCTGCGAACAGACTCAACAATAACCTGTGGTTCAGGATAATCCCTGAACAAAGAGCTTTTTGAAATTGTTTTTACAGCGCCAATTTTTTCAACTACATCCATCCCGGCAATAACCTGCCCGAAAACGGCATAGCCAAAATCTCTTGCTGTGGTTCCACGGTGATTCAAGGCATCATTATCAACTAAGTTGATAAAAAATTGGCTGGTAGCGCTATCTACGACACCGGTACGTGCCATAGAGATACTCCCTTTTTTATTTTTCAAACCATTATCCGCTTCATTCTTTATCGGACCTAGTGGCTCTTTCCTTTTTTCGTATTGATCAAAGCCGCCACCTTGAATCATAAAATTTCTGATCACACGATGATAAATGGTTCCGTCATAAAACTTCTGATCAACATACTCAAGAAAGTTTTTCACCGACAGGGGTGCTTTGTCTGTGTTCAATTCAATCTGTATGGATCCCAAGCTGGTTTTCATTTCTACCACCGGCCCGGCATAAACAGCACCAGACAAAAGAAAAAAACAGCTCATCAGCAATAATAATTGTTTCATGGTCCCTCTCTAAAGTGCTTCCGCCCGCAAATCACGCAACATCAAATCGGAAACGGCCTGATGTGGATCCTTGCCTTGATAAAGAATGAGATACATCTGTTCAATAATCGGCACCTCTACCCCTAACTTGCCCGCTAGCTGATATGCTGACAGGGTGGTTTTAACCCCTTCCGCTATCATCTGCATCCCCTCTAAAATCTCCTCTATTGTTCTTCCCTTACCCAGTTCAATGCCGACACTGCGATTCCGTGACAGATCGCCTGTACAAGTCAGAACCAAATCTCCCATCCCCGCCAATCCAGCAAACGTCTCTGCTGCACCACCAAGCTTCATCCCCAGTCTGGTCATTTCAGCCAAACCGCGCGTAATCAGTGCAGCTCGTGTGTTATGTCCAAACCCGAGGCCATCCGCAACACCAGCAGCCAGGGCAATAACATTCTTCATCGCACCACCTAGCTCGACACCGATAATATCATTATGGGTATAAACTCGAAACTTGTCAGTGCTAAATATTTTTTGAATCTCTGCGGCAACAACAGCATCCCGAGCTGCCGCAACAACAGCTGTCGGCATACCAGAACTCACTTCTTTCGCAAAGGATGGGCCAGAGAGAAAGCCAAGTTGGCGGTGCATCCGCTCTGGAAGGAGCTCCTCAAATACCTGAGATAACAACATCAGGCTGTCATTTTCAATTCCTTTGGATGCAGAAACAATCAAAGCTTGTGGGAAAAGGTTCGGCAGCGCTTGCTGCACGATCTGGCGGGTCACCTGAGAGGGTGTGACAAATAAAAGCAGCTGTTTTTCAGAGACAGTGGCCTTTAGGCTGCTGGTTGCTTGTAACTTTTTAGAAAGACGAACCTGCGGCAGATAAAGATCGTTGATTTTCGACTGCTGGATCCGCTCAGCAAGATCTTTTTCATAACACCAGAGCGTTACCGGATAACCTTTTTCAGCTAATAGATTGGCTAACGTCGTTCCCCAGCTTCCGGCGCCAATAACAGCGATGTTTGTCTCCATCTAGATAGCCTCTTTCTTCTCTGCAATCCGCCGCTCCAGGTGCTTAATTTTTTCTTTTAATAATAAAGGTTGTGAAAAACCCTCAAGTTGCCGATAGCGCTGCAAGGCTTCTGTTAGATGTTCTTCTTCTTCCAGAAGTTTTGCCAAATCGAACTCAGCCTGAATACGGTACTTACTATCCGGGTATTGTTCAATCAAAGACTGCCAATCTTGCTGCGCATCTTCTGCCCGCCCCTCCAACAGTAAAATTCCTCCCTTACGGTATAACACATCGGGAGCAAGGGGGCTGTGAGGGAAGGTTGCAAGCAATGTTTCTAATTCTATCCGCGCTTGAGGATAGTTTTCGAGACGAAAATAGCAATCGGCTATTTCATAATAGTATAGATCGGGGGTTCCCATATTTAAATCGAGCAGGCGTTGATACAATACAATCGCCTGGGAATAATCGCGCAGCGTGTGTTTGACAATCTGTGCTGCTTCTTCACGTGCTGGTAGAACAAGCGGGCTATCTGGATAATCGTGTTCTAATTTCAGGTAGTTGAGCAGCGCCATTTGCTCATCTTGATGATCGTGCTGCCAGAGCTTACCTATTCTTAATAAAGCTTCTACCGCTTCCGGAGCTTGGGGATAATTTTGATAAATTTCCTGATAGCTCTTTTCAGCAGCACTTATCTTCCCCAAGCTCTCCAGCTCAATTCCCTTGGCAAATAATCGCTGAGGTGCTGTAAACTGCTGTCGACGGTAAACCAGGAACAAGCTGGTTGTTAAAACCAAGACAACCAGAACTGAAAGAATCCAACGTTTGCGGCTAGACGTCTTCGTCTTGGTTTCTTGTTGTTTCAACTCCCGCTTCAGTTGCTTCTTCATCCGGTGCAACATCACCTGCGGTATCCTTCTCTGCCAATTTAGCAACCGAGACAATCAGCTCGTCATTTTCCAACACCATCATCCGCACACCTTGAGTGTTCCGCCCGATGGCGCGAATATTTTTCACCTTGGTCCGCAACAATTTACCACGATTAGTGATAAACATTAAATCAGACTCGTCATCCACCATCCTGATAGCAACCACACCGCCATTACGCTCACTGGTTTTGATGGTGATAATTCCTTTGCCGCCCCGACTTTGAACCCGATACTCGCCGATATCGGTCCGCTTACCATAACCATTTTCCGTAACAGTCACCAACGCCAAGACAGTATTTGCTGTAACCGACTGCAGCCCAATCACAACATCATCCGCTGCCAGGGTTATCCCTCTCACCCCACGAGCCGGACGCCCCACTGAACGGACGTCACTTTCCGGGAAACGAATTGATTTGCCGTTGCGACTGGCCAACAATAAGTCGCGCCCACCATCAGTAAGGCGTGCCTCTATCAGGCTATCCCCCTCATCAATATTCAATGCGATAATACCACCGACTCGCGGATGGGAATAAGCCATCAGCTCGGTTTTCTTGATAATTCCGCGTGCCGTTGCCGTGACAATATATTGATCTTTTTCAAAACTATTGACCGGAAGAATTGTCATCACCCTTTCTTCGGCTGCCAGCTGTAACAGATTGACAATTGCCTTACCCCGCGAAGCTCGACCGCCCTGAGGGATTTCGTGAACTTTAAGCCAATAAACCTTCCCTCGGTTGGTAAAAATAAGAATATAGGCGTGAGTTGAGGCAACAAACAGATTTTCAACAAAATCCTCTTCCTTCGGCTTAACGCCGCTCGATCCTTTTCCTCCGCGTCTTTGAGCACGATAAAGCGACACAGCATTCCGCTTGATATAGCCCCCATGGGTCACGGTCACGACCATATCTTCCTCAACAATCATATCCTCTAAAGTTAAATCTGCACTTCGGTCGAGAATTTCCGTCCGTCTTGGGTTGGCAAATTTATCCTTCAATTCAATCAATTCCACCTTTATGATATTGAGAATTTCCACCTCGCTGGCTAAAATTTCCTTCAAGCGGCTGATCTGTGCCAGAAGTTGTGTCAATTCCTCAATAATTTTATTTTGTTCAAGTCCGGTCAGGCGGTGCAAGCGCATATCAAGAATGGCTTGCGCTTGAATCTCTGAAAAAGAAAACCGCGCCTTCAAACCGTGCTTGGCCTCAGCCGGGGTTTCACTTCCCTTAATGATCTGAATGACTTCATCCAGATTTTCCAGCGCCAGTTTTAAACCGTAAAGAATATGAGCTCGTGCTTCAGCTTTTTTCAGCTCAAAAACACACCGTCGGGTAACTATTTCTCTGCGATGATCAATAAAGCAATCAAGCACTTCGCGTAAGTTGAGAATCTTAGGCTGCCCGGAAACAATCGCCAGCATAATAATACCGAAAGAGCTTTGCATGACGGTCATCTTGTAGAGCTGGTTCAAAACAACCCCGGGGATCATGTCTCTCTTCAGCTCGATAACAACCCGCATGCCCTCACGGTCTGATTCATCACGTAGATCAGAGATACCTTCGATTTTCTTGTCTTTAACCAGATCGGCAATCTTTTCGATCAGCCGGGCTTTATTCACTTGATAAGGAAGTTCGGTAATAATAATAGCTTCTCTGCCGCTACGTCGGTCAATTTCAACCAACGCTCTGGCACGCATCTGGATAATGCCACGACCACTCTTGTAGGCTTGACAAATCGCCTCTTTTCCATTGATAAAACCAGCCGTCGGAAAGTCGGGCCCAGGAATTAGATCTATAAGTTCATCAATGCTGATGCGTGGATCGTCAATCAACGCAATCAAGCCATCAATCACCTCACCTAAATTATGGGGAGGTATTTTGGTTGCCATCCCAACCGCTATCCCCTCAGAACCATTCACCAGTAGATTGGGATACTTACAGGGAAGAACCAGTGGCTCTTCCAAAGAATCATCGTAGTTGGGGCCGAAATCGACCGTTTCTTTGTCAATGTCGTTCAACAGTTCATGGGCAAGCCTATCCATTCTAATTTCGGTATAGCGCATTGCCGCGGCAGAATCACCATCAACGGAACCGAAATTACCCTGACCATCAACCAAAGGGTGGCGCATCGAAAAACTCTGCGCCATCCGCACGATAGAGTCATATACAGCGCTATCACCATGTGGATGGTATTTACCTATGACGTCACCAACCACCCGAGCCGATTTTTTATAAGGCTTATTGAAATCATTATTGAGATCATGCATGGCAAACAAAATGCGTCGGTGGACCGGTTTAAGGCCGTCGCGGACATCGGGTAATGCCCGACCAATAATAACGCTCATGGCGTAATCCATATAGGATTTACGCATTTCATCGACAATATTTACCGTGACTTTGTTCTGCTCTGACAGCATCTAATTCCTCCAAACTTCCAAAAGGAAGTTTTATTTTTTATTGATCACACATCCAGGTTGGCGACATTCAAAGCATTCTGCTCAATAAATTCACGCCGCGGTTCGACTTGATCACCCATCAAGACGGTAAATATTTCATCAGCCCTAACGGCATCCTCAATTGTGACCTGCAACAAAACTCGCTTGTCCGGATCCATAGTCGTTTCCCACAACTGGTCGGGATTCATCTCTCCAAGGCCTTTATAGCGCTGGATATATTGACCTTTTTTAGCTCGTGCCAGAAAGACCCCTAACAACTCCTGACGATCTGTAACTTCTACTTTTTCTTTGCCTTCAGCAACCAGAAAAACCGGTTCCGACAGGCATATTTCCTCAACCTGCCGATAGGATTGCAGCAGGAGTTTATATTCGTGGGAAGAAAGAATCTCGACGGTCTGACGATCTATTCGTGCATGTAAATTACCAAACGTTACCAGGATTCGATCCGGATTTGCAAAGACTTCAAATTTGGCTTTTGGCTCTAGTTGCCGTAGCAGTTCTGCAAGTGGTTCCAGGTTGGCCTTGTCAGCAAAACCGTTACGAATTTTCCCCTTCACAAAAATTTTCAATATTTCTGTCGGAACACCACGATTTACAATTTTGTCAAAATGCTGATTGTAAGCGACAATGTTGCGTAGTGTTGGGATGATTTGTTTACCGCGCAGAGCTTTCAGCCCCCTCTCCATCTCTAAAGTAACACCTTCAGTGCCAGTATCCAGGAGGTAATCAAGCAAAACGTCTTCATCTTTTAAATACAGTTCGCGCTTACCACGTTTTGCCTTATAAAGTGGTGGTTGAGCAATATAAAGGTGCCCTCTTTCAACAATTTCCGGCATCTGTCGGAAAAAGAAGGTCAGCAATAATGTCCGAATGTGCGAACCATCGACGTCGGCATCGGTCATTATAATAACGCGATGATAACGTAATTTCGCGATATCAAAATCATCTTTACCAATCCCGGTTCCCATGGCGGTAATCAGGGTGCGTATTTCATTTGAGGTCAAAACTTTATCGAAGCGGGCTTTTTCGACATTCAGAATTTTACCTTTAAGGGGCAAAATAGCCTGATAGCGTCGTTCACGGCCCTGCTTTGCGCTACCACCCGCAGAATCACCCTCGACCAGATAAATTTCACAGAGTGCCGGGTCTTTTTCTTGGCAATCTGCAAGTTTACCCGGCAGTGAGAGTCCATCCAGAGCCCCTTTACGCCGAGTTAGATCGCGCGCCTTTCGAGCAGCTTCCCGAGCTCGAGCGGCCTCAATCCCTTTTTCCAGAATTTTTTTGGCAACCTGCGGGTTTTCTTCTAAGAAAGAGGCCAACTGCTCATTCATCAGGGTCTCTACATATCCCTTAATTTCAGAATTTCCCAATTTTGTCTTGGTTTGCCCCTCAAACTGTGGATCTGACAACTTGACCGATATAACGGCAGCGATACCTTCGCGCAAATCATCACCCGAGATTGCAACTTTTACGTTTTTCAACAAGTTGTTTGCCGTTGCATAGGTGTTCATGGTTCGGGTCAGCGCCCCCCGAAAACCGCTGAGGTGGGTGCCACCTTCATGGGTATTGATGTTGTTTGCAAAAGTAAATATTTTTTCATCATAGCTGTCGTTATATTGTATAGCTATCTCAATTTCTGCCCCGCCTTTTACTCCGTGGAAATAGATCGGTTGCGGATGAAGTGGGCTTTTTGCACGATTGAGGTATTCCACAAAAGAGCGAATTCCGCCCTCATAGATAAACTTGTGGCTTTTCTCTGTTCTAGCGTCGTTTATATTGATTTTGACTCCTGCATTTAAAAATGCAAGTTCGCGTAATCGCTGTGACAAAGTTGCAAAAGAAAAATCAGAGTTATCAAATACTTCACTGTCCGGCCAGAAGGTAATTTTTGTTCCCCGCTTAATAGTTTCCCCGTCTACACACAGTGGTTCAAAAGGAACGCCCCTTGCGTAGCTTTGGCGGTATACTTTACCTTCCCTTCTTATTTCCAGATCAAGTCGACTGGAGAGAGCATTCACAACAGAAACACCAACCCCATGAAGTCCGCCAGAAACTTTATAGGCTCCCTCGCCATCATCATCAAATTTTCCACCTGCGTGCAAAACAGTCATAACAACTTCAGCGGCCGATTTGTTTTGCTTTTTATGAATTTCTACTGGTATTCCACGCCCATTATCTTCAACGGTGACTGAATTATCTTCGTGTATAATGACTGAGATTTCATCACAGTAGCCCGCCAATGACTCATCAATCGCATTATCAACAACTTCGTAAACGAGATGATGAAGACCATTAGCAGCCGTTGAACCAATATACATTGCAGGTCTTTTTCTAACAGCTTCCAGACCCTCTAAAACTTGGATACTTTCAGCACCATATTTTTTTTCTTCTGACATAGTTAGCCCTAATTAAATAAAAATTCTGTAAATTCACCGTTTTTTACTTCAAATATTTTAGTATTACTTTTATCAATAGGAGGAATATCCATAGTAGTTATAAACACCTGTCCAGAATTATCTAATATTTTATTAAATATATTATGTTTTCTAGATGAATCAAGCTCACTACCCATATCATCAAACAAAAGAATAGGATAATAACCATAATTATCTTTATAATCCTGAAGTTGGGCTTGTTTATAATTAAGAAGTAAAGATCTTTTTTGTCCTTCTGATGAATATTTACCTATATTATTATTATTAATTAAAAATATAAAATCGTCTAGATGTGGCCCGACAAGAGTATATCCATATTTAATTTCTTTTGTTTTATATCTTTCAAATTTTTGAAATAAATCATCTTTTAATTTTTCTGTGTCATATTTACAATATTCTATAGAATACTTTTCATATTCATTATTTTTTTTATATAAAATATCAAAATATTCATTTATTCTTTTTAAATAGTTTATTCTTTCTACTATTATTGAATAAGAATATTCTATAAGTTTGTCTTTCCATATATCATGTTCTTTATATGGCGATTTTAAAAAAATATTTCGTTGCTTTAAACATTTTATATATTTTCTAAATAAATTTATATAATCATTATTAATATAAAAAATAGATCTATCTATTAAATTTCTTCTATATGCAGGATAATTTTTTAAATAAATTATTTCATCAGGGTAATAAACAATTGAATTTATAATATTGTAAAATTTTTCATTACTTGAATTTTTATTATTTATAATAATTTTTTTATTTTTATTATTGTCAAGTGATATTTTTAAATTATTATTTACTCTATTATTTGTTATATTTATATCTATAAATAAGTTTTCTTTTTCAATATTAATAAGATTAATATTTTTATTAGTTCTAAAACTTTTAAAAAAAGAAGAATAATATATTGTTTCTATTAAATTAGTTTTTCCTTGAGCATTTTCACCAAAAATGAAATTTATTTTTTCTCCTGGATTAATATTACATTCATTTATGTTTCTAAAATTTTTTATTTTAATATTTTTTATATACATTTAAAAAATTATAAGCGCATAGGCATAATAACTGAAATATGATCTTCGTCATTTTCCGGATTTATTCTTCCTGGGGAAATATTATCTTTCAAATTAAAAATTATATTCTCATTTTTTATGCTCTGTAATATTTCAATTATATATTTAGCATTAAAACCTATGGAAATATCGTCTCCATTATATATTATATCTATTTCTTCTTTTGCATCCCCTAAATCAGGATTCGAAGAACTTAAAATCAGTGTGTCTTTTTTTAAACTTGTTTTTACTCCTTTAGATTTTTCACTAGATAATACAGATATTCTTTTTAAAGCATGTAAAAATAAATTTTTATTTATAACTGCTGCATTTTTTCCTGTGTCCGGAATAACTCTTTTATAATCAGGAAAATCACCATCAACCATTCTCATAATTAATGTTGTTTTTTTATTACTTACAGAAAAATTATTATCCGATATTCCTATATTAATATTTCCATCCAATGTCTCTAATAATTTTTTTAATTCTATAATACCTTTCTTAGGTAAAATAAAACCTTCCATATATCTATCATCTAAATCATTTTCTAAATTTCTTTGAATCATAGATAATCTATGTCCATCGGTAGAAACAAATATTAATTTATAACTGTTATCTATTTTATTTGCCTTTATATATATACCAGTTAAATTGAACTTAGTTTCATCACTTGATACAGAAAATAAAGTTTTTTCTATCATTTCATTTAAAATATTTTTATCTATACTATTTTTTTCTAATACAATATCTGGAAATTTTGGAAATTCATCAGGTGACAAACCAACTAAATTAAAAAGTGATTTATGGCACTTTATTTCAACCCAAAAATTATTTTTAGAATTAAATTTAATTTCCTGATCAGGAAGTTCCTTAATTATTTCATACATTTTTTTTGCTGATACTGTTATTTTTCCTTCATCGATAACTTTAGCCTTATATTTTGATTTTAGACCCACTTCTAGATCCGTTGCCGTTATCGTAATTTCGTTATTAGCAGCCTCAATTAAAACATTAGCTAAGATTGGGATGGTATGTCTTTTTTCTACAATACCTTGAACTTTATTCAAACCTTCCAAAAAAACATCTCTACTAATCAAAAATTGCATAGAACCTCCATCAACATTCTCTATTTCTATTATATTTATTTATTATAAAATCAGTAGTATTAGTAGTGCCTGTTAATTGGTTGATATGTTATCTAAATCATTGAAAAACATATAATTTTTATAATTTTATACCTGTTAATTTAACGTTTATATTTTTAGTTTTTTGTTAATAATTTTATTTGTTAATGATTAATATTATTTATCAACAACTATAAACTCAAGTTTTCAATGATTTTATCTATAGTTGTTTTTATTTGTAAATCTTCTTTCATTGTTCTTTCTATTTTTTTTACGGCATGTATAATTGTTGAATGATCTTTTCCACCAAATTTATTACCTATTTCTGGGTATGATAAATTAGTTAATTTACGGCAAATATACATAGCTACTTGTCTAGGAAAAACAATGTTTTTTAAACGTTTTGATGATTTAAGCTCTATTGTTTTTATTTGATAATGATCTGCTATTTTTTTTTGAATTTTATCTATAGTTATTTCTCTACTATTTTCAACCAATATATCTTTAAGAACTTTTTTGGCCATTTCTATATTAATTGGTGTTGATGTAAGACTAGAATAAGCCCCTATTCTAATAAGATAACCCTCTAATTCTCGAACGTTATTTGAAACTGCATTAGCTAGAAAAAATATAACATCTTCTGGTAATTTAATATTATTCTGATCTGCTTTCATACTAAGTATTGCTTGTTTTGTTTCTGTATCAGGCGCTTGTATATCAGCAATTAAACCCCACTCAAATCTAGATCTTAATCTTTCTTCTAAATCTGGTATTTCTTTTGGAAATTTATCAGAAGTAACTATTATTTGTTTATGTGATTCATATAAAGCATTAAAGGTATGAAAAAATTCTTCTTGAGTGCTCTTTTTACCGGCAATAAATTGAATATCATCTATTAATAAAACATCAATAGACCTAAATTTGTTTCTAAATTCATTCATTTTTGCGTGTCTAAGTGAATTTATGAGCTCATTTGTAAATTTTTCCGAAGAATAATAGCATATTTTTGTTGCATTGTTATTTTTGTATATTTCATTTCCTATTGCATTTATAAGATGTGTTTTACCTAAACCTACACCGCCATAAATAAATAGTGGATTATAGGTTGTTGCGGGGTTGTTAGCTACAGCCATTGCGGCGGCATGTGCAAACTGGTTTGATGTCCCCGATACAAACGTATCAAATGTATACTTAGGGTTTATATCTGGCCGATATTCAACAGTAATGTTTTTTTTGGTTGTTTCTATTTTTAAAGGTTCATTTTTGTTTTCAATTATTGTTTTTTTATTAACTTTTATATTTATTATGTAGTTTAAAGTTCCTACATCTGAAAGGGTTTCTTCGATAATATTTTTATAATTGTCATTCAACCAATCTTTTATAAATTTATTTGGAACTTCAACTGTTAACTGATTTCCAATTATTTTTAACGGATGAATAGGAGTTATCCAGGTAGAAATATTTTGCTCACTTATTTTAGATTTTAATATTTCTAATGTTTCCAGCCAAATCTTTTTCATTTTTTTATCCACAACTTGTTAACACATGTTTATAAGTTTTTTTAATCACAACGACAAAGCTTTTTATTGGCCATTTTAATTTTATACAGATACAACCACCAACTATAATGCTTATTGTAAATATCTACCAGCATATTTTTATTGGATATTTAGTTGACATATTTTTACTTATATGGCTATAAATATCGCTTTGTCAGTTTAGAGAGAGGAGGAAAATATGTCTAAGCGTACATTTCAACCAAGTCGCATTAAGCGCAAGCGAACACACGGCTTTAGATCCAAAATGCAAACCAAGGCGGGTCGAAAGATGATAAATAGTCGGCGCGCTCGCGGCCGTAAATTACTGACGGTTGCTATACCGATCAAGTAATTATGGACGAATGTTATCCTGGATTTTGCCGTTTACATAAATCCTGGGAATATCGGTTGGTCAGAAAAATGGGGTGTAAATTTAATACACCCCATTTTGTGCTTCTGGTTTTTGCAAATTCAGAAGATAATAGCCGGCTCGGTGTTACTGTCAGTCGTAAGGTCGGTAATGCTGTTCAGCGGAATAGAATTAAACGCTTAATGCGCGAGTTTTTTCGTAAAAATTACTCAGACTATCCGAGTTTGAAGGATTATTCTGTCATTGCTAAACGAAGTTCAGCTCTGCTTTCATCTTCAGAAATATATTCGGATTTAAATAATATTTTCGTGAAGTCGATTGATAAAAAATGAAATTTTTATTTATATTATTGATCGATATTTACCGTTATTGCATATCGCCCTTTACCCCCCAATCTTGCAGATTTTACCCAACATGCTCTAGTTATGCACGTGAAAGTATTCTCTCTTTTGGAGTATTTAAAGGCAGTTGCTTAGCCGTTAAACGTATACTCAAGTGTCATCCATATCATGCTGGTGGCTTTGATCCCGTACCTATTGTTAAAAATCAGGATATATAAAAATGGATAATAACCGTACAATACTTGCTGTTGTTCTCATTGTTCTTCTTTGGTCGGGATACAGTCTTTTTTTTACACCGCAAAGACAGGTACAACAGGTTGCGGTCGTTGAAAAGGTTACCCAAGAAACGCCAACAGAGCCGGCTGTCGCTCCTGTTGTGGCGGCTTCAGACACAACAGGTTCCGACCTTATAGTTAATAACAATCAGGAAGAATCGTTTCTAACCGTTTCTTCTGATTATTATGAGGTCAAAATGTCAACGGTTGGAGCAACCGTTCGTTCGATTGTCCTAAAGAAATACAATAAAACAAACAATCCAGATTCAGAGCTATATACCCTTTTTTATAGTGATAATTTTGAACTGTCAACCTTAAAAGCTTCTGGCAGTGATGGCCTATATATTCCAGCTAACTTGTCTTATAAACTTCTTGATAAAAGAAAAAAAATAGAGGTTAATGATGAGAATATTGTTGTAAGTTTTGTTGCCTCTATAAACGATCTAATTATTGTTAAAACTTTCACCTTTTATCCTTCTTCATATTCTTTCGACCTTAATATCCAGCTCACCAATAATTCTCACAATCCAGTTAACGGTAAGCTTAGTCTTTCATTGATTACTCCTTGGGATAAAGATGATAAGTCCCGGATGTATACCTTTGTTGGCCCTGTTACATATGATGGGGAAGACTTAAGTGAAGATAAGCCTGGTGATTTGGATAAGTCGCCGCGTATTTATAAAAACAATATTATTTGGTCTGGATATGCAAGCAAGTACTTCTTAAATGCCATAAGCCCTCAAGATTCTTCTGAACAGCTTTATATTACTTCGGGTCTTGGGTTTGTTGAAAATAAATTTACTTCAGCGCAGATAAGCCTTTTGACCGAGCAAAAAACCTCATTTAATTATTCTTCTTATTTTGGTCCCAAAGAAGATGAATTTTTGTTGGCGGGTGGACATCAGTTTGAAGAAGCTATTCACTATGGTTTTTTCCATCCACTTTCTAAGCCATTAATGGTTGTTCTTAAGTTTTTCTATGGTTTTATCGGGAATTATGGTTTTTCAATTATCCTCTTGACGTTTTGTATAAAGTTGATTTTCTGGCCGCTAACGCAAAAAAGCTATAAGTCGATGAAGGGCATGCAAAAGCTTCAACCAGAAATGAAGAAAATGCGTGAAAAGCACGGGAAGGACAAGCAGAAGCTAAACCAGGAAATGATGTCCTTCTATAAGGAGAACAAGGTTAATCCCTTAGGTGGTTGTTTGCCGATGGTAATACAAATCCCGGTTTTTTTCGCCTTATATAGGGTTCTACTGGGATCTATTGAATTACGTCATGCCCCATTTATGCTTTGGATAACAGACCTGTCTGCGAAAGATCCCTATTATGTGACACCGCTAATTATGGGTGTGACTATGTTTTTACAACAGAAAATGACACCAACCAATATGGACCCCACCCAAGAAAAGATCATGTTAATGATGCCGGTGGTTTTTACTTTCATGTTCCTTAATTTTCCATCGGGACTGGTTCTTTACTGGCTGACGAATAACCTTCTCACAATCCTCCAGCAGTACCTTATTCGTCGCCAGCCTGACTGATATGTTGGTTGGCACAGATGAACACGACTGACACGATTATTGCGCCCGCAACCGCACCTGGAGAGGGCGGCATTGCCATTGTCCGTATTTCTGGTGCCGACGCCCAGGCGGCACTTTTACATTATTTTCAACCATCCGCTAAAGTCACAGAGCTTGAATCACATCACCTTTATCATGGAACCCTGCGGGATAATACGGGTTGCGTGATAGACGAGGTGATGGCGGTTTATATGGCTGCCCCCCATACCTATACCCGTGATGATGTTGTAGAAATTCAATGTCATGGCAGCCAGCAGGTTGTTAAATCCATCATCTCTCTTTATCTGTCTCATGGCATTCGACTCGCTGAACCAGGTGAGTTTACTTACCGGGCATATATGAGTGGTCGTCTGGACTTATCTCAGGCCGAAGCCGTTTCCAGCCTTATTCATGCTAAAACAGATTCTTCGCGAAAATTGGCTCTAATGCAGGTTGATGGCGTTTTGAGTCGTGAGATCTATTTATTTGCAGCTGCTTTAAAGCAGGTTTTGGTTTTAGTTGAGGCTTGGATCGATTTTCCTGAGGAGGATTTGCCAGCGGAAGACCTTCGGAAAATTACTACGACAATAGCACGCGTTAACTCGGAAATATTAACTATAACAGCTAGTTACGACTGTGGAAGGGTCTTGTCTGAGGGCGCTTCGATTCTCCTTGTGGGCCAGCCAAATGCCGGGAAGAGTTCTTTGTTGAATGCCCTTTTAGGTGAGGAGCGTGCCATTGTCACCGCGGTGCCAGGAACGACACGCGACCTTCTTGAGGAGGGGCTGACGATAAATGGGGTTCCGGTGTGTCTGGTTGATACGGCTGGTTTACGTGAGTCGGAAGATGTTGTTGAGGTTGAGGGTATACGCCGGGCAGAAAATAAGCTTTCCTTGGCTGATTTGGTTTTACTGGTGGTAGACGCGAGTAGAGAAATAGACGAACAAGACCGATATGTTCTAGGGCGGTGTGTTGGCACGCCAACGTTTTTGGTTTTTACTAAAAAAGATATTAAGGCTGACGCAGTGGTTGCTTCTTTCAGTGATTTTCCTACATATGAAGTCTCAGCAAAAACAGAAGAGGGCCTTGATCAACTACGCGACGGCATCTCTACTTTTCTTGTTGGAGATTATTTATCATCCTCTGAATCGGTTATGTTGACGGAGCGTCGCCACCACGAAGCACTGCTCTTCTGTTTGGATGGGTTAGGTAGGGCTACCGACTCTTTGGCCGGTGATACCTCTTTGGAGTTGTTGGCTTTTGATCTTCGTGAGGTTCTTTATCATTTAGGCCAAATTTCTGGTGAGACCACTACCGAATCTTTGTTGGACGATATTTTTTCTGGTTTTTGTATAGGCAAATAAATGTTTCACGTGAAACATTGAGACGCATGGTGTGTGATGAGTAGTTATTTAAAAGATTACCAGGTTGTTGTTGTTGGTGCTGGACATGCTGGTTGTGAGGCTGCCTTGGCGGCGGCACGCATGGGTTGCACGACACTACTACTAACTATTGGGCTGGATACGGTTGCGCAAATGTCTTGCAACCCTTCGATTGGTGGTTTGGCGAAGGGACACTTGGTTCATGAGATTGATGCCCTTGGTGGTGAGATGGGTTTGAATATCGACGCGACTGGAATTCAGTTCCGCAGGCTTAACATGCGTAAGGGACCAGCGGTTCGTGCGGCGCGGGCGCAAGCTGACAGAATGGCTTACAGCGCGCGGATGAAAAATATAATAGAAAAAGAACCGTTGCTTGATTTGAAGCAAGGGTTGGTTGATGAGTTGATGGTAAAAGAAAATCGTGTCGTTGGGGTTAAGACCCGCGAAGGCTTGAGTTTTTACGGCATGACAGTTGTCTTGACTACGGGCACGTTTATGCGCGGTTTGATTCATGTTGGTTTGAAGAATTATGCTGGAGGGCGAGCTGGTGAACCCTCTGCTGAGGGGATATCCTCTTCTTTGGGGGCTCTGGGTTTGAGGCTTGGCCGTTTGAAAACCGGAACACCGGCACGTTTATCTGCCCGGTCAATCGATTTTTCAAAATTAGAAAGACAGCCAGGGGATAGGGTGATAAAGCCGTTTTCCTTTATGACGGACAAAATAGAGAGAAAGCAGGTTGATTGTTTTATCGCAGAAACAAACGAAACAACCCACCAGATAATACGCGATAACTTAGATAAGTCGCCGTTGTTTGCGGGAGTTATTGAGGGGATGGGTCCGCGCTACTGTCCCTCTATAGAAGATAAGGTGGTTCGTTTTCCTGACAAAAAAAGCCACCAGTCTTTTATTGAACCAGAAGGTATCAAGGGGAGTGAAATGTACCCAAGTGGTCTATCAACCTCCCTACCCGCTGATGTTCAACTCGCCTATTTTAGATCGATGACTGGGTTTGAACGGGTCGAAATAATGCGGCCTGGATATGCCATTGAGTACGATTTTGTTGAGCCGATGCAGCTGAGGGCAACCCTGGAAACTAGGGCGGTTGCGGGTTTGTTTCATGCCGGTCAGATAAACGGGACCTCGGGTTATGAGGAAGCCGCCGGGCAGGGGTTGCTGGCAGGAATCAATGCAGCACATCAATGCCAAGAAAAAGAATCGGTTATTATTGGTCGCGATGAGGGTTATCTCGGGGTGATGGTTGATGATTTGATAACCCAGCCAACGATAGATCCATATAGGATGTTTACTTCACGATCAGAATATCGGCTGCTGCTGCGTGAAGATAATGCTGACCAAAGGTTGACGGAGCTTGGACGTAAAATTGGTTTGGTGAGTGATGCAAGGTGGGAACGCTACCTTGAAAAACAGAAACAGGTTGGCGCCGCTACTCAGATAATAAAGACAAAAGCTATTACTTCAGCCGACAAGGAGATTGTGGACCGGTTTGATTTGGGAGCTTTGAAGAGTGGTGTGAGCCTGGAATTACTGCTGAGACGACCAGAGATTACTATCAAGCAAATAAAAGAAATCTGCCCTGAGCTCGGTTTGTTTTTGCCACAAGCGCTTGAGCAGGTCGAGATCGCGGTAAAATATGAAGGTTATATTAAGAGGCAACTAGAGCAGGTTGAGAGGTATCGAGAGCAAGAAGATATAAAACTTCCTGACGATATTGACTATGCTGTCATCCCAAGTATTTCAACCGAGGTTCGAGAAAAATTAAAAAAGATCCGACCGATAAGCCTTGGGCAGGCAGGGAGAATACAAGGTGTGACACCGGCGGCGATTGCTGTTATCCAGATTTATTTACGTAAAAAATACCATGTCTAGTCGATTTGCAGAGGGTTTAGCCCAACTTAACCTGCTGTTGTCTGATCATATCATACAGAAAGAACTAGATTTTCTCGATGAGTTGTTGCGCTGGAACCAACGGGTTAATCTGACCTCAATCAGAAATCGTGATGAAGCCATAGAAAAACATCTGCTTGATTCATTACTGCTGTTGCCGCATCTGGGTGATGCAAAAAAAATTATCGATATCGGTTCGGGTGGCGGTTTGCCGGGGATTCCGTTAGCAATCGCTGACACAAATCTTAAGGTTCTCTCGATAGATAGTGTTGGGAAAAAAATAAACTTTCAAAAACATATCAAGAGATTGCTGCAACTCAACAATCTTACGGTTATGCAATCACGAATTGAAAATCTAACGCAAACAGCTCTTGAACAAGAAAAGTATGATCTTGTGCTAAGCCGTGCTTTTTCTTCTCTGGATATTTCGCTCAGATATGCTGCCCCCTGGTTAAAGCCAGGAGGGCGCTTAGTGGCAATGAAGGGTCCAGAGGGACGGGAAGAACTCAGAGCTGCAGAGAAAATGATTAAACAAAAGAATTTTTACGATTGGGAAGTTATTGCATACGAGCTGCCTTTTTCTTCTGCCGAAAGACAACTTGTAATCCTGAAAAAGTAAACATCATGAAAGTTGGATGACAATAAGGGCTGAATTTTGCCCAAACATATGATATCCTCCTGCTCTTTGTCTGTCTCTACCTTAGAATGTTTTTTAATTTTTGCTGGTTTTTCAACCGATTAAAGGAGTGCCATAAATGGCAAAGATTATAGCCATTGCAAATCAGAAGGGCGGGGTTGGTAAAACCACAACAGCTGTCAATCTGGCCGCATCTTTGGCCGCCGCAGAAAAGAAAACCTTATTGATTGACATGGATCCTCAGGCAAATGCATGTAGTGGTCTTGGGATTGATAAAACCGAAGTTATTTCAACTGTTTACAATGTTCTTCTCGGGGAAGAAAAAGCTCATAAGGTATTGCAAAAGTCAGCATTAGAGTATCTGGACGTCTTGCCGTCCAACACTAATTTAATTGGTGCAGAGATTGAGCTGATCAATAAATCAAATCGAGAAAAACAGCTAAAGTTTGCCATAGAAGAACTGGTTGAAAGCTACGAATATGTGATTATTGATTGTCCCCCTTCACTCAATTTGCTGACAGTCAACGCCCTATCGGCTGCAAATTCAGTGTTGGTTCCATTGCAATGTGAGTTTTACGCGATGGAAGGGCTTGGTCAATTGATGCAAACAATACGACTGGTACAACAGGAATTAAATCCGCAACTTGATATCAATGGTATTTTACTGACCATGTTTGATGGGCGAAACAATCTTTGTCATCTGGTGAGTGATGAAATAAGGGCCCATTTCGGTGACAAGGTTTTTCGTACGGTCGTGCCACGTAACGTCAGGCTTTCAGAGGCCCCAAGTTATGGACAGCCGGTTTTGCTGTATGATATTGCTTCGCGGGGTGCGCAGGCCTATATGGATCTGGCACAGGAAGTCCTGGCAGGAGGGGCTCATGGTTAAGGTGAAACGTCCCGCGCTGGGAAGGGGGATGGGTGCTCTTTTGAGTTCCGCTGCCCAGGAGGGGGGAAAAAAATACTTCTCCTGTCCGATTGAAGAACTTAAGCCACATCATCGACAGCCACGTAAAACCTTTGATGACAGTAAGATGGCTGAACTGGTCGCTTCTATTGAAGAGAAGGGGATAATCCAGCCATTAGTGGTACGGCGCCAAGAGGATCACTATCAGATTATTGCTGGTGAAAGACGCTGGCGGGCGGCACAGAAGGCCGGATTAGAGCGGGTTCCCGTCGTTATTCAGGATGTTACTGAAGATTGGGCGCTGGAAATTGCACTGATAGAAAATATTCAGCGAGAAGACCTCAACCCCTTGGAAGAAGCGGGAGCATACCGCTATTTGATGGACAGTTTCGATCTGCTGCAGGAAGAGGTTGCAAAGCGGGTTGGAAAAGATCGTTCGACGGTCGCCAATGCTTTAAGGTTGTTACGCTTACCAGAAAAGGTCAAAAATGATCTTGCTGAAAATCGTCTGAGTATGGGGCATGCTCGAGCCTTGTTAGCTCTGGAGAACGAAGAAGATATTATCGAAGCTAGCCAGGAAATCATCAGAAGAAAATTGTCGGTTCGCGAAACCGAAAAATTGATTAAAAAAATAAAAAAAATGTTTGGGACACAGATTAACAAAAAGGTTGTTGAAAAGCGGGTAGATCCAAATCAGCTTGAACTTGAAAATAGTCTTCGGCAACAATTGGGAACCCAGGTGAAACTGCACTGCAAAGATAAGGGTGGACGGATAGAAATCAGCTACCATGACCAGGACGAGTTAAGTAGAATCCTTGAATTACTTGGTGTTTAAGTTATCAATGATAAATTAAATGGAAAGTGGTGAAGACAATGTTTGGTGGTAAAAAACAGGAGCAAGCTAAAATGAAAAAGCCGATTGCGATTGACAAGGCGGAGATTAAAGCGTTTCTGGGAACGGGAAGTCGGTTTGAAGGAAAACTAAGCTTTGATGAAATGGTACGTCTCGACGGAATCTTTACTGGTGAAATCAACTCAAGCGACACACTTGTTGTTGGTGAGTCTGCTGAGATTGAAGGGAGTATCCATGTTGGAGCATTAATTTTCAGTGGTCGTTTTAAGGGAGATATCAAGGCAACCACGATGGTAGAATTACGTGCGCCAGCACAGGTTGAGGGAAGCATTGAAGCGCCAGCGTTAAAAATTGATGAAAAGGTCATCTTTAATGGAGAAATCAAGATGCCGGGGCCGGTAAAGGTGACAGCGGAGCCAAAGGCTATCGAGGGGAAAAAGAAATAGGTTGTTGCAAAAAGATACCCAACCGCAAAAATACACACCAAGAAGAACAGATGCTTGACATGGATCGCTGAATTATGATAGCTATTCGTTCCTTGATCTGAACCCCTATAGTAACGTCATTACGATGCGGTGTCTGTATACAGTATACCGGAAACACAATCCTGAACATAAAGAGGTAAGCTAGGTGATAAGCGTTGACTGGACCCTTGGTCTACAGTTCCTAAACTTCATTATCCTCCTGATTATTCTGAATAAATTACTTTATCGGCCACTGAAAAAGATCATCGATGAGCGGCGTGAGACTATATCTAGTTCGCATGCTGCGGCAAAGAATCTGGAAGCTGATATTGATGAAAAAATGCAACGCTATCAGCAGCAGCTCAATGAAGCCCGGAACCAGGCCAATGAAGCGCGGAATAAACTAAAAAAAGCTGCCAGCGAAGAAGAAGCAAGAATTCTTGCGGACGCTCATGGGAAAGCCACAAGCCGATTGCAAGTGATTAAAAGTCAGGTTGCTAACGAGGCAGATGGTGCTAGCAAAACCTTGAAAAGCGAAGCAAAATCATTGGCCGGACAAATTGCTACAAAAATTCTTGGCCGTGAATTGGCTTAAGGCAAGGAAGGTTTAAGATCTATGCACAGTCAAATAAAAGCCGTTCTTTTATCGTTGCTCCTTGTTGGGCTAGTCAGTGGGGCTGTTTTTGCCGCAGGCGATGGTCACGGGGTTGAGAGTGGTGTCCTGATAAAAGATTTTCTGTATCGGGTCTTTAATTTTTCAATTGTCGTTGCCATTCTGGTTTATTTTTTAAATAAACCAATCAAAAAAGGGCTGGCCGGGCGACGGGAAGAAATTGAAAAGTCACTCGCTGCAGCGAAACAGATCAAGGAAGAAGCTGAAGCTAAATTCGCTGAGTACGATCGCAAACTGGCTCGCGCTACCGAAGAAATTGCGGAAATCAGTGATTCTATTCGCCGTGAAGGGGAATTGGAAAAAATAAAAATCATTGAAAGTGCAAAACAGATGGCCGTACAAATTGAGCAGGACGCAGAGAAGGCAGCTGCACTCGAAGTGGCCAAGGCCCGGACAGAGCTTCAACGGGAGGCAGTGCAATTGGCGGTTGATGTTGCCGAGGACCTGTTGAAAAAGAACTTCACCAAGGACGATGATACCCGTCTGATTGACGAGTATATGCAAAAGGTGGGAGAGCTACATTGAGTAACAGTGCGATTTCTATAAGATACGCCAAAGCGTTGTTGAATATTGCTGTTGCAGAGAAGCAAGTTGAGCGATACGCCGAAGAGCTGGCTGGAGTTGTAACGGTACTAAAAAGAGAAGACTTGTTGCGCTTGTTACTCGACAGTCCGACCTTTCCTCTGGGAAAAAAATCGGCAATCATGCATGACATAGTTGAACATCTCAAGTTGAGTGGCGGGATGCGTAATTTCCTCGATCTGCTCCTAGAAAAAGGGCGGATTATTTATCTGCCAGAAATCAATAGCAATTATTGTAAATTTGCGGATGAACTGTCTGGTGTTGTTCGCGCCAGAATGAAAGCGGCAAATAAGTTGAGTAGTAAGCGGGCCGATGCCATTCAGCAGGGGCTGGAGAAGCAGACCGGGAAGCAGGTAGTACTCAGTGTGGAAACAGATAAATCGCTGATCGGTGGTCTGCAGGTTGAGATGAGCGGCAAACTATTTGACGGCAGTGTGAAAACCCAGCTGAAACGAATTGCAGAGACCTTAGCAAAGGGGTAAGAAAATATTATGGAAATCAGGGCAGAAGAAATCAGTGCAATTATCAAGCGACAGATTGAAAACTTTGGTCGCGAAGTAGAAGTGAGTGAAACAGGCACCATCATCTCCGTTGGTGACGGTATTGCCCGCATCCATGGTCTTGATAAGGCTATGGCCGGTGAACTCCTTGAGTTTCCTGGCGGTACCATGGGGATGGTTCTGAACCTTGAAGAAGATAATGTCGGGGCAGCTATCCTTGGTGATTCTGAGCATATTAAAGAAGGCGATATCGTCAAACGGACTGAACAAATCGTGCAGGTTCCGATTGGTGACGCTTTAATTGGTCGGGTGGTCAATGGTATCGGCATTCCGATCGATGGCAAGGGCGATATTCAGACTGACACATATAGCCAGGTCGAACTGAAAGCCCCCGGCATTGTTGCTCGTAAATCGGTTCATGAACCAATGCAAACGGGTCTGAAAGCGATTGATGCTATGGTCCCGATTGGCCGAGGCCAGCGGGAACTGATTATTGGTGACCGGCAGACTGGTAAAACCGCAGTTGCACTTGATACCATTATCAACCAGAAGGGTAATGGCGTTATCTGTATCTACGTTGCCATTGGCCAGAAGCGTTCGACGGTTGCTCAGGTTGTTGAAAAACTGCGTCAGCATGGCGCAATGGAATATACTATTATTGTCGCAGCGACTGCATCCGATCCAGCGCCACTTCAATTTATTTCACCATACACTGGTGTTACCATGGGTGAGTTTTTCCGTGATAATGGCAAGCACGCACTGATTATTTATGATGATCTCTCCAAGCAGTCGGTTGCTTATCGCCAGCTCTCATTGCTACTACGTCGTCCGCCAGGCCGTGAAGCCTTCCCTGGTGACGTTTTCTACTTGCACAGCCGGTTACTTGAGCGTGCATGTAAATTAAGTGATGCCAAAGGAGCTGGGTCTTTAACTGCTCTGCCTATTATTGAAACCCAGGCCGGTGATGTGTCGGCTTATATCCCGACCAACGTTATCTCAATCACCGATGGTCAGATTTTCCTTGAGACCGATCTATTTTACTCCGGTGTTCGTCCGGCGATCAACGTTGGATTGTCGGTTTCTCGTGTTGGTGGTTCGGCTCAGGTTAAAGCGATGAAGCAGGTTGCTGGTACTCTGCGTCTGGCGCTGGCACAGTATCGTGAGATGGCTGCATTTGCTCAGTTCGGTTCAGATCTGGATGCAGCAACTCAAGCACAGCTGAATCGTGGTGCGCGTCTGGTTGAGATCCTCAAGCAGGGTCAGTATCAGCCACTGTCGGTCGCAGTTCAGGTTTTAGCTATTTTTGCTGCTAACAACGGTTATCTGGATATGTATCCGACGACCGCTGTACAACGTTACGAGAGTGAAATGCTGGCATTCATGGAAGCAAATCATTCCGGTATTATTAATGATCTTGCTGAGAAGAATGCTATCGACCAAGATCTGGAAGACCGTATCAAAGCAGCTCTAGAAGAATTCAAAAGCCATTTTGTAGCCTGATTTTATAAAGGTTTGAACAGATGCCAAGTCTGAAGGACATAAAAAAACGGATCGGCTCGGTAAAAAATACCCAGCAGATCACTAAAGCGATGAAGATGGTCGCCGCAGCTAAATTGCGTCGGGCGCAAGAGGCTGCCGTTGCTGCTCGTCCCTATGCGGAAAAGCTGCATTCGGTGGTATCACACTTGGCTCAGCGTGAAGACATTGATGGCCATGCATTGCTCAATCAGCGCGGTACCGGGCGAGCTTTGGTTGTATTGATGACAGCTGATCGTGGTCTTTGTGGTGGCTTCAATGCAAACGTGTCGAAAGAAGCCGAGCGTTTTATCCGTGCTAACGAGCAGGGTTTTGATGCTATCGACCTGATGATTATTGGTCGTAAAGGGCGTGATTTTCTCAAAAATCGAGTCGGTGACAAAATTACTAAGGTTCATGAAAACATCACCGCTGATGCAACCTATAAGACGGCTCAATTAATTGGGCAAGAAGTTGTCGATGCTTACAGCGCGGAAAAGTACGATGCGGTTTATGTTATCTACAATGCTTTCCAGAGTGCCATTGTGCAGATTGTCACGGTTGAGAGAATGCTGCCAATTCAATCTAAAGAGACTGATGAAGAGCTCCAGGATACTAGTATCGATTATATCTATGAACCAGACCAGGGTGAGGTTCTGTCTCAGTTGTTACCGAAGATGGTCGAAGTGCAGATCTTCCGTGCTTTACTTGAATCAAATGCTTCAGAACAGGGCGCCCGGATGGCATCGATGGACAGCGCCAGCCGGAATGCTTCAGAAATGATCGGTAAATTGACGCTGCAGTATAACCGTGCACGTCAGGCCGCGATCACCAAAGAGTTGATGGAAATCATCTCTGGTGCAGAATCTATTAAATAACCACAAGATTTCAGACATACAAGAGCTTATCCCGTTGGGATAAGGACGAAAGGTTTCGTTATGAACAAGGGAAAGATCACACAGGTTATTGGTCCTGTCGTAGACGTGGAATTTGAACCGGGCAAGTTGCCGGAAATCTACCACGCGGTTAAGCTGACCAACCCTTCATTGGGAGAAGGAGAATGGAACCTGGTCTGCGAGGTTGCCCAACACCTGGGTGAAAACACCGTCCGGACCATCGCTATGGACTCTACTGACGGTCTGGTTCGTGGCCAGGAAGTTCTTGATACCGGCGATCAGATCCTGATGCCGGTTGGCCCCAAGACCCTTGGCCGGATTATGAACGTCATCGGCCAGCCGGTCGATGAAGCTGGTCCGATTGGAGCCGATAAATCCTGGACGATTCACCGCCCTGCTCCAGATTTTGTTAGCCAGTCTACCAAGGTCGAATCTTTCGAGACCGGAATCAAGGTTGTTGACTTGCTCGCACCTTACTCCCGTGGTGGTAAAATTGGTCTGTTTGGTGGTGCTGGGGTTGGTAAGACGGTTCTGATTATGGAACTGATTAACAACGTTGCACAGCAACATGGCGGTTTCTCGGTTTTTGCCGGTGTTGGCGAGCGGACTCGTGAAGGAAATGACCTTTGGGAAGAGATGAAAGAGTCAGGTGTTCTCAATAAAGCCGCCCTGATCTATGGCCAGATGAATGAGCCTCCAGGAGCGCGTGCTCGGGTTGCCTTATCGGCTCTGACGGTTGCTGAATATTTCCGTGATGAAGAAGGCCAGGACGTTCTGCTGTTTGTCGACAATATCTACCGCTTTACCCAGGCAGGTTCTGAGGTTTCAGCGCTGCTCGGACGGATTCCTTCTGCCGTTGGTTACCAGCCGACCCTCTCTACCGAGATGGGTGAATTGCAGGAACGGATTACGACTACCGACAAGGGTTCCATTACTTCGGTTCAAGCGATCTACGTCCCTGCTGATGACTTGACTGACCCGGCTCCGGCAACCGCATTTGCCCACTTGGATGCCACCACCGTTCTCTCGCGTCAGATCGCCGAGCTCGGTATTTATCCGGCAGTTGACCCGCTTGACTCCACCAGCCGAATCCTTGACCCGCAGGTTATCGGTGAAGTTCACTACAAGTGTGCTCGTGACGTGCAATTTGTGCTGCAACGTTACAAGGATCTCCAGGACATCATTGCTATCCTTGGTATGGACGAATTGTCCGAGGAAGATAAGTTGGTTGTTGCCCGTGCCCGTAAGATTCAGCGTTTCCTTTCCCAGCCGTTTCACGTGGCAGAGGTTTTTACCGGGGCTCCCGGTAAGTATGTTGAGTTGCAGGATACCATCAAGGGCTTCCAGGAAATTCTGGATGGAAAGCATGATAAGCTGCCAGAACAGGCATTTTACCTTGTTGGAACCATTGAAGAGGCCATAGAAAAAGCCAAAGGCATGGCCGTCTGATTGGCCTGAAAGACTAGATTCAAACGTAAAGGACAGTCGCAATGGCTGATAAGCTAAAACTTGAAATGGTCACTCCGTATAAGCGAGTTCTCTCGGAGGAGGTCGATGAAATTACTGCTCCGGGATTTGTCGGTGAACTAGGTTTGTTGCCGGGCCACACCCCACTGCTGACCACGTTAAAAGTTGGGGAATTAACCTATAAAAAGGGTAATGAGGTTTTTCATATTGTAGTGAACTGGGGGTATCTTGAAGTCGAAGAGGATACAGTAACAGTTCTGGTCGATACGGCGGAAACTGCAGATGAGATCGATTTGGCTCGTGCCAAAGCCGCTCTGGGGCGCGCAGAAGATGCTCTTAAGACCTTACCGCATGAAGATAAGAAGTATATGATCATGGAAGCGGCTCTGCAGAGAGCCCTGATTCGGATTCAGGTGGCCGGTAACGGTCGGTAAATACGAAATAGCTACTATTGTTGATACAAAAGGCACCTCATTCGAGGTGCCTTTTTTTGGTTAAAAGGAAGTTGATAAGCAAGGGGAAAGCCATTTTATAGTTAAATATGAATAATGCACTTTACATATACTACAGAATGACACGGTACTTTGTTTGAATAATAAAAATAAATTGTAAACCTTATTAGTGTGTATACGTTTGACAATTGAGGTATGATAGTCTATTCCAATCCGAAGATGAGTCTGAAGAGCGGGTCTGAATCAACCAGCGAGTAAACGTTCATCGATAGATTCAAAGAGTTGATGCCTTGCTTTTTGCAGACG
The DNA here is from genome assembly GCA_027858895.1 of Desulfuromusa sp. Taxonomy (GTDB): domain Bacteria; phylum Desulfobacterota; class Desulfuromonadia; order Desulfuromonadales; family Geopsychrobacteraceae; genus Desulfuromusa. The sequence continues at coordinate 1,522 of JAQIBX010000178.1, read as the reverse complement.
CTTTGCCGCTTCATTATCGCTAATCGCGTAGGCAATGTCATCCAACAATTAAAAAGAGAGCCCAGGCTTAAGATATTGTTCAGCATCCGAAAGTGATTTCAGCTTTTCGTAGGGCGTTGTCATCTGTTGATATCGATAACGCTTACGCTGTCGGCCTTTGGCATCAGTAAAGGTTTCTGGAAAGAAACAAGGGCGATGATAATTGATGTAAGGAACCAGATGGTCCTGATTAAAGCGGTTCACCTGTGGAGCGAACTTTTGCGGGATATGGCAATAACCAAGGATTTTTCGCACAACAGCAGTATTTTTTGATTCAGCCAGAGCATTATCGTTGCAGTGCCTTGAGCGTGATTTAGTCAGCTCAATCCTCAGTTTTTCCAGGAGTTCTGCAACGTGGCGATTGATATACTCTGAGCCGTTGTCGGCATGGAAACCGAGGATCTGAATCGGGAATGTTTCAAGCAGAGCAGCCAGTGCCGGAATCATAAATTGTTCTGAGATGCGCTCAACGGTGAACACCACCTCAAGCTGGGTCACTTCATCCACCGCATTGATGTGATAGAGACCTTTGGCTCCATCTCGATCACCGTGGTGAACCGTGTCGATACGGATAAACCCCGGTCGCCCTTGTGGGGCTGGTTTGCGTCGGATCCCGATGGTGTTTTTTGTTGGCCGGGTTTTCTCATGGACGATTCGAACCTTGCGATATTCACTCCGTTTGCGCAGGTTGTAGAGATGGGCAACGGAAATCCCCGCAATCTGTTCATAGCGTTGCTCTCCGAAGCGCAGCCAGGCTCGTTCACAGAGCTTTTTAACGGCGGGTCCCGACGGGGTATCATGCAAGGTGTCAATCTCAGCCAGCAAGCGAATATCCTCAGCTGTGTAGCGAGAGACAAAGCCTTTGGCTGGAGAGACGTCCCAGGTTAGCTTTCCCTGTTTACGGAAGCGCTTGATCAGACGCGTGATCTGCTGACGAGAATAACCGCTGAGGCGGCACAGGTAAGCTATCAGTAGCCCCTTCTCACTGCCATAGCGGAAATGACGCAGGGTTACTGGTAACGTTCTTTCTGGGTTGCTGGAGCGGGCTCAAAGGCGCCACTACCATGGAGAAAGTCGGTGACCTGCTGGAGGGTCTGGCGGCGTTTAACATTCATAATGATTTTCATCCTTTCATCATGAACGCTTTCAGACTTTTTGTTCAGACTCATTTCATGTTAGAAACACGAGGGCCCCTTCAGACTCATTTCATTTTGGAAGAGGCTATGATTTATATATTTGCAGTGAGAGGGTAGAGAATGTCTAACGAAGCAACAACACTCATGAGTGCAGAGGTTGAAGAATCCCTCATTATTCGGGGAAGTTGGGATGACGACTGGTATATCGGCTCCAGCTCAAATGACAATTTCCTAAATCCGTGAGAATACGATCAATAAATGACTTTTGAAGATACTTAACCTATCGATATTAAACAGCATTTGTGCTAATATTCAACCCATCAAACTTTCACTTGCTGGGTGACTTC
>JAQIBX010000140.1 GCA_027858895.1 Desulfuromusa sp. | reverse complement strand
ACTCCCGGCTCAAGAGTCATGGCAATTGGCATTCCAGCGTCGTTATTCATTTTATCCACAGCAGGCTCCTCAGAACGTAAAGAAACTTCATATAAAAGAAACAATGTTCAATAAATATGAGCTTTCAATTTATAAGAAATTAAACAATAACTACTATACCACCTCTAAAAACTTTTTAGCCGGCTAGTGTTTTTGTTTCCCTCTGACGTGCCCTCAAGTTATTTCATAAAAAGCAGCATGAATGCAATCATGAGATAGCAAAACACCAGATCAATGCTAGAATCAACCCGGAGGCGAATCATGGAGAAAAATAATATTATTTTAATCGGCATGCCCGGGGCTGGTAAAAGTACCGTCGGGGTCATTCTCGCCAAGCGGATTGGCTTTCATTTTATCGATACGGACCTGATCATTCAGGCTCAGGAAAAATGTCGTCTGCAACAGATTATCGACACACAAGGCTTGAATAATTTTCGTAAAATTGAAGAACAGATGCTGCTGAACCTGCATGCGCATCAGAGCGTTGTTGCAACCGGAGGATCGGTCATCTACAGCGAACAGGGTCTAAAAGCACTAGGCAAAAGCGGTTACCTAATCTATCTCCAAATTGCCCTGCCCGATTTACAACAGCGAATTATTGATATGGGTCAGCGTGGATTGGTCATGGCTAAAGGGCAGACATTTGAGCAACTCTACCTGGAACGCACCCCCCTTTACGAAAAATTTTCCGACCTAACCATTTCTTGTGCAGAGATCAATGCCGAACGGGTCGCGGCAAAGATAGAAATAGAAACCAGCCAACTTTGGCCAATACTTTCGCCCTGACCAAATATAGGTTATAATCAACTGTTGCAGTTCATAAATGAAAAGAATGTCAATACAGAGGAAAACTTATGAGTCCAGATCAGCTTGATGATTTATTGCAGAAAGGGATTGAAGCCGCTGAAAAAGGCTATATCCATTCTGCCCAGGTTTTTCTTGGGCAAGTGGCTGAACATCGAAAAACCCCGGAACTGCAAAGCTATCTGGCTTACTGTTTAGCAAAAGGTCAGGGACGAATGCACTCTGCGGCGAAAATCTGCCGCGAATCAATTAAACGTGAACCGAATAATTCACTCCATTACCTGATCTTGGGACGAATCCTCTTGATGGCCGGAGAGAAAAGTAAATCTATTGATGCTTTCCGGCAAGGGCTTAGAACCAGCCCTAGTCCTTTAATTATCAATGAATTAAAAAAGCTCGGCTTGCGCAAGGCGGCGGTTTTAAAAAGTCTCAAAAGAAACCACCCGATTAATCGGGCACTGGGCAAAATATTTGGTTTTATCGGTTTCCGATAGGATCGATGATCTACCCATTGCGGGCCAGAAAACGATCCAGCTCGTTGGCAAACTTCTGTTTATCCTTGGCACCGTAAGCTGCTGGTCCTCCCGTTTCAATTCCGCTGTTGCGTAGATCATCCATAAAATTTCTCACCGACAACCGCTCTCGGATATTTTCCTCACTGAAAAAATCGCCGCGCGGATCCAGCGCATGACCACCCTGGCTAATGGTCTCGGCAGCCAACGGGATGTCTGCCGTCACAACCAGATCTCCCGGTTCCAGCAGCCGGACAATTTCCTGATCAGCAACATCAGCTCCGGCAGAAACCTGAATTGAACGAATCCAGAGTGAAGCAGGATGCCCCAAAGACCGGTTCGCAACCAAAGTTAACATTATCTTCTTTCGCTCTGCTGCCCGGTAGAGAAGTTCTTTAATTGGCTTAGGGCAAGCGTCGGCATCAATCCAGATTTTCACGTGTCACCTCATTTTTATGTTTTTTACCATTTTACTGAAAGTGTCTTCCAGCATACATTCCTGAGCCTCTCATTTCTTTAAAATAAGTTTCAAGCTGAAAAAAAGTAGGTCTGTTTAGATTTCCTGCAGTTTTTTAGAAACTCGGGGCATCAGTCGGTGCAACAGTTATATACGTTGTGCGGGTTGTCCGGTATCACACATCCTGATATATTACCAAGTAAGTAACATATCAGGATCAACCATTTAAAAAGGAGCATCACCATGATAAAAAAATTATCTTTACTCTTACTCGCCGCCTTGCTCGTTACCTCGACCTCCTTTGCCGAAACCTTTCAGGTCGATACCCCTCACACGCAAATCCATTTTTCGGTTCAACATCTGGTCGTTTTCAAGGTTCGTGGCAACTTCAACGATTTTGTCGGTGTAGTTGAAGCCGATCCCAAGAACAAAACCATTGTTTCTGCGGAAGCAACCATTCAAACCGCTTCTGTCGCTACCCGCAATGAAAAACGTGATAAGCACCTCCGCAGCGCCGATTTTTTCAATGCCGCCGAGTATCCAGAAATTCATTTCAAGAGCAAAAAAGTGACCGGCAGCGGTGACAATATTACCTTGGTGGGAGATATGACAATCAAGGGCATTACCAAGGAAATCGTCCTGAAAGGAAGTTTTCTGGGGACAACAACCGGCCCAAAAGGAAAACTGCGGGCCGGATTTGAGGCAACCGGGACGATCAACCGCAAGGACTTTGGCTTAAACTGGAGCAAAGTGACAGAGACTGGCGGGATCATCGTTGGCGATGAAATTCAAATCGGACTGGAAATTGAATCGATCGTGAAGTAGTTGTCTGACCCCGGTTAATCAACTGACAACGAACGGCTCTTCCCCTTCATAAGGGGGAAGAGCCGAATAGTTGGTTCAATCACAATCTTTGCCTTTTCCCTCAACTATGTTTATATGCACACCAATGAACTAACCACAGGAGGAAAATCATGGCAAACCGCTATATTATGACCGCATTCGGCAAAGATCGTTCTGGAATTGTTGCCGATGTCACGCGTCTGCTTTACGAAAACGAATGCAATCTAGAAGACACCACCATGTCGATGCTGGCAGATGAGTTCACCCTTAGCCTGCTGTTTTCAAGCCAATTACCAAATATTGAGGAACTACTCACCAAAGAATGTCGCCGATTGGAACTAGATAAAAGCATTTCTGCCTTTATTCGGCCACTACAACCACAGCAGGAAAAAAACCAGGGCGGTTACAAAACCTGCACCCTCCATATCGAAGGGTTGGATCAGGCGGGCATTGTCTACAAAACCAGTCAATTTCTGGCCGATAAACGGCTCAGCATCATCCAGCTTGATTCCGCTACAAGCTCCTCACCAGAAAGTGGTGCAACAATTTATAACATGGCCATCAATGTTCAGGTACCAGAAGATCTTCCTTTTGACCAATTGGAAGAAGATTTATCGATAGTTGCCGATGAGCTGAATCTCGATATCACCATGGAACGCTAAAAACAGCTTGTAACAGAAAAAGGGCCCAGTACTTGATTGCTGGGCCCTTTTTATTGATTTTATTCAAACACAATACTGCACCGACACTTAGAAATCATCCCACCCATCCAGCACCGACGACTGATTATAGGCCGAGACTGTCGACTCAAAAAAGTTACTCTTAACGCTGCCTTCACCTTCCGTGTCAGCCAGTTTTTCCAAATGCTTATATGGATTTTTGTCGAACCCTGCATAGAGTTTGCTGTCAAAACCCAGCTTGCTCCAGCGTTCATTCGCCAGCCATTTGGTATACATCTCAGTGGTTTCTTCACTGACTCCGAGCACGCCATCGCCAATAATATGGTTGGTCCAGGAAATCTCCTGATCGACAGCCTGACGAAATAAACTTTCTACTTCGTCAACAGGAAAATAACCAGGATCCAGTTCACGGATTTCACGCACAATAAATTCGAACAGAACACAGTGAGTCAATTCATCCCGATTGATATAGCGAATCACTTCCGAAGTCCCCAGCATCAGATTCCGGCTGGCAAGATTGTAGAAAAAGTTAAATCCGTTATAGAAATACAATCCCTCCAGCAGATAATTGGCAATAATGACCTTAAAGAAGCGTTCTTGCTCTGGTTTTTCGATAAAATCCTGATAAATCTGGGCAATAAATACATTGCGTTCAAACAGCACCTTATCGGTTCGCCATTTGTCATAAATGGAGTTACGCCGATCTGCCGGGATGATGGATTCAACAACGTATTGGTAACTTTGACTGTGAATCGCTTCCTGATACTGCTGAATTGCCAGCAACAGGTTGACCTCCGGCGCGGTGATATAGTCGTTGATATTTGACAAATTATTGGTCTGGATACTGTCGAGAAAAATCAGAAACGACATAATCCCATCGTAAGCCTGCCGCTCTTCCACAGTTAGATGTTTATAGGGTTCGATATCACTGGAAAGATCCGTTTTTTCAGGAATCCAGAAATTGGCCATCATGTTGCGGTAGAGCTTGTTCGCCCACTGATAGCGCACATTGTTCAGATTGAAAATATTGGTGCTGTTACCACCGATAATCCGGCGGCTTTCCAGTGAATCGTCCCCTTCCGGGTTAAATAGTCGCTTTGGTTTCATATCGATACTCCTGTTATATACAATATTGTTCATTGAGCAAGTTAAGCTCCTCAACCAACAGAAAATTTTACCACAGAGCCATTGAGCACACAGAGAATATCCGTAAAGGTTTATTTTACTGGACTAACTCCTCAGTGTCTCTGTGCCTCAGTGGTTAATAGCGTACCTCAACTTTTTCAGGTTAGAGAGTCAAATAATTTATCCCGCACAGGATACGCATTCTACTTTTTCCGAACTGATATTGCCGTTCTTCTGGATACTTCGGGTATAGTATATCGCTTTGCACCCTTTCTTCCAGGCATCCATGTGGGTCTCATAGATATCTTTAGCGGTGATATCTTTATTTAAATTAAACAGCAACTCCATAGAAATTCCGGTATCCACATATTTTTGTAACCGGGAAACCACGTCGACCACAATTTTCTGATCAATATGTTTCGATTCCTGATATTGCCAGAGTTTATCTTTGATAAACGGCGGCACGATCGGCACAGTACCATTGCTGTTGTTATCGAGATAAAATTTACTGAAAATCGGCAAGATACTCGCGGTACAGCCTTGGACGATAGAACTGCTGGTATTGGGGGCAATCGCGGTGATATGACTGTTGCGTATTCCATGCGCGCCAATCCGGTCGAACAGTTCATCCCAATTCAGACTGGCATGCTCGGCAAACCAACTGCGTTCACGGCTGAGGATCAGACTATTCGACCAGTCACTCCCTTCATAAAGAGGATAGTGCCCCCGCTCCTGCGCCAAAGCACAACTGGCGGAAGTACAATGATAAGCAAAAGCCTCAGCCAGTTTCTCCACGGCATCTGCGGCACCAACATAGGAAAGATCACGCTTGGCCAGATAATCGGCCAACCCCATCAGACCAACCCCGATGGTACGCAACAGTTCATTGTGGCGCTGCCCTTCGGCAACCGGAACATCGGTAATATCGATACAATTATCTAAAATACGTACCGAAGTCTCGCAAACCCCCGGCAGTTCGCCATCTTCCAGATTAGCCAGGTTGATCGAAACCAGGTTACAGGTATGCACCAGCCCAGGCTCAACGTCCCGACTGATGTTATCATCGGCGAAACGTTGTGGCCCGATCTTGGTCGGCTTGACCACAGAAAAAGATTCCACACACAGGTTGGTGCAAGGGATGATTCCGACATGCTTGTTCGGATTGGCGCGGTTGATGGTGTCTTTGAAGGCGATATAGGGCATTCCGCTCTCGATCTGCACCTTCATGATCTGTTTGTAAAGAGCTTTGGCATTGACCTTTTCATAAAGCTCAATCCGGCCGGACTCGACCTCGTCGTACAGATGCAATAAAACTTTCTCAAACTTTTCACCCCACAGATCCGCTAGCTCATACCCGTATTTACTGCGAATTTCATGGGGGTCGAACAGGTACCAATCTTCACTGTTTTCTACAGCCCGCATGAAGCGATCGGTCACTACCACCTGCGGAAATACATCGTAAGCCTTGCGCCGCTGATCGCCGTTTTCGGTCTGTAGCTCGAGGAACCCCTCTATGTCGAGATGCCAGCTATCCAGAGCCACGGTCACTGCTCCGGCCCGTTTTCCACCTTGATTGAAATAGAGAGCAATATCGTTGACAACACGAATATTCGGCACGACTCCGCCAGCCCGGCCGAGAGAATTGCGGATCCGCGCCCCTTGCGAACGAATCCGACTGATACTCACTCCAACGCCACCGCCACCGGAACTGATCTGACCAACCTGCTCAAAGGTATGAAAGATACTATTGGTATCATCATCGAAAGCGGTAATGAAGCAGCTCGACAGGTTGCCATTCGGTTTACGCAAATTGATCAGGATCGGTGTCGCCAGGGAAATTTTTCGTCTGGCCAGCATACTGTAGGTATCGCGAACCCGCAGCAGTCGGATGTCGTGCGGCTGATTCTGTTCGATCAGCAGGGCAATCGTCAACAACGCTTCCTGCGGCATTTCAACCACCTGGTTATCATATTCCAGCATATAACGTTTGATCAGCAAGCTGATCCCAGCGTAATCAAAGTCATAATCGTAATCCTGCTGCAGAAACTGTCCCGCCTTATGCAGTTCCTTGTCGGAATATTTTTCCAACAGCAGCGGGGTATAGATTCCCTTAGCAACAAAATCTTTGACCGTCTGGCAATAACTTGGATAGCGATACTCGTAGGGAATACTGCGTGCGATATGAACTCGCTTATAAAAATCAACCAGCTTCAAGCGCGCTGCTAAAATCCGCCAGTCTGGTTCTTCAATGGAAGTCAGTCGCAGCGATGTCTCTATCACTGTTTCGTGAATTTCTCCCGTCGTCATATTGTTGCGAAAATGGATTTCCAGATTCGATTCCAGCTCGATCGGATTGATATCCAACCCTTCTGCCGCCCACTGAATAACTTTGCGAATTTTTGCTATGTCAAGTGCAGCGGTTTCTCCATTCCGCTTAATAACGCGATAACGTTTTGCCATGTGGTCGTTTTCTCCCTCGTTTGTAAAAACTGAATTGCGGTACATGATAAATCCACACTAAGCGCTATATCTTGTGTGGCAAGATTGGAAGCATACACTATATTGAAGACTATATACGACAAAAAAGGTTATATTTTCTTTTAATTTTCCGGTTTCCTCTGATCGACAAACTCTAGTACTGTTTATAACAACCATGATACCTTGCTTCGGGTTTGCAGAGCTTTTTTGCACTTTTCAACCAACATAAATTATAGATCAGGGTAAAAATTATGCTCCACAGGAAAAATATTTTCATTTATTTACTCATTATTTGCGGCCTCATGTTAATGGTCAACAGTTGCATAGCAGCTCAAGAAGCACCCCCCCCATCAAACCAGACCACACCAAACGAGAAAATTCTGACCTTGGGCCAAGCGGCAATTCTAGGGATTGTGGAAGGTCTGACAGAATACCTGCCGGTCAGTTCCACTGGCCATTTGCTGCTGGCGGGCCGAATCCTCTCCATCGGTGACGACCCGTCTGCCTCAGTCGAGCAAAGGGCGCGCACCAAGGAAGCGACCGATGCCTACACCATCTGCATTCAGATCGGTGCCATCATCGCCGTGCTGGGATTGTATTTCCGCCGGGTCAAACAGATGCTGCGCGGTCTGGTCGGGAAAGATAGCGAGGGGCGGCAACTATTAATCAATATTATCACCGCCTTTCTTCCAGCTGCAGTCATCGGGTTACTTTTCAATAAGCTGATTAAATCTTACCTGTTCGGAACCTGGCCGGTGGTTTTCGCCTGGTTTGTCGGCGGCGTGGCAATTCTCGCTGTCAGTCGCTGGAATAAAAGAAAAGATGACCGGTCTGCCCACAGCGGTCGATCGATTATCGAACTAACCTGGCAGATGGCCCTGATCATCGGCCTGATTCAATGCATCGCTATGTGGCCCGGGGTCAGTCGTAGTTTGGTGACTATTGTCGGAGGGCTGCTGGTGGGATTGTCTCTCTCAGCGGCGGTGGAATTCAGCTTTTTACTCGGATTAATCACCCTGAGCGCTGCCACCGGTTATGATGCCCTTAAACATGGGCAGATCATGTTACAGACCTTCGATGCTCTTTCTCTCGCAGTTGGCGTCCTGTTTGCTTTTGTCGCGGCGCTCTTGTCGGTGAAGTGGATGGTTGGTTACCTGAACCGTCACGGTCTGGCTATTTTCGGCTATTACCGGGTCGCTCTGTCGCTGGTTGTTGGAACGCTGTTAATCAACGGGGTGTTGTGAGGCAGGCTAGCATTTCACAGATTTAGCTTTTTGACGTCCTGATGGCGAAAGCAGTCGATGACATGATCGTTGACCATCCCCACCGCTTGCATGAAAGCATAGCAAATCGTCGGACCAACAAAATTGAATCCCAGCTTCTTCAGGTCTTTGCTCATCCGGTCTGATAATTCAGTCCGTGCCGGCACTTCAGCCATTGAACGCCAAACATTCTGCTGAGGTTCACCATCGACATAGCGCCAAAAGAAAGAATCCAGAGTCTCATGCTGCTCCTGTATCTTCAGGACTGCCCGCGCGTTTTTGATGGCAGATTCTATCTTCAGACGATTTCGCACGATCCCTGCATCAGCAAGAAGACGCTGAATATCCTGCTCAGAATAGCGAGCGACAATCTCAACATCAAAGTCATTAAACGCTTTGCGATAGTTCTGCCGCTTCTTCAGGATTGTCAGCCAACTAAGCCCGGCTTGTGCACCTTCAAGAGTTAACATTTCAAAGAGGTGTCTATCGTCATGGGCAGGGACGCCCCATTCTTCATCGTGGTAAGCGATGTAAAGAGGATCAGTTCCACACCACTCACATCTTTTCTTCATAAGACTCTCCATTGCCAATTTAATCAGCAGCATACTCTTGTACAAACCAGCCACCGATTATGACATAAAAAAAGTAAGACGCTTACGAGGAATATGCAGGATTGATGATAGGCTTTACAGGCTTTTTGTAAAATTGAAGGGAACATACCGCAATCATCGATAAATATTGAGACATGTCCCCTTCTCTTGCTCAGAGAATGACCTTGATTCTCGAGTGGTGGTTGAGGTCTTTGGAAAATAGTTATCGAACCACCTGAAATCCACGCTGTGGCCAGTCAAAGATCCCGTATCGCAGGTTGTAAATTTTTTTGCGATTCAATTGGAATATTTGACTTCCGGTTGAGAAAGGTTGGGAACAAAGAGATGAAATACAAACATGATAGACACGAGTGACTATATTTCGTTCGCAAAAGTGAAATGCTGCTTTTTGAAATGCCTAATGTGAGCCGTTTATCCTTAGGTGATACAGGGCTCCATTCCGGCACAATTGCTTTTACCTAAGCCATTTTTATTGCATTATCGACAACACACAGGTAATGATCCGCAAATCGGGTGAACTTCAACTATTTAACGAACTTTTTGTGCAGGACTTATTTGATGCAGCTTGGCCGGAAAGATTCAAAACCATTCTTTGGTTATATATGCATTATCTTAGCTGCGGTCCTTTTTGGAACTTCTGGCACAGTACAAGCTCTGGCTCCAGCAGGAGCCCAACCTGAGGTTCTTGGTGCCATTCGTCTAGCAATCAGCGGGACGTTTCTTTCTGGCATTACCTTGCTTTTAAAACGACCTCAGCTAAAAAAGCGTTGGCCAATAATTCCAACCATCAGTGCTGCAATTTCTACCGCTGCATTACAAATCTGTTTTTTTAGTGCACTCCCTATAACAGGAGTGGCATTGGGAACTTCCATTTTCATAGGTAGCTTTCCGGTGTTTACCGGCGTTTTTAGTTTTATTCTTTACCGAGAACGGCCAACATCAAAATGGATTTTTGCTAGCCTGCTTGCAATCGTTGGCTGCTTCCTGCTCCTTGGAGTCGGTGAGAACTTCAACAGTGATTTTTCAGGAATAGCGTTGGCGCTGGGGGCTGGGGGGTTTTTAGCAATATTCACATTGTCAGCCCAATTTTTACTCAAAGAACATTCTGTCGTCGCTGTCTTGGCTATTACATTTACATTGGGAGCGATATTAATGATTCCGGCGTTTTTCGGAGTGTCACTCCATTGGCTAACTCAAACCCGTGGCGTGGTGGTATCTCTCTATCTAGGAATTGTCGCTACAATCCTTCCATACTTGCTATTTGTCCGAGGGCTGAGAACAGTTAATGCATCTACAGCAGCCACTCTCAATCTCGTGGAACCTCTTACTGCCGCAATTTTAGGAGTGGCCCTTCTTCAGGAACAGCTCTCTTTGACAGCTCTCACAGGTATGGCCCTGCTTATTGGAGGGGTGGCCATCCTCTCCATTCCTTCCAGGGTTAAACTGCTTTGAACGATGGTGGTTGGGTTATAAAACCAACCATGGGGCCTCCATCATAGAGTACATAATCCCGCAGCAGTCAGATTCGTGCCTATTCCATGAAAAGCCCTCACTAGACATCCTGCTCATCCAGACTGAGGGCATGCAATAATGCCTGAAAGTTGCACCGGCCTGGTTGTTTTTTGTAATATTGCAGCCACGGCAACAAGGCGTCACGCTCGGGCAGGAGCAGAACTCTGCGAATGTCTTGCGCTAAGCGGGTGCCCCAAAACAACCCTGAGACCAGAGAGGTAACATTGCGGGAGCGACGGTTGGTGCTGCTATGGCTGAAGTCGATTATTGTCAACCGGTCACCGTCAATAAATACATGTTCAGCGGCACAGCGCAGAGCACCGTGGTCAATTTCCGCTGCGTCGAGATAAAATCCCTGCCAGAGTAAGCGCTGGAGCACGCTGCACAATTCAGGAGCGTCTTCGGGGCTCAAATGCTGCAACCATCCCCCCAAGGGCTGACCCCTCAAACGCTCCATTACCAGCAGATCACCTTGTTGACAGTAGAACTGTGGCCCTATGTTTAGAAGATTCACTTGCCGCAGAATGCGGGCCTCCTCATTCAGGTTGGCCTGCTGACAGCTGCGGCGGCGCAGCTTGATGGCTACTGCTCGCCCGTGCCAAATTCCGGCAATAACCAGCCCGCAATAACCGACTCCCAGCAGTGGTACCCCGGCCAGCCGTACTGGTCCTGCAGCCAGTAAGCATTCGACCCCTAGTTGGTGTAGTTGCTGCCGGTAATAAGCTTGTTGCTCGGGATTATTGTCGGGATAACTGAGCAAGCGCTGGTAAGGGTGCGTATTCGTGAGCGAGATAGATTCTTCAGTCATATTGTTCTTGTTAAGCATACTGGGGTCAATTTCTGGTCAAAGAAGACAGATCAAATCTGGGTCGAGAGTGAATACCCATTCTCCAAGAGGGTGAATACCTTCCCCCTCACCTTGCCACTTAATCAGCAATTTAACAAACCTAGAGATTGTGATGAAGAGTCTCTTTCCTTGGAACTTCATTTTGAAACGCCAAGATCGCGATCCATTTTTATAGACGGCCAGATAGAGGTTCTTTTCCTGACTGACCGTATATTCGATGTTCGATGTCTTGGCATCATCAGGGGGGCCTGACAAACTTTGAATCACCCGTATGGTCATTTTTCGGGTCTTGTTTTTGGTCATCATTTACTCCTGTAAAAAGAAC
>JAQIBX010000133.1 GCA_027858895.1 Desulfuromusa sp. | reverse complement strand
TACTCCCGCATTTGTGGGCGCAGTATAGTGATTAGGTCTATTTGTTGTCAAATAGTAATTTACTTTTTATCCAATTTTCAGCCTGAACAACATTGTTAATTTCTCCATTGATTTCAGCTAGTTTTAACTTTAATTGCCATGAACCGATCTGAGTATTTGGGGAGTCATTTAAAAGAGATGAAATCAGCCTGCCATTGAGTAAATCGGGTACGCGTCCCAGCTTCTGTTCGGTAGTGAAAGATTTTTGCATCTCCAGAACTCTCGTCAGGGTTAAGAGATTAGCATAGACGCCCCAGAAGAGCATTTTTTCATAGGCGAATGGATTCAGCTGCTCGACTAACAGCGCTTGTAGCCTTTGTCCCTCAATCGTTTCAACAAGTGTGAAAAGTTCTACAGCTGGCTCTTTTTGTAATTCCTCAAGCAACCGCTGCAGATAACGGCTAAGTCGTAACCGTTTATGCAGCAATGTTGGCAAGTTTAGTGGCGCATAATATTCTAATAACCGGGCAAAGATAAAAATGGCACGGGTAGAAAACTGTTCAAATTTTCCTAAATCTGACATCTCCTTTTCTGTCGTCAGTCCAACCTCTTGAATTTTTTCATTGAGACTCTTAATTTCAACCATAGCTGCTTGCCTGTCCCAATTGTCCCCAGCTGGCCCCAAAAGAATCCCTAGCAATTCAGTATCAATAAGCAATTCGAGGCCTTTGACATTTTTTTCAGCGTTCAGGATTTTAGCCAGCTCATCTCTGATACGCTCACCGGCCACATTCACTACTAAATTCACAGAAGAGACAATTTGTTCTAACGTCTCGGCTGAAAGTTCAAAATCAAGAGTAACCGCATGCCGAATTCCTTTCAACATACGCAGCGGATCATCGGTAAAGCTTTGGGCAGAACAAGAGTGGAGTTGTTTCTTGAGCAGATGATGTACTCCACCAAGTGGATCAAGAGGTTTAGAATCGGGGAATGAATTGTCCAGAGGAAGAGCTAATGCATTGGTTGTAAAGTCGCGTAATTGAAGATCTTCTATGATTGATGGAGCTCGTAGCGGGGAAAAATCGACGGTAAGACCATCTTGCAACACGACCCGACTCTGCCTACGGTTTGAATCAAGCCAGAACCAGTGGCCCGATACTTCAGCAGACCAGCCTTTTGATAAAGCCGTCGGATCACCAGAACAAGCAATATCAATATCAACCTGGTGCAAATCGAGCAAAGCGTTTCGTAAGCAGCCACCAACCAGCCAGAAGTCATCGTCACTTTCAAGGATGGTGGAAACCAAAAGTTTTAACTCAGGGTTCTGGTTGAGAAAAACAGTGAGAGAAGAAATTCCAGAAAACACGCTACCAAGCTCCAAGCCTCAAACATAAGAGAAAATGTACGGCCCCTGGTGAAATTATTCTATCCAGGAAGTATCACCACTGCCCTGACGAAGAACCTCAATCCGATCATCCAATAAACTGATAACAGTTGAAGCTTCATCCATAGAAATTCCACCATCAATTACAAAATCAACCAGGTGCCCCATCGTATCTTCAATGTCCCATGGATCTTGTGGTGTATCCTCGCCAGAAGTATTGGCACTGGTTGTAACTAAAGGATGCCCAAGTTCTTTGACGATAGCTTGGCAAATCGCATTTTGTGGTATTCGCACACCAACAGTTTTTTGCTTGGTGCTCAGTGAGTCAGGGACAATTTTCGTTGCATCAAGAACAAAAGTATAAGCGCCAGGCAAGTGCCGTCTCATGATTTTAAAAGCAAAATTGCTGACTTGGGCGTAGTTGGAAATTTCGGCAAGATCATTACAAATAAAAGAAAAAGGTTTATGCTTGTCACGTTGCTTAATCTGAAAAATTTTTTTAATGCTCTTTCGATTGAAGATATCACAGCCGATTCCGTAAGTTGTATCGGTTGGATAAATAATAACTCCACCCTGCTTCAGGCACTCGACGACCTGCTTAATTAAGCGCGGTTGTGGGTTTTCTGGATTAATTGATAAAAACACCGTTACGCTCCCTTACAACTTAAATCCGTAAAATATTTTGTTATAAGAATAATTTTTTAGCTGAATTAAAGCAACATTTTCAAACCAGCAACCAGACGCATCTCAGCGTAGATTGAAGTCAGCTGTTCATAGTTAAGCAAGGTCACCAACACTGAAACGGACTGATAGGTTCCTTTACCACTTGGTCGGCATTTAACCGCATCTTGTGCCACCACAACATATTTGCTAGCGGCCGCAACAATTGCATGCTTGAAAGTGTCGCCTGCCAGACCCATAGCTTTAAATTGAAAAAGACAGGGAAATTCAAGCAAGTCTTTGGGATCGTTATTTATCATATTCGTGGCTCATTTTTCCGGTATGACCAAACCCCCCAGATCCACGTTTTGTTTCCGTAAGTTCCAAAACCTGAACCAAATCGGCCTGACAAACTGGCGCAACAATAAGCTGGGCAATTCTATCACCAGGAGTAATCGTGAAACTCTCCATGCCGTGGTTAATTAGAATAATACTCACTTCACCACGATAATCAGCATCAATAGTGCCGGGTGAATTGACTAAAGCAATGCCATGTTTTATCGCCAATCCCGAGCGAGGTCTGACTTGGATTTCATATCCGAGTGGAATGGCAAAAGCCAGCCCGGTCGGAACCAGACACCGTTGCCCAACTTCAAGCGTCAGTGCGGCATCCAGCAGCGCACAGACATCCATCCCCGCAGCCAATTCAGTCATATATCCAGGAATTCTGGCATCTGGATGAAGTTTTTTAACCTGTACTTGCGGTTTTTGCATAACTACGTTCCTGAAAAAAGGGCCGGTGAAGAGTTTAAATTCTCCACCAGCCATCAAATATCTTACTTATAAAGTATGAAACTGAAGATTAACCCTCTTCAGGCAATACCATGCCAAGTGCTTCTTTACGGGACAGCTTGATCTTGCCCTGACGATCAACGCCGATGCATTTGACCAGTACTTCATCACCTTCGTTCAGGACATCGGTAACATTCCGTACGCGTTCCTTATCCAGCTCAGAAACGTGAACCAGTCCGTCAGTACCAGGGAATATTTCTACAAAAGCACCAAATTCCATGATCTTCTTGACCTTACCTGCGTACAGCTTGCCAACTTCAGCTTCCTGGCACAGATCACGAATCATCTTGATCGCAGCCTTGGCGGCAGCACCGTCCGTAGAAGCAATCTTGATGGTACCATCATCTTCAATATCTATGGCACAGCCGGTCGCTTCAATGATTCCGCGAATATTTTTACCACCAGAGCCGATAACAGTACGAACCTGATCCTGCTTCACCTTAATGCTGGTAATTTGCGGTGCATGCTCAGAGAGTTCTGCACGTGAAGTAGCGATCGCTTTAGCCATTTCAGCAAGAATGTGAATACGACCTTCACGAGCCTGCTCCAGCGCTTGTTGCATGATTTCCTTCGTCACGCCGGTGATTTTGATATCCATCTGCAAAGCAGTGATACCCTTGGCAGAACCTGTAACCTTGAAGTCCATGTCGCCGAGGTGATCTTCATCACCGAGAATATCAGAGAGAACCGCAACATCATCACCTTCTTTAATCAACCCCATGGCAATCCCGGCGATCGGTTCAGAAACTGGAACACCAGCATCCATCAACGACAGGGAAGCACCACAGACCGAAGCCATTGATGAAGAACCGTTTGATTCAAGGACATCAGAGACAACCCTAATGGTGTAGGGAAAGTCTTCATGGCTTGGCAAAATTTGCGCGGCACTGCGCTCGGCAAGCATCCCGTGACCAATTTCACGCCGTCCAGGAAAGAGACGCATGCTGGTTTCACCGACACAAAACGGGGGAAAGTTATAGTGAAGCATGAATTTTTTAAAATCCATTCCCTGGATATTGTCCATCCGCTGTTCGTCAGTCCTGGTTCCAAGTGTTACGGCAACCAAGGCCTGGGTTTCACCGCGAGTAAATAGTGCGCTACCGTGAGAGCGTGGCAACACGCCGACTTCACAGCTAATTGGACGGATAGTCGTCATGTCGCGACCGTCGATGCGAATCCGGTCTTTGGTCACCATGCTTCGAATAATTCTTTTTTCCACCGAACCAAGGGCGGCTGAAATTTCTTCTTCGCGACCTTCAAATTCTTCAGCCAATTGCTCTTTGGCTGCCGTGCGAATATCACCCAGTGCGGCATAACGATCCTGCTTGCTCTGAATTTTGACCGCATCAACAACTTTTGACTCAACCAGTTCCACAACCTTTGCAACCAGTGCTTCATCGGCTTGTGCTACTTCAAACGCACGCTTCTCATTACCCACCAGCTTGGCAAGTTCTTCTTGAATGGCAATCAGCGGCTGCAGTGCATTATGGCCGAAGAAGATGGCGTCAAGAATTTCTGTTTCTGAAAGGAATTTTGACTCTCCTTCAACCATCATAACGGCGGTTTTCGATCCGGAGACAACGATATCGACATCGCTCAGTTCCATCTGCTCCCTAGTCGGGTTAGCGACAAACTGACCTTCAATGCGACCAACACGGACCGCAGCAATCGGGCCCTCGAAAGGAATGTCAGAAATCGCAACTGAAGCAGAGGCAGCAACCATGGCCAAAGTATCAGGATCGTTAACCATATCAGCAGAAATCACCGACGGCATGATCTGAGTTTCGAACATGTAACCTTTCGGGAAAAGTGGCCGCATAGGGCGATCAATAAGGCGGCAAATCAAGGTTTCACGCTCTGTAGAACCACGTTCCCGGCGAAAAAAAGAACCGGGGATTTTACCTGCTGAATAGAACTTTTCTGCGTAATTGACGGTCAGGGGGAAAAAGTCCTGACCCGAACGCATTTTTCTAGCTGAAACCACGGTGCAAAGCACTTTAGTTTCACCATAGGTAAGAATAACAGCACCGTCAGCCTGACGGGCAACTTTACCAGTTTCAATTGTTAAGGGTTGACCATTGAAATCAATTTCAACCTTTTGAAAGGCCATATTTAGTACTCCTTTGTAATGCTGGTTCCATCCATATGGAACCTCCGCTTGGATAAACAGCTATAGGAGGTTGGCCTGAGACAATCTCTGAATTTGTTTTCAGAAGTTCTCTCCGGACAGCCTCCACAGCCAGATGATAAAAATACAAAAGCAGCATGCCCGTTAGGACATGCTGCTCTTTTTAACGACGTAGACTTAGAGCTTTAATTATTGTCTGGTAGCGCCCAACGTCCTGCTTGATTAGATAATCAAGCAATCGACGTCGCTGACCAACCATTTGCAGTAGGCCTCGACGCGAGTGATGATCCTTTTTGTGGATTTTAAAATGACCTGTCAGATAGGTGATCCGTTCTGTCAAAAGTGCAATCTGCACCTCCGGAGAACCGGTGTCACCTTCATGACGCTTATACTCATTAATGATTTCCTGTTTGCGTTCTGTGCCGAGCACGATAGTCTCCTTTTTAAGTTCAATAAAGCCAGTGGCGTGGCTGTTTTAAGCGATATATATAGAGCTGCGAGAATTACCACTGTTCAAGTTCACCTGTAAAGATTAAACTTCTTTCTTGAAGGAGTAGCCTGCGTATTTATTTTGCTAGACCATCATTTTAATAACTGACAAAGACCCGGATCAATTCAAAATCCCCACGCTTATCTTTACTGCGTAGAGGTGCATAACGTGCAATTGCCGCCAGCTTATGATCAACCTGCAAACGAAGTAAATCTCCGCTGATCAACCCTCCCGCAAGTTTGACCTGGCTCAATTCCGGCGGAATTCCAAATTTCAAAGCAGCGGCGGCAGACTCATTTAATTGCACTACGGGAAAGTTATTTAAAGCCTGATCCATTGATAACAACACGGAGTAAGGTTCTTCCAAAG
Source organism: Desulfuromusa sp. (assembly GCA_027858895.1). Classification (GTDB taxonomy): domain Bacteria; phylum Desulfobacterota; class Desulfuromonadia; order Desulfuromonadales; family Geopsychrobacteraceae; genus Desulfuromusa. The sequence goes on along the minus strand of JAQIBX010000133.1, from coordinate 23,992 downwards.
ACTGTAATTCATCCAAAGTCCGACATTCATTGATAGAAAAAACGCCACTTTGAATACGGCGTAGTGCTATCAGATGGGCTCCGCAGCACAGTTTTTCACCAATATCACTGACGAGCGTGCGAATGTAGGTCCCCTTGGAGCAAGCAACTTCAATTGTCACTGTTTCTGAGTCAAAATCAATCACGTCCAGCCGATTGATCGTCACTTGCCGTAACTTGCGCTCCACCGTTTTACCCTGCCGAGCTAATTTATAGAGGGGAACCCCATCTTTTTTGAGTGCAGAAAACATCGGCGGAAGCTGTTCAATGTCGCCACGAAATTCAGCACAAATATTTTCCAATTCGCAAGCAGTAAATGCAGGCACCGGGCGTTCCAGCAGAACTTGACCTTCAGCATCAAGAGTATCCGTTGTTATTCCCAACGTAAATGTTGCCCGGTAAGATTTATCTTCAGCAAGTAAAAACTGTAGAACTTTTGTCCCATCCCCTATTGCAACTGGCAAAACTCCTGTCGCAAGAGGATCGAGAGTCCCGGCGTGGCCAACCTTACGGGTTCGAAAAATACGTCTGACCTTGCGAACAGCATCATGAGATGTCATTCCAGCAGATTTATCAATCAGGAGAAGACCGTGCACGAGTATCAGCTGAAGAGTTGGTCTAGAAGTGCGGCGACAGAAGTTCTCACCTCATCTAGAGTTCCGTTGATTTTAGCCCCGGCTGCATTGTGATGACCGCCGCCACCAAGCTTACGGGATAAAGATCCGACATCAATGGTTCCCCTAGAGCGAAAACTGACTTTATAGAGGTTATCAGATATCTGATTAAAAAACAGGGCGACTTCAACACCGCAAATAGCTCGAGGGTAGTTCACAAAACCATCAGCATGTTCTTCAGAGGCTCCAGACTGCTGCAGTGTATCTAACGTCATAGCAACAGAAGCATATCGACCGCAGGGAGAAATCTGCAACGTTGGCAGGACCAAACTCAGCAACTTCATCCGTTCCGGAGCAAGGCTTTCATAAAGATTGCTGGAAATTTCCCATGGGTCAATTCCCAAACCAACCAACTCGCCAGCAACTGCAAAGGATTCCTGATTGGCACTGGAATAGCGGAACGAACCGGTATCAGACAAAATTCCGAGATAGAGCGCTTTAGCAACGGCTAAACTGGGTTGATAGTGGTAAGCTAATAACAAGCGGTAGATCAAAACTGCCGTGGCGCAAGCAGTGGTATCAACGTAGCATAGATCACCAAAAGTTGAGTAGGGATGATGGTCAATATTAACCATTGTTTGACATAGATCTTTTACTGGTAATGCCGTTCTTTCAACATCACCAGCATCTAGAACAAAAGCGACATCGAAACTTGAGCCCTCAGGTAAACGGTTGAGCAGAAAATCAGATTGCGGAAGAAAACGCATAACTGCAGGGATATCATCGGCATTATAGGCGACGACATCTTTACCCATATCTCGCAAAGCCAGTGCTAATGCGAGGGTTGAACCTATGGCGTCACCATCAGGATCTTCATGGGCAACAACGAGAAAACTCTGATTATTTTTAATCAGATCAATTATCTGCTGAATTATCATTTAAATCATCCTGCACCTGGTGCAGTAAAGCGTCGATCTTCTGGCCATAGCCGATAGAAGCATCAAATTTAAAGTAAATATTTGGGACAAACCGTAGCTGCATGATTTTCCCTAATTCTCGACGGATATAAGGAGCTGCACTTTTCAGTCCCTTTTCGGCATCTTTTCGTTCGGTGGTCTCGTCGCTGACACTGAAGTAAATTCTTGCAGAACTGATGTCGCGGGACATAAGAACTCCAGTAATAGTAACTGGGGCTACGCGGGGATCTTTAATGCTGTACATTAACAAGCGGGTTGTTTCTTTGTGGATTTGCTCACCAACTCGTTCAGGACGATAACTACTCAACTGAGATCTTCTCCATAAAATATATACTCAATATCCGATTCAATAATCTCAACCATCCCCGATGAATATAGTTCATCCTCTAGATTTTTAAAAACAGACTGAATTATTTTTTCATTTCCCGCTGTCATACAGGCACCAAGAACCGTCCGTTGCAACAGATCCAAACAACCAACTTCAGCAGCTGAAAGTGGAAACTTTGAGCGCAGACGGTTCAATAGTCGACTAACCAGAGAACGTTTTTGTTTCAAGGAATGGATATCAAACAAGCGTAAATCGATACGAATGACGCCTACGACCATTAATATTTACCTGTGGTTACGTTCAAAGAGTGGTTTTGACTTCTTCTATTTCGAAAACTTCAATAATATCGCCAATCTTAATATCGTTGAATCTATCCAGACCAATTCCGCACTCGTAACCACTAGCAACTTCTTTAGCATCATCCTTGAAACGCTTAAGTGAGCTCAGCTTGCCATGCCATACAACCACGTTATCACGAATCAACCGAGTTTTGGCGTTGCGAACGATTTTACCGTCCACAACGTAACAACCAGCAATAGTTCCAACACGTGTTACATGGAAGGTATCACGCACCTCAACACGACCCAACTCATTTTCTTTCAGCGTTGGAGCCAACAAACCCTCCATTGCATCACGGATGTCGCTAACGGCATCGTATATGACAGAGTAGAGGCGTATATCAACCTTCTCAACGTCTGCCAGCATTTTTGCTTTGGATTCTGGTCGAACATTGAACCCAAGGACAATGGCATTGGATGCAGTGGCAAGAGTTATATCGCTTTCCGAAATTCCACCAACTCCAGTATGGAGAACGTTTAAGCGACAAGCATCTGTCGACAATTTTTCCAGAGCGTCACGAACCGCCTCAACAGAACCCTGAACGTCTGCCTTGATAATAACTGCAAGCTCCTCAACGACACCTTCCTGCATCTTGGCAAACAGCTGTTCAAGTGAAACCTTGCTATGCTTGGAAAGATCCGTTTCACGCTGCTTGGACTGGCGATGTTGAGAAACTTCTTTTGCTGCTTTTTCATTCTCAACAGCATGGAAAGAATCACCGGCATTCGGCACACCTCCCAGACCAGTAACTTCGACTGGGAACGATGGACCGGCTTCCTTAACCTGAGAGCCAGTTGCTGTAATCATTGAACGAACCCGCCCGAAATGCAGACCGGCAACAATAGCATCACCAATCTTCAAAGTTCCATCCTGAACCAGAACAGTCGCAATCGGACCACGTCCTTTATCAAGACGAGCTTCAACGATCGAGCCTTTAGCGCGCTTGTTTGGGTTAGCTTTCAGCTCAAGAACTTCTGCCTGGAGCAAAACCATTTCTAGAAGAGTATCAAGATTAGTATGCTGCTTTGCTGAGACCTCTACGAAAATTGTATCACCGCCCCACTCTTCCGGAACAAGCTCATATTCGGTCAATTCCTGCTTAACCCGCTCAGGGTTTGAATCGGGCTTATCAATTTTATTAATGGCGATAATAATTGGAACCCCAGCAGCTTTAGAGTGACTAATTGCTTCTTTTGTTTGTGGCATCACCCCATCATCAGCAGCAACAACCAGGATAACAATATCGGTCACTCCGGCACCACGAGCACGCATAGCGGTAAATGCTTCGTGGCCAGGAGTATCTAGAAATGTGACTTTCCGACCATCAAGTTCAACATCATATGCACCAATATGTTGAGTAATTCCTCCAGCTTCACCCGCAGTGACATTAGCTTCTCGAATCGCATCCAGCAAGCTGGTTTTACCATGATCAACATGACCCATGATGGTGACAACTGGTGGTCGAGTTTCAAGATCTTCACTTTTATCTTCAGTCTCTTTAGCTGGTTCGAGCTCTAGAATTGTCACTTCATCAAAAGCAACATTTTCAACTTCATGATTAAACTCTGAAGCTAACAGCGCAGCAGACTCAAAATCGAGGGGATGATTGATCGTAACCATTGATCCCTGGCGCATCAGCTCGGAAATCAGTTCCTTGGCTTTCACGCCCATCTTTTTAGCTAATTCACCAACAGTAATTGAATCACTAATCCGGACTACCCTCTTTATTGCTTTACTGAGAGTAACCTCAGTCTGCTTACTCTGTTTCGAATGCTTTCCACCGCGCTTCTTTTTCTGCCCAGCGCGGCCCGGCTCAAAAACTTCGACCCGGCGCCCACGGCGTGAGACAAGTCCCCCCGAAGCATCAGTATTCTCAGCACGACGACTTTTAGTCCGTTTTTTATTTCGACCTTCTTTTTCAAGAAATGGTTTTTCCAGTGGAGCCAAGGGAGCAGGATCAACACGTTTATTCCCTCGACTCGGAGTGGTGGCAGGACGAGCACCAGGAGTTGTACTAGGAGTTGCACCAGGACGAGCTGGTTTTCTATCCTGACGTGCTGGGCGTTCTCCAGCCCTGGGCTTGCGTTGGCCAGTAGGAGCAGCAGGTGGCAATTCAACCCGACCAAGAATCTTGGCACGATCACTGGTAGCTTTTTCAACCGATGGTTTTTTATTCTTTTTAGGCGGCGCTGTGGGTTCCTCTACTGTTACTGCATCTGCCTTCCTCGTAGCCTTTAGTGCTTTAGAATCTTCAGTTGCCTGTGAAATTACATCAGTGTGCGGAGCATCAACATCCTCGCGCACTTCACCTTTCAATTTCAGAGCATCTTCGGCCGCTTCAGGGGATTCTCCCTTAACGGAATGCTCCTGAGTCTCTTCAGCAGGGTTTTCTACTGTTACAGAAGGCTCTTCCTCGCCATCGGAAGGCTCAGAGACAGCCGAATCAGCGACCACGGGTGCTTCTGCGACCGGCTCGCGCACCACGGTACGTCGACGTCTTATGATTCCCGGCTTTATCAGAGCCTCTTCTATTTTTTGTTTCGGTGGATTGATGAAATCTTCAAATTTTCGTAAATCTTCCTCAGCTAAAGAATTTGCATGGGACGTCACATCGACTCCTGCTTCAACAAGCTTAACCAGCAAATCTTTGCTTTCGAGACCCATGTTCTTTGCGAGTTCGTGTACTTTTACCTTACCCATCAATTCTCCCTTACCAGTTGCCTGTACATGTGCAATTCGTTCAGCAGTGAGTCAGCCAACAAACCTGTCTGAACTGCTATAACACTTCGCTCTTCCTTACCGAGCAGCTGTCCAATTTTTTGTTTATCATATAAATGAGCGATATAAATATCGCCTCTTAGCGCTAATGTTTCAATTTTTCTACCAATAGCTACTGAAATATCTGTAGCTATTATAATCAGTGCAAAAGATGACTCTTTTTTAAGCGCAGCAATGACAGAGTTACTTCCTGCAATAAACTGCCCCGATTTTCGGGACATTCCAATCAGACTTGAGATTTTGTGCTCAACGGCCATAATCAGTTGTTGAGTCAATGCAACTGGATCAACTGAACGATACCGGCCCTTAAAACAACGTTGAAAACTATTTTTCTTTACTGCATCAAGTAAACATTGTGTCGCGATACAAGTATACGCGCCACGACCGGGAAGTCGCTGACGATAATCGACCAGTACAGCTCCATCTGGTGCAACAACATATCGGACAAGTTGCTTTTTATCTTTCGTCTGGCGGCAAGCGACACAGGTTCGCTGCGGACCCTTCTCAACAACAGCCATAAATATACTTAAAAATCAATCTTCATCTTTGTCAAGTGTAGCCTCTTCGTTTACATCAGCTATTTCTTTTTCAACTAACGCTGGAACAGTCTGTTCTAGTTCATCTGCAGAAGAAATCTCAGTAACAATATTTGGATCCTCAACCTCATCGGGAAGATTTTCTTCCTGCTCTTCCTCCTGGGCACGGGTTTCGCTCTTAATGTCGATCTTCCAGCCAATTAATTTCGCTGCAAGACGTACATTTTGCCCTTTTTTTCCAATTGCCAGAGACAATTGATCATCGGGGACAATGATTTCCATCAATTGTCCTTCGTCATCAATATACACCCTGGAAACATCTGCAGGGGCAAGAGCAGAACAGGCAAACCGTGCTGGGTCCGGAGACCACGGGATAATATCAATCCGTTCACCGCGCAATTCGGTCACCACATTCTGGACCCGAGAACCACGCATACCAACACAGGCACCAACCGGATCGACATCCACATCGTGGGAAACAACTGCTATTTTGGCTCTGCTGCCCGGTTCACGCACGGCGGCCTTAATTTCGACAAGGCCCTCGGCAACCTCGGGAACTTCAGCTTTAAACAAAGCAATCAGCAAGCCTGGATGGGTACGCGAAAGGATAATTTGCGGCCCCTTAGATGACATCTTGACTTCAGAAATATAGGCACGGACACGATCAGATTGTCGATAATTCTCACGTGGAGCCTGTTCCCGATTTGGCAAAAGGGCTTCTGCCCGACCCAAATCGACAATCAAATCACCTCGTTCATAACGCCGGACGATACCATTAACTATCTCACCAACTCGATCCTTAAATTCATTATAGACGCCTTCACGCTCAGCTTCGCGTACTTTCTGAATAATAACCTGCTTGGCGGTTTGTGCAGCAATCCGGCTGAAACTGCCAGCATCAAGCATCATCCCTAAGGAATCGTCAACCTCAACATCAGGGTCAACTTCTCGTGCTTCTGCTATATCAATTTCTTTATATGAATCTACGACTTCATCGACAACAGTGACAAATTCAAAAACTTCGACCTCACCAATCTCTTTATTGAAATGAGCTTCAAGGTCACGAGTATTTCTGAATTTCTTATTGGCTGCAGACAGGACTGCAGATTCGAGTGCGTCTACCAGCACGTCACGATCGATCCCTTTGTCCTTAACAACCTGATCGATGATGTGATTGAGGTTACCCACCATCTTGCATACCCCTTATAAGTGTTTTGGCTGACAGCCAATGCCAGCTAGTGATAGTCCAATGAGCCAATGCCACAGGCTCAAAACTCAAATTGTAAATTTGCCTTATCGATCTGATGCAAAGAAATGCGAATTGCATCAGTATTTTTTTTTAATTTCAAAAGGACATCATCCCCTTCAAAACCAGATAATGTACCAACAAATGTCTTTCTATTTTTGCCGGAAACATCTGGATCAATTGCATCCAGAGTTTTAATTTTAGCAAGTTGCCCGGAAAAACGTTCGAAATCACTTACTTTCTTTAGTGGTCGCTCAATACCCGGTGATGAAACTTCAAGACTATAGGCTGTATCAATCACATTCTCGACATCAATGAGAGAACTAATTTCACGACTGGCTGTTGCACAATCATCCAGATTAATACCACCATCTTTATCCAAAAAAATCCTGAGGACCCAACCTCGCTCTTCTCGCTGGTACTCAAGGTCAACCAATTCGCAACCAAGGTCTTCCAGTATAGGTTGAACGAGTTTCTCAATTTGTTCTGTGAGTTGTGCCACAGCTAACCTTTTGATAATAAAAAAAGCGAGCCGGAGCTCACTTTCAAAAATACATTATTAATAACCGCCTATTCTTAACATTTCAAAAATTAAAAAGCAAGAAGAATTTTAATCTCTACAATCTGAAACGGTTTCGTTCGGGCTGATTTTTCCTGGTCATGTTTTTTCGTAACAAACCTTCGACAAAAGTTTTCTTTTCTAGATAAGAACCAGTAGATGCAATGAAATCATCTATCAGTGAATGAGTGACATTTTCAACTTCGCTGGTCGCTACACCCATCCTCTCCAGAGTTTTTTCGTATAAAATGTACCCAGGATAGGTCGCTGCAAATTGCTGTAAATCAGCGGATAAAGATTCGACAGCAAAAGGAATTGTAGCAAACACATTGATTTTTATACGGTGAAAATCACCAAAATACCGGTTGCCTTGATCAAAAAACTCCAGAATAACACCGTTACTCAATCTAGTTATGTTGAATGGCTTATTCATTGTTCTCTCTCAATGATTTTCGAGAAAACTTATGGCCTGAATAAATATCAATCTGATTAAATAGTCCACGGAGGATCCTGACTTCACGATCATTAAGACCTGAGCGACCTAAAATCCGGCGGAAACTGCGTAAAATATGATCCGGATTTTGCGGGTCAAGATAACCGATATTCAGCAATGACTGACGCATATGTTGGTACATTGATTCCAGGTATTCACTGCTAGCGAGTTTTTCACAACCATACGTACGTCGTGCTGTTTGCCCCCTCACCTTACTCACTTCATAAAGACAAAGAGATACGGCCTGAGCCAGATTCATCGACGGCAGGTTTTCGTCAGTCGGAATGGTAATAAAATGTTGACAAAGATCCAATTCTGAAGTCAATAACCCTTTGTCTTCGCGACCAAAAACCAAAGCCACTGGCTTTTCCTGTACAACTGGAAACAAGCGACCTGCCGCTTCTTCTGGATGCAACAAACCTTCACGATACCGACCAAAGCGGCGGGTCGTGCCAAAGCTCAGCACACAGTCAGCTAAGGCATCCTCGAGACTATGAAAAACGTGCGCATTTTCCAAAACTGTTGCAGCTTTAACAGCCATCAGTCGAGCATCATGCGACAGATGATCAACCTGTGGATTAACCATGCGCAGGTCGGTAAAGCCAAAATTGAGCATTGCACGACATACTGATCCGATATTCAAAGCACCTTGTGGTTCAACCAAAACAACGACAAGTTGCAACTTTCCCGGATTTTCCGGTTCTACAAGCTCAGTTTGAACCACGGTGATCAATTAACATTGAGAGGAGTTGGTGCCCTGGAACAACTTCTCCACAGCGTTTTGCTTCAGCTTCAGAATATGCCTTCGCCTGCGAATCAAAATCCTGCCGTGAGTCATAGAGAATATAAGGTACCGGATCAGAGGTGTGGGTTCTTTTTTCTACGGGAGTGGGGTGATCAGGGGTAATAAGAATACGGCAATCGCCAATTGTTGAGATATTTTCAACCACCGTTCCAACAACATCGCGATCAAAGCTTTCAATCGCCTCAATTTTTTCTTTCAGCAACCCACCGTGACCAGCCTCATCGGGAGCTTCCACATGAACATAAACAAAATCTGATTTCTTCAGTGCCTTCACAGCATATTCTGCTTTGCCACGATAGTTCGTATCGAGATAACCGGTTGCTCCAGGCACTTCGATGATCTCCAGTCCGGCATTGACACCAATGCCACGAATCAGGTCAACAGCCGAGATAACAGATCCAGTCAAGCCATAGCGCTGCCGGTATGTTTCCATGACCGGTTTGCGACCGTGCCCCCAGAACCAGATCGAGTTGGCAGGTAGTTTCTTTTCGGCAACCCGTTGATTGTTGACCGGGTGACTGTTAAGCAACATTTGTGCAGAGTTGGTTAAATCGAGCAAAACGTCAGCCCCTTCCCCTTGAGGCAGATGGCCATCGATACTATAGGTTGAGATATCGTGAGGTGGGGTGAAAGTCAACTGGTCTTTGCCATTTTTCCAAACCATTAAGTGACGGTAGGAAACCCCAGGATAAAAATTAAATTCATCCCCGCCAAGTTCTTCCTGAAGTGTCTCAATCAGCTGCTTGGATTCAGCAGTGGGAATATGCCCGGCAGAAAAATCTCCCATGTAAAGTTTTCCATAGTGAGCTTCCAGCCAGACAAAATTCAAACGAAAAGAGACATCATCTGGACCAAGATCTACGCCCATACTGGCCGCTTCCAGAGGTGATCGCCCCGAGTAACAATCTGCAGGATTATAACCAAAGACCGAAAGGTTAGCGACATCACTACCCGGTGGATAACCTTCCGGAACGGTTGCGGCTAAACCAATTTTGCCGATTTGACTCAGTCGGTCCATATTTGGCGTTTTAGCTACTTCCAAGGGAGTTTTCCCGCCAAGTTCTGCAATAGGTTCATCAGACATGCCATCACCAAGTAATATAATATATTTCATCTGTTCCTCTGTCGTTGATACGGTTATCCGCGCGGATGAAATTGCTGATGCAATTTCTGCAACCGCTCCTGAATAACATGTGTATATATCTGGGTTGTCGAAATATCCGCATGTCCCAGCATCGTCTGTACAGAACGCAAATCTGCACCATTTTCAAGTAAATGGGTTGCGAATGAATGACGCAGCATATGTGGATAAACTTTCTGCTTAATTTCAGCTTTTATTGCATAAGCCCGTAAGTTTTTCCAGAAACCCTGCCGACTGAGTTTTTTCCCACGCACATTCAAAAAAACTTCTTCACTGACCACATTCTTTAATAACTTCAACCGTGCATCTTGCAGGTATTCTTTCAGGATTTCAATAGCAGACTCGCCAAGCGGGATGAGTCGCTGCTTTGAGCCCTTACCGAAAGCATTGAGGCATCCTATATCAAGCTTTAAATCTCCAAGACGCAATCCAACCAGTTCTGAAACCCGCATACCGGTTGCATAGAGAACTTCAAGCATCGCACGATCTCTTACAGCAATCGGGCTTTCGCCTTTTGGCGACTGCAATAGGCGCTCAACATCTCTTTGTGAGAGTAGTTTTGGCAGTGCTGACAACGAACGGGGGGACTCGACCAATGCCGAAGGGTCATGTTCTGTATATTTCTCCTGCAGTAAAAAACGATGAAAACTGCGCAACGCACTCAATACACGCGCCCTGCTACGCGGAGAAAGACCGTTGTTTTTCAAAAAGGTTAAATAATTAAGGAGCATTATCTGGCTGATATCAGCTGGATTAGCTACTTTTTCACGTTCGCTCAAGAAACCTGCATAGGAAGCCAGATCTCGACCATAAGCATTAAGCGTATTGACTGAAAGGCCCTTCTCTACAGACAAAAAATTAAAAAAATAATCCAGATACTGATCCATATTCTCCTGCAATTATGCCAACCGTTCAAGCATGACTGTACGTATTTTCTCCAGCTTTGCTAAGTCGGTAATTTTTTGTTTAAAAATATCGCAAACATAAAAAACGTCTGCGGCCTGATCCACTTTGGTTGAAATTTTAGAGACAGCAATATAAAGGCCTAACTCATTTAACGTCCGGGTAATCTCGTAAAGCAAACCAACCTTATCATTTGCAAAAATATCGATAACCGTGTACCGATCTGAAACATCATTATCAATTTCAACCGCACTGGGTCTCTTCGGACGACCCGCAGATAATTCCAGATAGTCCGGTTTCTGGATTTTAGCAAATAGATCAGCAACAAAAACCCGGCCTTCAAGTACTCCACTTAGATCAGCTTCTACCCGTTTCCATTTTCGTGGTTTGTTAACGATACTACCAATTGGGCTGTTAACCTGCAGAACATCTAAAACCGCTCCAGTTTTTCTGGTATGGATTTGAGCTCCAAGAATATTAATAGAATGGGCAGCCAGGACCCCGGCAATTTGCGAAAAAAGCCCTGGACTGTCAATTGTTGCCAGCGTCACTTCTGTATATTCAGCCTCTCGTTTATGCTCTATCTGCATAACTACTGGTTTCTTCCCACGATTTAAGGCCAAACGTAAATGGGACACAATCTCCCAGGAGCGATAGCTCATCAAGTAGCGGGTATCAAGGCTATTAATCGCTTTATTAATCCGGCCCCCGGAAAACTCTTCCAGCAGGGCTTTGCGGATATTGCGTTTTCTGTTGCGTGCTTTTTCTGAGCGTTTTTCCTGATAAAACTCATTTTTCTCCAGGATATCAAAGGTTTTTCCATAGAGCTCACGCAGCAAACTACCTTTCCACTCAGACCACACATCAGGGCCAACCGCTTTCAAATCAGTAAAGGTGAGGAGATAGAGCATTCGAAGATTCTCGCTCATTCCCATCAACTGAGCGAACTGGGCAATCATCTTCAGATCTTGCAAGTCACGGCGTTGAGAAATATGCGTCATTTTTAAATGATTTAAAACCAGGGACTGAAGCCGGAGGCTGTCTTCTCGATTCAAACGCAGTCGCCGGGCTATCGTTGGCATCATTTCAGCGCCACGAATACTGTGATCCTTACCGCTCCCTTTGCCAATATCATGAAATAGAATAGCCAGCAATAAAAGTTCACGCTTTTCTATATTATTAGCAACATCTGTCAGTAATGGTTGCTCTTGAACGTAATCACCATTCCAGAGTTTTTCCATTTCCTCTATGGCAAAAAGTGTATGAGTATCAACTGTATAGATGTGATATAAATCGAACTGAACCCGACAGTAAATCTTTTTAAATTCAGGGATAAAAGCTTGTAGGAATTGCAGATGGTGCATTTTGCGTAAAATATTACTGATCCCTCTTGGGTAACGCAAAATGTTCATAAATGACTCATTGATGCGACTGGAACGGCGGATTCTATCATCAATCACATGAAGATTATCCCGAATCAACTGCTTAAGTTCCAGACACAACTGAACTTCATGTTTTTGCGACAGCTCAAAAGCAACCATCATTAGAACTGGATCATCCAGTAAATGTTGATCAACTCTTGCACGCAGTTCACCACGAATAATGTAAAATCCATCTTCCAGATTTCTTTTTACGAGAAATTTAAAAACACTTTTTTTAGAAGAGATTTGCGGCTGAGTTACGTTCAGGATCAACTTTGTCGACAGGTGTTCAACCTGGATTGCATGGGCGTAATAGCCTTGCATAAATTGTTCAACTGCTGAAGCTTGGCGGTTTTTTTTATATCCAAAAGCAATAGCAAGCTGTTGCTGTAATTCAAACGTCAGCTGATCGCCCTTACGCTGCCCGTTAAAATGGAGAAAATTACGTATTTTCCATAGATAATCGAGGGACTGATCGTATCCCTGTAGATCCTGCTCATTAATGACACCTTTTTTGAGCAGTTCCTTCAAACCTGAAGCCTTGAATTTTACCCGTGAAATCCACAAAGCATCCTGCAGTTCCCTGAGGCCGCCCTCCCCCTCTTTTAAATTAGGTTCAAGGAGATACACCGAGGAACCATATTTCTTTTTCCGCTCTGCACGCTCTTCAAGTTTAAGTTTGATGAAACCCTGTGAATCCCGGTTCAACATCAAGTCACCGACAGTATTACTGAACATCTCAAACATTTCTGGATTACCCGAGACAATTCGAGCATCCAGTAAAGAAGTTCTGACGGTACTATCCCGCGCTTCCTCAAGGCATTCGGCATTGGAACGCACACTGTAACCAACGTCCAAGCGTAAATCCCAAAGCAGGTAAAGCATTCGGTCGGCGATAACCCGTGCAGCGTCTTTACCAACTGGTTCATAGAAAAACATCAGGTCAAGATCAGAACGGGGGTTCATTTCTGCGCGCCCATAACCACCCAGAGCGATCAATGCACAGTTGGCGACCTCAGCTGCGTTCAGATCAGCTGAAACAACCTTGTAGAGACTATCATTGAGTTGATCAAAAACGACTGTCAATTCTGTTACAAGTTGTCGACCGGAACCACCCTTCTCATTCAGCTGGTGAATTCTCTGCATCTGAAAATCCAGAAAATGGCGGGATGCAACTAACAGGGATTCTCGACTAGAATCAAAATTGAATGGGTCGTTCAAAATGGCGGGCGGGAAAACTTCAATAACAGATTCATCAAGGACGAGATTCATCGTTTGGCAATCTGTTCTATTGTTGCAGAATATTTCTTGACTCCATTAACGACCGCTGCTGCGACTTTTTTGTGATAGCCAGCAGAAACAAGGCGCTTTTCTTCGCGAGAGTTGCTGATAAAACCTGCCTCTATCAGAACAGAAGGCATTGTTGCTCCGAGCAGCACGTGAAACGGACCTTGTTTGACACCATGGTCTTTGATTCGGCTGTAGTGGGGTCTTAACCCAGCAACCAAGGACTGTTGAACTTCGGCAGCCAAACGGCTTGATTCGTTTATTTTTGCGTTTGCCATCAGATCAAACAGGATCGCCTCCAGATTGCCGACCTCCTGCAGGGTGGTTCCATTTTCTCGAGCCGCAACCTCTGCGGCCTGATTATTTTTTGACAGATTTAAAAAATAGGTTTCCACACCATATGCTTTGCCGTTGGCAGTGGCATTGGCATGTAAAGAAATAAACAAATCAGCACCAACCTGATTTGCATATTCAGTCCGTTCCTGCAGTTTAAGATAACGGTCGTCAGAACGGGTCAAGAGCACTTTTACACTCATTTGTTGGCGTAATGCCTTGGCCAGAGCCTTGGCCAGCTTAAGCGTCACATTTTTCTCATAGACATTATTTGGGCCTATAGCACCGGGATCTCTACCACCATGTCCGGCATCTATAACAATCAGATGAATGCCTTCGTCGTGCATTCCTTGAGGAACATGAAGAACTGCCTGCCGGTCAGAGGAACTATCAAGGATAGATGCAATTGAATCATCGGCCGCCACTTGAACATCTTGCTTTCCAGATTGCTCTGTGGTCAACCCGACCTTAAGTGGTTGTCCTTTAATGTCTATAACCAGACGGTGTGGATTTTCAAGGGTTGCCAGTTTATATTCCGCAACTCGATTTAAATCCAGAACAACCCGGGTGCGCTGCGCATCAAAGTGACTGGATCTCACCTGTTTCACCAAGCCATTGCCAATCGATACTATTGACGGCAAATCGGCTGCCCGTTGGGTATAAAGCAGATCAAAATAAAGTCGCGGGTTCTCTCCCTTTAAGTAATTTGGCTTAGCAACAACAGGAGCAGTAAGATCAAGAACCACCCGTGTATATTCAGGGCCACTCCAGTAACGAATTTTTTCCAGTCGAGGTGAATCACCAACAGACTGATAATTATGCTGGTTTTGATCTGTGACTACAGGCTGTTTTTTCTCAACTGGAGCTGGCAATAGTGACAACTTTTTTTGTGCCTCTTTTGCCATGTCCCCCGCCGGTATTTGTGTAACCAGTCGTTGATAAAGATTATGAGCGGCAGGCTTATCCTTAAGGAGCTGTTCAGAAGCCAGGGCGGCTAAAAACAAAGCATCATCAGCGAGCCGACTTTGCGGGAATCGATCAGCCATATCGATATAATGAGCAATGGCCTCCCTCGCATCGCTATGACTACCAGAGGCCTTAGAGAGACCATCCCAAGTTCTGGCTAACAAAAACAGTCCTTTTTCGACATTTTTACCGCGCGGTTGCTGTGTGAGATAGCGGTCAAAACGATCAATCAGCTTTTTCCAGTTAGTCCGTTGGCGTTGCAGTTGCGAAGACCTGATCAATTGCTGATAATCATAACGCAGAGCGCTATAATCCTCTGCAATAGCGATGCAAGGAACAGCTACCAGCAAAATCAATAACATAACAAAATAGAGAGAATATTTAAGTTTCAACATTTAGAGCATCTTTTTCAGTTCATCCAGCAGGGTCAACGCTTCAATCGGAGTAGTACATCTTACATCGATCGATTCCAGGCGCGTGCGAATTTTGTCTTCCTGTTCTGGATTAAACAGTGAAAGTTGAGCGGCTGGTTGTTTTTTTAGTTTATTTTTACTCTCACCCAGACGCGGCTCCCCTGAGCGAACAAATTCTCCCGCTTCAAGATTGCGAAGAATTTCTTTCGCACGATCGATAACGACATCTGGCAATCCAGCCAGGCGACCAACTTGGATTCCATAAGATCGACTGGCACTCCCGCTAATAATTTTTCTCAGGAATATAATCTGATCGTTCCATTCTTTAACTGCAACATTGTAATTTTTAACCCGCTCTCGCGTTAATGGCAAATCAGTTAATTCATGATAATGGGTCGCAAATAAAGTCTTAGCAGCAACGGCGCTATTGTCGTGCAGGTATTCCGCAACTGCCCAGGCAATACTTACGCCATCAAAGGTAGAGGTTCCGCGCCCTATTTCGTCCAGAATAATTAAGCTACGCCGAGTTGCATGGCGCAGGATATTGGCGGTTTCGTTCATTTCTACCATGAACGTTGACTCACCTTTGGCTAGGTTATCACTTGCCCCGACTCGAGTAAAGATCCGGTCAACCACCCCGATTCGTGCAGTCTCAGCAGGGACAAAGCTGCCCAGCTGTGCCATCAGGGTGATCAGAGCGACCTGTCGCATGAAAGTCGACTTTCCAGCCATATTCGGGCCGGTAATAATTAGGAGCTGATTTTCCACCGTATCAAGTTCGACATCATTAGGAACAAATGCTTCCTTTAACGGCATTCCTTCAACCACCGGATGCCGGCCGGCGATGATATGAATGATTCCGGAATCGTCTGTCTGTGGGCAAACATAATTCCGTTCATGAGCCAGATCGGCTAAAGAAAGCAAACAATCAAGGATTGCCAGAACATTTGCACTTTGCTGAATTCTCCGGCCTTCGGCGGACACCTTCAATCTTATCTGTTGAAACAGATTATACTCCAACTCCACGATGCGATCTTCAGCACCCAGGACTTTATCTTCATATTCCTTCAGCTGCGGAGTGATGAATCGTTCGGCATTGGTCAAGGTCTGTTTACGATGATAGTCTTCTGGAATCCGATCGAGGTTACGTAGAGTCACTTCAATAAAATAGCCGAAAATTTTATTATATTTAACTTTGAGAGAAGGGATTCCAGTCCGCTCACGTTCCTGCTGTTCTAAAGCTGCAATCCAGCCTTTACCGTCGCGACTGATAGCTCTTAATTCATCCAACTCTTCGTTGAAACCATCTTTTATAATACCGCCATCACGTAAAACAAACGGCGGGTCAGCAACAATAGCCCGTTCAAGTAAAGAGACTAGCTCAGGCAATAGATCAATCTGCTGGCGTAAATCTTTCAGGTAGTTACTTTGCAATGGGCTGAGCAGATCATCGACCTGCGGGAGTTTTTCCAGAGAAGCTCGCAATGCAGTAAGGTCTTTCGCATTTGCGCTGGCCATGGCTATCTTACTGTTCAATCGCTCAAGGTCATAAACCCCGTCGAGTGCTTCGATCAAATCAATCCGCTGCAAACTGTCGCCTACCAGTTCAGCAACAGCAGTCTGCCGTTGTTTAATCTGCACCTGATCAGTCAAGGGATAGTGAATCCAATGCCGCAGAGTTCGTCCACCCATGGCAGTCACGGTTCGGTCAAGCACGCCCAATAATGAGCCACGCTTTTTACCATCCTGTAAAGTTGCTGTGAGCTCAAGATTTCTTCTGGTGGAGTCATCCAGAATCATAAAGTTTTGCGTATGGTAGGTCTGCAGAGGTCGAATATGTCGCAGTTCATCCATCTGGGTCTGCTGTAGATAATAAAGGACAGCGGATGCAGCCTGTTGTGCTGCAATCAGGTCATGACAGCCAAAAGATTGCAGCCCGGAGACACCAAAAAATAGACAAAGCTGCTCCCGTGCATAGTCAGTCTCGCAGGTCCACTCCGGAAGAAAATTGTACAGGACCCCCTCAAGAGAATGGCCAAGTTGTTGTTTTAGCTCACGACTACGATCTGCATCGCTGAAAAGAACCTCACGCGGACGCAATGATCCCAGTTCGCTTTCAACCTGAGGCAGGGTATCAACCTGAGTCACCCGAAATTCCCCGGTGGTGATATCAATATGGGCAATCCCGTAGCAATTGTCATTTTCAACAATAGAGAGAAGATAGTTGTTCTCTTTGGGCTCTAGCGTGTCGGTGTCGGTCACCAGTCCCGGAGTCACAACCCGTACGACTTCTCGTTTAACAATACCCTTGGCTGTTTTTGGATCTTCCACCTGCTCACAAATCGCGACCTTATACCCTGCAGCAATCAGCTTGGCAATATAACCCTGACTGCTGTGATAAGGGATGCCACAAAGAGGAACCGCATCTTCAATCCCCTTATTTCTGGATGTCAGCGTGATTCCCAACACTCGTGAAGCGAGAACAGCATCATCCATAAACATCTCATAGAAATCCCCTAGCCTAAAAAACAGGATAGCATCCTGATAGTCAGCTTTAATTTCTAGATACTGGCGCATTACCGGGGTTGCTGTCGACATGCTAACTTCCTGAAATTACGTAGAGATAAGTAAATTAAATACTATTGTTACACAAGGCGGGGTATCCTAACAAAGGCACCTTCGTAAGTAAATAGAGGGATACCAGAAACGGTCGGACCGTAACTTGACCGTCATTTGTTGCAATGCTAAAAAGAACACATCTTAAATTTGCTGCTCCCGCGCTAAAACATAAACTGAAATAGAACCGGAAACATCATGGATGATACAGTAAAGAAATTAAATCCGATCGACCTATTCGATCCTGAAATTTATTCAATCGAAACCCTTGAAGATGAAATCAGGGTGGATAAGTTTTGCAAAGAACTACTTAAGCTATACCATCAATACTTATTGAAAAACATGAGTTTTTCTCCGTTGGAAGCAGGCAGAATGGCAAGTGGTGCAGATTACTATCTACGTGACTATATGATCGACAATCGCCGGATAAACATCTTTAAAATATCCCCGGAACTGATTCATAGCTTTGCCGGAAACTGGTATATCATCAATACCCTTAATCCGAACATGACAGAACTTGAAAGTATCCTGGTCGGGGCCAGTAATTTCTACAGATTTTGTGCCGAAAAACAATTGATTGATCCTGCAGTGGCAGAGAAAGTTAGTTTGGCCTGTTCCCGTCCCGATTATTACCAGCAACGAATTGAAAGTTTCAACGACCTCTCGGGCGATGGGTTTTCAGCCTGGAATAACTCCTGCCCGTTACAATAGAGGACAGCCGTGTTTCGAACCAATAACCCTAAATTGAAAGCAGCAACATTTTCTATCTGTGGCGCTCTAACTCTGGCCATTATCAAATTGTTCATTGCGCTACTCAGTGGTTCAATGGCGGTGATGGCATCAGCAGTCGATTCATTGCTCGACATTCTGATGTCGGGCGTCAACTTCATGGCGATTCGTCATGCCGAACAACCTCCCGATCAATCCCACCCATTCGGTCATGGTAAATTTGAAACATTAGCTACGCTGTTTCAGGCTCTGGTTATCACCGGCTCAGGTGCCTGGATCATCTATGAATCAGTTTTGCGGTTAGGTCGAAATA
This sequence comes from Desulfuromusa sp., assembly GCA_027858895.1. Taxonomy (GTDB): domain Bacteria; phylum Desulfobacterota; class Desulfuromonadia; order Desulfuromonadales; family Geopsychrobacteraceae; genus Desulfuromusa. The sequence goes on along the minus strand of JAQIBX010000133.1, from coordinate 5,157 downwards.
ATCGCCTTGAACATATCGATCAGGGGATTGGGGTTTTAGCGTTCAGCGCTATTGCTTCCTGGTTTATCGCCCGCCATTTAAGCAAAGTTGCTAAACAAACCGATTCGTCAGCATTAGAAGCTGATTCACTCCATTTCCGGATGGATATTTACAGCAATCTCGGGTTAATGGTCGGATTATTTCTGGTCCGTTGGTTTGATATCCACTGGCTAGATGCAGCGCTGTCAATCCTGGTTGCTTCCTACATCCTGCATGAAGCACTGCAGCTGATTAAACGAAGTCTGACTGATATTCTGGATCACGAACTTCCTGACGAAATTCAGCAACAAGTTCATCAACTGATCAGCAATCACGAAGGACAACTGGCCGGGTATCATGGTCTGCGCACTCGGCGCGCGGGATCATTGAAAATTATGGATTTTCATTTGGAAGTATGTAAAGACATGACTGTTGCGGAAGCGCATAAACTAACCGACAGCTTAGAAAAGAAGATAGAAAAAGAAATCCCCGGGGCAAACGTCATTATCCATATAGATCCCTGCACGGTTGAAATCTGTCCAGGAGGGGATAATTGTCAAATCGATTTAAGCCGGCTTCCTAGCCGGGATCAGAAGACTGAAGATTTAAAAGATCCTTGATTGATCTTACTAATCTTCAACCTTTTTATCCGTAGCAATAGCAAGACTCCCAAAACCCGCCATCTTTGCGGCATCCATCAACTCAACCACATTGCCGTGCCGGGCAGCTTTGTCGGCCATCAACAAAAAAGTCATCTTTTTCGTCATTATCGGGTCAAAACTCTTCAGGTATTGTAGCAGTTCAGCCAAACTTTTCTTTTCTCGCTCAAGATAGATATCTCCATTTTCAGCCAGGTAAACCTGAACTTCTTTATTTGTCTGTTTAATCTGTTCAGAACTGGAAGCAGGGAGATTGATATTCAAACCAGGCCGTTCGATAAATGTTGTTGAAATCATAAAAAAGATCAACAACAAGAAAACGACATCAATCATCGGTGTTAAATCAACTTTTGGCGATTCCTGGATGCGGCGACGAAAACCCATCTTATTCCTCGACCAAATCAATAATATGCATCGTCGCTTCTTCCAGTTCGAGAACCAGACGCTCGGAGCGACTTGATAGATAACGGTGTAACAAAAGCATTGGCACCGCGACGGTCAATCCGGCAGCGGTAGTAATTAAAGCTTCAGAAATGCCCCCACCCAGGGTGGCCGGTGTTCCCATTCCCTGAGTTGCAATCACATTGAATGCCTTGATCATCCCCAGGACGGTTCCCAACAGCCCGAGCAATGGAGTGATGTTGGCGATGGTCCCGAGTAACCCAAGGTAACGCTGCAAAGAAATAGCTTCCCGCTCACCAACCTCTTCAGCGAGTGATTTCAAATAACTGCGTTGACAGCCTCGATTTTTAAGTACGACCAGTAAAATTTTAGCTAATGGTGTTTTTTGTTGCGTGCAGAGATCTACCGCCTCTTTAGCTTGATCCTTTTGTAAAAAACCCTTTACCGAATTTTGTAACGGTATCAAATGCCGACGAACCTTAATAAAAGCAAAGATCCGTTCCATAAATATCGCCCACCCAATAACCGAACAAAGCAGAATCGGATACATCAGTGGGCCACCTCGGGTAAAAAAATCAATCATCTACAATCCTTTAATGCCACAGCTAATGAAAAACAAACATAATCATAAAGGTAGAGATCCGATTAGAAAGATCAATCAATTCGGATGATTTCACCTCTCACCTTACTCGCAATATGCAATATTCCAACGGTATGAAATGGTGCTGAACGGCGATCAGTCGGACTGCCTGGATTGAACAGCAATATCGGCCCTACCTTGCGGCAAACTGGACGATGACTATGGCCAAACACCAGAACATCAATATCACTCTCAGAAAAGCTACTCAGCACCCGTTTTTCAATACCCGTTGACACACCCCATCCATGCACCAAGCCAATCCGTATTTTACCCAGTTTCACAATTCTCTGCAGCGGCAACATACCATCCGAAGAATCCATATTTCCACGAACACCATACCAAGGGATAGAGTGAAAACAGCTATCCAGATCGGCATGAACGTGATCACCAGCATGTAAAATTGCGTCAACCGAAGAAAAAGGACCATTCAATAGTTTTTGAGCGAGCTCAAATCCCGCATCAAGAGAATGGATATGAGTATCGGATAAAACCCCTACTCGCATTTAACACCCCATTCACAAGTTTCATGAGAAGTGGTTATTTTTGGCCGATAAACACTGAATTTTACTAAAAATTATACTTTTATTTTGCTAAACAAACGCAAAACATGACTTAACCTACTGTTTTTATAGTGTTTACCATTAAAATAAATAATTGGCATTATCATTGCGACAGACTTCGAAGGGTTATATCATATTACACAGCCAATAGAAGCTTGACTTTTTTTTAGCATAACTATAATTTTTTAGTTTAGTTAATTTTGATATATACTATTAAGTTCTCACGTTCATCCAGCAAAGAGGTAAAGATACTGATCAGAATACCTCATCTTAGAAATTTTTCTCTACAGGAGGACACACTCTCATGTCAATGCGTCAAGAAGCCCTTGATTATCACAGTAATGGGCGAAAAGGTAAAATTGAAGTTATCACAACAAAACCGTGTACCACCAGTCACGAACTGGGGCTCGCATATAGTCCTGGTGTTGCCGAGCCTTGCCTGGAAATCGAAAAAGATCCAAGTTTAGCCTATGAATATACCGCAAAAGGGAACCTGGTTGCTGTCGTTTCCAACGGCACTGCTGTTCTTGGTCTCGGTGATATTGGTGCACTGGCCGGAAAACCGGTGATGGAGGGAAAAGGGGTTCTGTTTAAGAGCTTTGCCGATATTGATGTGTTTGATATCGAACTCAACACCAAAAATTCTGACGAAATCATCCGAACCGTTAAACTTCTAGAACCTACTTTTGGCGGCATCAATCTGGAAGACATCAAAGGTCCGGAATGTTTCTATATCGAAGAAGAGTTAAAAAAAATCATGGACATTCCGGTTTTCCATGATGACCAGCACGGCACTGCAATTATTTCAGCTGCTGGCATGCTAAATGCTCTGGAGATTGTCGGCAAGGATGTTACTAAAGTAAAAATGGTAGTCAACGGTGCTGGTGCTGCTGGTATCGCGTGTGCCAACCTGGCTGTTACCATGGGGATTGATAAAAACAATGTCATTCTCTGTGATACCAAAGGTGTTATTTATCAAGGCAGAACTGAAGGCATGAACTTGTACAAAGAACGCCTGGCAGCAAAAACGGATGCCAGAACCCTTGCAGATGCAATGGTTGGGGCCGATATTTTCTTTGGTGTCTCGGCTAAAGGGGCTCTATCAGAAGATATGCTGAAAACAATGGCGAAAGATCCGATTGTTTTTGCCATGGCCAACCCTGACCCAGAAATCACTCCGCCAGCAGCTAAAGCGGTTCGCGATGATGTCATTATCGGCACTGGTCGCTCCGACTACATGAACCAGGTGAATAATGTTCTTTGTTTCCCCTTCCTGTTCCGAGGCGCCCTTGATGTACATGCGAGTGCTATCAATGATGAGATGAAACTGGCAGCGGTCAAAGCATTAGCTGACTTGGCCAAGCTTGATGTACCAGACTCTGTGCTTAGGGCTTACGCTGGAGAAGATATTAGATTTGGCCGTAATTATATTATTCCAAAGCCCTTTGATCCACGCGTGTTGCTCCACGTAGCTCCGGCGGTTGCCCAAGCAGCCATGGATTCAGGAGTAGCCCGCCGCCCGATCAAAGATATGAAGAAATACCGCGAATCTTTGGAGGCTCTGCAGGGGCGCTCCAAGGAGGTCATGCGTACCCTGATCAACAAAGCAAAAGCCAATCCGAAGCGGATTGTCTTCCCTGAAGGTGAAGAAGACAAAATCCTGCGGGCAGCTCATATATTGATTAAAGAAAATATTGCCACGCCAATTTTATTAGGGGATGAAAAAGAAATTCGTGCCCGGATTGCAGAGCTGAAACTTCAGCTTGGTAATGTTGAAATCCTTGACCCGATGACGTGTGATAAGCGTGGCGATTATATTGATACCATGTTTGAAATGCGCCAGCGCAAAGGCATCACCCGTGCTGGAGCAAAACGAAGAATAAAAGTTAATAACAACTATTTCGGCGCCATGATGGTAGAAAAAGGTGATGCCGATACGATGCTTTCCGGGATCAACCATCACTATCCGGAAACGATTCAACCGGCCCTGGAAATTATCGGCAAACGTGCCAAACTTTCAAAGGTTCACGGCATGTACATGCTGGTTTTCAAGAAAAAAGTTGTCTTTATAGCTGACGCCACGGTAACTGTTGACCCAACGGCAGAAGAATTGGCAGAAACCGCTATTCTGGCCGCAGAAGAAGTGCGTAAGTTTGATATTGAACCTAAAGTAGCAATGCTGTCGTTCTCCAACTTCGGTAGTACCAACCATCCATCAGCAAAGAAAGTTCAGAAAGCAACCGCCTTGGTTAAACAGCAAGCCCCCGACCTGATTGTTGATGGTGAGATCCAGGCAAATATTGCCCTAGACCCAGAATTGACAGAGGCTCAATACCCCTTCTCAATGCTCAAAGGGGATGCAAATGTCTTTATATTTCCCGATCTTCAATCGGGAAATATCAGCTATAAGCTGCTCAACAAACTGGGCGGAGCCGAAGCGATTGGTCCAATCTTGCTTGGGATGAAAAAGCCAGTCCACGTGCTGCAACGGGGCGATGATGTTGCTGATATCATCAACATGGCCGCTGTTGCCGTGGTTGATGCTCAAGGAGCCGGCCGCTAATTTAAACATAACGAACCAAACCAGTCACACCAAGCGAGAGTTTCCAAAGTGGAAACTCTCGCTTTTTTCGTGTAACAAACTTCCAATCAAGGATAGTTATTGTTAAGATGTCACGCTGAAGATTACTGAACAAAAATGTTATTTTTTTGTGCGAAAGAGAAACAATATGAAATATTGTAGTACTAGAGGAAAAGTTCAGGGATTAAGTTTCAGCGAAGCAGTCATGATGGGTCTGGCAGATGATGGAGGGTTACTCCTTCCTGAAGAGATTCCTCAATTATCGAAAATTGAGTTGCAGCAACTCAGCAATCTCCC